>NZ_JBIFFM010000030.1:0-4254 GCF_043556995.1 Sulfitobacter sp. 1A15106 | reverse complement strand
CTGGTGCCGCTTGAGCAGAAAAGGGCGTAGCAGCCCTCATGCCCGGAACGATTTTCGCATGACGCATGGGGCGGGCGGTACGGTGCGCACGTTATTGCCCTCATTCCTGCGAATTGCCGCCATTATTGTGGTGAACAATGAGCTCATAAATCAGCCATTGGAGCCAAAAATGACACGGTACTGGAAAAGTGATCTCATCCTCATGATTGCATATAGCTCGATTGCCGCGGTGTTCGTAGTCGCCGCTCTATAAGTTTGGTGTGCGGACCGGGCAGGCCTGCGCATCTAGGAGCGCAAGACAAAGGTTTCCTGGGGCATACCCAAAGAGGCAGACGTTATGATCCGGCTAGGTAAGCTCTATTTTGGATGGGCAAAGCCTGAGCGCGAGCTTCGGTATCTCCCGGAATTGATCATTTGCCCCAGCGAGAACCAAGCACAACGCATCCGTCAGACGCTCGCGCCGGACGCCCCTGTCCGCGTGGTGACGCCGCATATCTCTCAGTTGAGGGGCAGGGTCTATGCCAAGGTGACGGTTTTGCCTGGCGTTGATCTGGAGCAGGACGTCGGTGGCGCGGGCAGTCTGCGCAGTATTTTAGAACACCGCCAGTTAATGTGGCGGGACCGGGCCATTCTGATCGTGCTGTGATCCAAGTTTGGGAGATGCAGGGCGGTCTTGATGGGCAAGAGCCCCTGCCGGCTTTTGCCGAGCGGTGCAGCCGCGCGTCCATTGCCATCCCTGTCATGGCGAAAGTACCTATCGGTTCTCATCATTTGCCCTAGAATGGCCTCAGGTGATTTAACAACACTATGCGTATTGCATCTGTTAGGCGTTCGCTCAGCCGCTCGATGCAAAGCTGGAACGTGTAGGATTTTCGACCGCTCTTTTTGACATAGGACAGTAATTTGATGCAGACGATCTGGTCTTGCACCTGGGACAGCTGGCAGATTGGCATTGGCGACCCAGGCTGGGGCGGCTGGATGATCGTGGCGATCTACATAAGCGCAGGGCTGCTGTCTTTGCGGGTGGCCGTTGGGGCCGTCTTTCCGGAGCCTTCGAGAGGAAGGGAGCAGGCGTTCTGGGGGATTTTGGGCCTGATCTTGCTGCTTTTGGCGGTCAACAAACAATTGGATTTGCAGACCTTGCTGACCGATGCCGCCCGCTGCATGGCACAGCTTCAAGGTTGGTATGAGACCCGACGTCCAGTGCAGATCGGATTCCTTTTGACAGTTCTTATATCGATCCTGATCCTCTTCGCGGCAGCCTCTATCACCCTACGCGGCACGATGCGCCGCAATGGCCTTGCGCTCACGGGTCTGGTGTTTGTGTTGGGGTTTGTGGGCATGCGGGCGGCCGGGTTCCATCACATGGATCGGCTGATCAATATGGAGTTCCACGCCGTTCGGGTGAACTGGATTTTGGAGATGACGGGGCCTCTATTGATCTTGTTGGGCGGTGTCTTGATATTGCGCAAGTCCTAGCTGAGAGCATCGACCTGCTGCCAAAAACTTTATGAACCTCGCCCCGCCTGCGGCGAACCTGCGCGCCGAGCGTTCGTTTTTATGCGGTACACCGGCGCTCCTCTGCGCGCGCGTTGGAAGAGCAAACGGTTTCTCTGTCCGGGCGCGCGACCGCGCTCTCTGAGGGGGATTTCCAAGAGAAGTTCCTGAGGGGCTTTGACCTGAGTTTGCCCGCTCATGCTGTCCAATGATGGGCGGCTTGCGCCTTCTATATAAGAGCTTTGAGAGACGGGGGATCTTTCAAAGGGTTCGCTTTGAGCTGTCCCTTGTCCGGGATTTTTCCTGACCAATGCCAAGCCACAGGTCCGCTAGGAGCCG
Source organism: Sulfitobacter sp. 1A15106 (assembly GCF_043556995.1). NCBI lineage: Bacteria > Pseudomonadati > Pseudomonadota > Alphaproteobacteria > Rhodobacterales > Roseobacteraceae > Sulfitobacter > Sulfitobacter sp. 1A15106. The sequence goes on along the minus strand of NZ_JBIFFM010000030.1, from coordinate 2,418 downwards.
CGGGTGGGGCGCGCTGATCGGGCCTATCCAGAGAGGCCTTGGGCGCAAGTTATCCACATGTCTTCGGCCTGCGGCCCAGCCTTCTTCTTTGGATCAGTTTTACCAGAACATAGTCTTTGAGACATGCCGACGATCAAGGCCCCCCGGCAGGGCCCAATGAGAGAGTACCGCCATGTCGCCCCTTAACAAAGCCAGCAGGTCTGAGCAGCTGAAGGTCAATGTATCTTCGGCAGAGAAAGAGGCCCTGATGCAAAAGGCGGCCGCCGCCGGTCGCAGCCTGTCGGATTACCTGAGGCATGTAGGGCTTGGTGCTAGGGCAGGGACCTCGCCGGTGCAGGTCCTGCAGATGGTCGGACTGCTCGAAGAGGCCTTGGCTTTGTTGGAAGAGATCGCGCAGCAGCAGGCACCCGCAGAGGGGGACGGTTTGGTGATCTTGGCGCGTTTGCAACGGATCGAGCAGCTTTTTGTACTGTTGGCCCCGGTTCCCTTTGATGCCCGGACATCCGCATGCTGATCGGTTGGTCGCCTCACCAGGCTTCTGCAAACTTGCATCAGCCCAGTGCCTATTTGCTTGACAGTAAGGTCTTGAAGGCCGTTGGAAAGACCCGGGTTTGGGAGGTCAGAGAGCCTGCTCCTGAACTTCTACTGGGCCAGCCCAGCATCGTACAGAGCGCGATCTCCGCCCTGCGGTTCGAGAAAAAATACCGCGTGGCGACCCTGTCCTTTGCGGCCTCGGATATTGATGTCGCAGCTTTCAACGCAGGAGAGCGCGCTGCGCGCGACCCGGTGGCGGCAGCCATCGATCTGTTCTTGGAGGTGGCCTTTGCCGGGGTTCCTGAGCCAAACCGTCCGCCGGTTTTTGCGGGCACCCATACGCACACTGGGCGGTTGGAGGTCAATATTGCGATGCCGCGTTTTGTCTGGACGCCCGCCAGAGAGCTGCGCAGCTATAACCCGTATCCGCCGATGAAGGGGAGCCGAAATGCGTGGGATGCATTGGGCGATTTCCTGAACGATGCCTTTGGCTGGGAGAACCCTCGAGCGTCCCACAAAGCGCGCGCAGTTGCAGGGCCGGACTGGCTGGAAAAACGGGTGGCGGCCGCGTTGCGGCATAACGTGCAGTTCACCACGGCAACGCCAAAGCTCTTCATGTTGCAGGGCGCCAAGAGGATCGCAGCCTCCCGCCAAGGCCGGGACCGGGCGGGGTTCTTGCCTTTGATGACAAAGGTGGCGGCCGCGGTGAAGTATCGCCCTGAGCCGAGGCCAGGGGGCGCCCTCGCTTTGGTCTCAGAAACAGACCCGCATCCGCTTGTGTTGCACGGTACATGCCTAGGGACAGGTACCGCAGCGGAGAGAGCTTTGCTCCGGCCTTATCCGAAAAGGACCCTGTCGGAGTATTGGCACCACCGCGCGGCTTGGAATACCTCTCGCTACGCAAAAGATGCTTGGGCCCTGACGGAGCCCAACTGGCAAGACCGGGTCCAGACGCCGCAGCTCGCCTTGCCTTCATGCCACCCCGACAAGCCCAAGCCCATGCAAGCACCGCAGCGCTTTGCCACCCTCGCGCGGCGTTTCGCGGCAGAGCTGCGCCGGCTGCGCGAGCACTTGGTACGGACCACGGCCCTTAGCCTGGTCGGGACCTGCATTGCCGCCTTTGACCGACGGGCTTTACGCCGCATCACAACCCGACTGGAGACCCTCTCTTATGACGAAAACATCTCACCCCACGGTCCCCTTGGAGGTCTTGATGAAAGACCTTTGCATTCTTCTTCAGCAGGTTCTGGGCCAGCACGCCGAGCGGGAGGTGGCCGGGGAGGTCACGGCTTTGGTCTCGGAACTGAGCGGCATTCGCCTCGAGATGGCGCGGCACAGCCGCGCCCTCGAAACGGCAGCTCAGGCGCTCAAAGCGAGCACCTCTGTGACAGGGCAGGAGCTGAAGGCGATCTCCCAGGATATCGCTTGGATCAGGACGCAACTCTCTCAGGATGCCTTCGGGCCATAGATGTGATCCGAGCGCTGCGGGGTGCGGCGCGGTCTGTCTTTGCGCAGCGCAACATTGCAATCGGCATGGATCATGAAAGGAGCTTCAATGTGGGCGGGTCGACTTGGGAGATCGTCTTTGCGCGAAGCGGAGAGATCACTGGCAGAGGAGACCTTTCTCAGGAAGACTATGAGACCTTCCTACAAGCTATCTGCGAACAACTGCATGTCTCGCCCGGCGCACTGCAGCCTCTCGACGAGAGCCACACCGCGTTCGCGCCCAGCTTATGAACGCTAGGGGATCTTTACGCGCAAAGCTGCGGCGGCGCGGGTACGGCCCATGATGGGTCGTAGCAGGCTTTATTCTGCGATCATCACTGAAGTCTATGAGAAGCATTACCTGAGGAAAATTACGATGGCCGACGTATTCTATGCAAA
>NZ_JBIFFM010000029.1:0-4594 GCF_043556995.1 Sulfitobacter sp. 1A15106 | reverse complement strand
TATTCTGCGATCATCACTGAAGTCTATGAGAAGCATTACCTGAGGAAAATTACGATGGCCGACGTATTCTATGCAAAGGAATGGTCCCAAATCCGGCCGCGCCATCCTGGATCCGCTCGAGCATGTCAAATGCTTCGTCGCTCGACACGAGCGCCATGCCCATCTCAAATGCGGTCACTCCGATCATTCGGTCGAACGGGTCTGGATGGTCCCACTCCATAGAACCTGCAAGGATGGCCATCCGTGCCGTATAGGGCGCGATCTTAAACCCATTCGTTACACAGATACGATCAAGGTGCGGAGCGTATGGTTCCATCGCCGGCCACCGACCCTTTCTGACCTTCAGTGTTATTTCTTGAAGGGAGCATGGCGGGACGTAAACCGCCAGCGCATCCTCTAGCACGCGTCGAATCTCCGTCGTGATCCGATGAGAACCGATCAGCCACCAAGCAAGGACTTGAGTGTCGATAACGATCTCACGGCTCACTCGCCCCACTCCGCGAGTTCGGCGGCGCTCATAGGCTCCATGAAGTCGGGTGCACTATCTTCGGGCACTAAACCGGCCAGGGGCCCAAACCGCAGGTGCGATGACGTTACTGGGACCAAACGCGCGGCTGGCACGCCACCGCGCGCAATCACGACATCTTCTCCGGCATCCACGGCGGCCAGAAGCTCAGAAAGCTTAGACTTCGCCTCTGCGACATTCATTTGCATGGTTCACCTATTAGACTTAATAGTCTAAGACTTAGACCATCTAAGGTAAGCATCAAGGTGGTGCCCGGGTCAATAGGTTGTTGGTAGGCTCTTTAATTCGGCCAGCCTCGCAAACGGCATCGCTGTCTGGGTAAGGCGATACTTCGCACCGATGGTCTCTCTCTAGACGCGGCCTCCACCCGTAGGAGAGGCAGTTAATAGACATGGCTGCAATTGAATTCTTGCTATCTGGGCGTGTTATTGGCCAGTATCACAATATTATGTGAATGAGCGAGTATTTGGTGAGATGCGCGCTGATCCTGCGAGGTGCGATCACCCGCATTTAAGGGTTGGATTTCGGTGTCCCAGCAAAAACTTATTTTTTGAGAAAGTTTTAATCTCATGGGTGACACCGACCGCCGATATGTTTTGATCTCTCCTTGCCGTAACGAAGCAAAGTTCATCGAACGAACTTTAGACAGCGTGATTGCGCAGTCTGAGCGCCCCGCCCAGTGGATCATTGTGGACGACGGATCCACGGATGGGACGGCGGACATTCTGGCGCGCTATGCGGCGCAGCACGATTGGATCAAGGTCGTCGCAAAATCGGATCGGGGACACCGGGCTGTGGGGCCGGGTGTGATTGAGGCTTTCTACGTAGGCCTCGCAGCGCTGCGGCTGGAAGATTATGATTTCCTCTGCAAGCTTGATGTCGATCTTGATCTGCCGCCGCGGTATTTTGAGATTTTGATGGACCGGATGCAGGCGAACCCGCGTTTGGGCAGCGCCAGCGGCAAGCCTTATTATCGGGGTAAGGGGGGTGCTTGGGTCAGCGAAAAATGCGGTGACGAGATGTCCGTGGGGATGACAAAGTTCTACCGGATCAGCTGCTTTGAAGACATCGGCGGGTTTGTTTCTGAAGTCATGTGGGACGGGATCGACTGCCATAAGGCGCGCCAGCGCGGATGGGTGGTGCGCAGCTGGGATGAGCCTGATTTGCAATTTCATCACCTGCGGCCGATGGGCTCGAGCGAGCACAACATCCTGACGGGCCGAGCCCGGCATGGGTTTGGGCAACATTTCATGGGGTCTGATCCGCTCTATTTTGCGGCTACGGCGCTGTTTCGGATGACGCGGCCGCCCTATGTCGTGGGGGGTGCTGCTATGCTTTATGGATATGCACGGGCTTGGTGGACAGGGGCGCGCCAGTTGGATGATCCCGCGCTGCGCGATTTTATCCGTGCGTATCAACGCCAAGCGTTGCGACAGGGTAAATCAAAGACGATCGCGGCAATCGAAGCACGGCAAGAACCGTATTGGGCTGTGCAACCGCAGACCGCGGCGGAACAATAACAAAGAGATGAGGCACACGCAGGTATGTGTGGATTAGCAGGCTTTCTCGGCCCCCCGAATGCTGAGGGCGAACGTCGTTTGGCGGCCATGATAGAGCGTCTCACCCACCGCGGGCCCGATTCAAGCGGACTATGGGTGGACGCCGCCGCGGGAATTGGGCTGGGCCATGCCAGATTATCGATCGTTGATTTGACCCCGGCGGGACATCAACCGATGGCGTCTAAGTCAGGACGCTATGTCCTCGTGTTCAACGGAGAGATCTACAACCATCAGGACTTGCGGGGGGCGCTTGAACAAGGCGGCCATGCACCGGGTTGGCGGGGCCATTCTGACACGGAGACCTTGGTCGCGGGATTTGATGCCTGGGGGGTGGCTGCCACGGTCTCGCGCGCCATTGGTATGTTTGCCTTTGCCGTCTGGGATCGCAAGACCCGCAAGCTGGTTCTGGGCCGAGACCGCATGGGAGAGAAGCCGCTTTATTATGGTTGGCAAGGAGAGGGGGCGCATAGAACCTTCCTTTTCGGCTCGGAGCTGCGCGCGCTGCAAGCTCATCCCTCCTGTGGCGCCGAGGTCGACCGAAACGCGGTCGCGCAATTTATGCGCTATGGGCATGTGAGCGGAGCGCCGGCGATCTACGCAGGGCTCTTTCGTCTAACGCCTGGGTGTTTGGCGCAAGTGTCTCTTGATTCCCCTGAAGTTGCGGTGACGCCTTACTGGTCGGCCATTGAGGCAGCACATCAGCCGAAACGAGAAGAAGACCCCCGCGAGACGATTGATGCGTTGGATGCGCTTTTGCGCGATGCTGTCAGTTGCCAGATGCTGGCGGATGTCCCGCTGGGGGCTTTCTTGTCTGGCGGAATTGATTCCTCGCTCATCGTGGGTCTCATGCAAGCCCAGTCAGAGCGACCCATTCAAACCTTCACGATGGGGTTCCGCGAGCCACGCTATAATGAGGCTGCGTTTGCCGCGCGTGTGGCCGAACATCTGGGCACTCAGCATACGGAGCTTTACGTCGAGGATGGAACCCTGCGAGACGTCGTGCCCATGCTGCCTGACATTTATGACGAGCCTTTCGCAGATGCCTCGCAAATTCCTACCTTCTTGGTCTCTAAACTCGCCAAAGGCAGTATTAAGGTCGCGCTGTCGGGGGATGGCGGAGATGAGTTGTTCTGCGGCTATGATCGCTACCGGCAAGGGGCTGGGTTGATGCAGCGTTTGGAAGGCGTGCCCAAATCGCTGCGCAGGATAGCGGCGGGGGCCGCGCGGGCGGTGCCTGCGGGGGTATGGGATAAGATGTTGGCACCGCTGCGCAAGGTGCCCGTGGGGAAAGAGCCAAACGGACAGTGGATGCACCGTATTGCGGATTACGCGGCAAGCGGATCCATTGAAGAGCTTCACCACAAGCTGGTGTCGCGCTGGCGTTGGCCCGAGGAAGTGGTCAATGACGGGGGCGAGCCGCAGAGTGTCTTGGCGGGCCTGGCCCCGCCGCGCCGAGGTGAAAGCGATGCTGAGCGCATGATGCTGTTGGATCAGCTAACTTATCTCCCTGATGGGATATTGACTAAGGTGGACCGCGCAGCGATGCATGTGTCTTTGGAAACCAGAGCGCCGCTTTTGGACCATCGGGTGGTCGCCTTTGCCGGTCGCCTGCCGCTAGAAATGAAGCTGCGCGGGGCCAGCTCAAAATGGGCGCTGCGTCAGGTTCTCTACCGCTACGTTCCAGCAGAATTGATTGAGCGGCCTAAGATGGGGTTTGAGGTGCCGGTGGGGGTGTGGCTGCGCGGACCGCTGCGGGATTGGGCGGAAGACCTACTTGCGTCGCAGCATGTGAGGGAGAGCGGGCTTCTGGATGCCTTACTGGTGGGGCAGATGTGGCAAGAACATCTTTCCGAGCGCTTCAATTGGGGGCTGCAGTTGTGGAACGTTCTAATGCTCTTGTCTTGGCAGCGGCGGCATTGCGAACCTGCTCAGGCCGTCGGCACGAGAAGGTAAACATATTAACATCTTTCTAACTGGGGCTGTGTGGGATGCCGAGAAAGGAGGCTCAGACATACCAGATGCCGTCATCGACGGCTGCGGCTACTTTGGTGATGTTCTCTTGTGACTCCGAGAAGTACTGCAGCATTTCAGAGCGGCTTAGGCCATTCTCTTGCTGGTCTTGCCAAAAATCAAAGCCTGGTTGATCCGGGTCGCGGTCGAGAATGTTATTATACAGCAGCGTCAGGAAGGCGTCGTTATCCACGCTTGCCGCGCCGCCATACTTGGTCTCGAACTCTTCGGAGCGAATAAAGTGGCCTGCCATTTCCTGGTGAGTGACCATGCCGGTATCAAAATGCCGGACCCAGAAGCCAAGGCCTTCAGGATCAGGGGCGCGATCAAAGGCCGCTTGGTAAAGCCTATATGTGGTCCCGGCATTCCCATCCGTGTCGAAGGCAAGATAGCCGTCCTCGAACTGTAACCGTTCGACGTTTCTTGCAGTTACCCATAAGTTTGGTGCGACGAATTGATTCACCCATCAGTCTTGCTCTTGCCCGCGCAGCCCCGAGCA
>NZ_JBIFFM010000028.1:0-7775 GCF_043556995.1 Sulfitobacter sp. 1A15106 | reverse complement strand
GTGACCAGAACATTCGCCTACGCCAGAGTATCGACCGTCGAACAGGACCCCGAAAACCAGATCCGGGAGATCGCTGCCGCAGGATTTGCGGTGGAGCCACACCGGATCATTACCGAAACGGTTTCCGGCTCACAGGCCATCGCACAGCGGAAGGGATTTGCGCGCCTTCTGGACAAGATGGAGCGTGGCGATGTTCTTGTCGTGACCAAACTGGATCGATTGGGGCGTGATGCCATTGATGTCAGCACCACCGTAGCCAAGCTGGAAAAGCTGGGCATTCGTGTCCATTGCCTAGCCCTTGGCGGCGTCGATCTGACCAGTTCGGCAGGGAAGCTGACCATGGGGGTGATCAACGCCGTCGCACAATTTGAGCGCGATCTTCTCATCGAACGCACCCAATCCGGCCTCGCCCGTGCCAAAGCGCAAGGCAAACCGCTCGGGCGACCGGCGGCGCTGACAGCTGATCAACAAGCACAGGTACGGGAGCGGATCGCGAAAGGCGAAACCGTCTCTGCCATCGCCCGCGACATGGGGACCAGCAGACAAACCATCATGCGTGCAAGAGACGCGCAGACGACATAAAAACGAGTAGACAGGACATCAAATGAATATCGAGATTAAGGTTAAAATCACCGGGCCGGACGGCACAGCCCATACGGAGAAAATCGCCACACTTACCAAAAACACTGACGCTATTGGCGAAATTGGGCTGTCGATCGGTGAGAGCAAGGAACTGCTCCTGAAACTGCAGCAGGAAATCGTATCCGCGCAATGCGTGGCTTACGGTGCGACGCGCACCTGTTGTCCGTGCTGCGGGCGAAAGCTGCGCGGAAAGGCGCGTGGCCATATCCGGTATCGCACTGTCTTTGGAGATGTCACCGTCCCGAGCCCGCGTTTTTACCATTGTCAGTGCCACGATGGCCCGGCTAAAACCTTAAGCCCATTGACCGATCTTCTGCCCAAACACGTCGCACCGGAGCTGCTCTGGCTGGAAACGAAATGGGCCTCGCTGGTATCGTTCGGGGTCACAGCGGACCTTCTGAAAGACGTGCTACCTATCGATCTGAAGCTGAACCCGGATACCATCCGCCGACACTTGGGACGCGTGGCGGCGCGGATGGAAACCGAGTTGGCCGAAGAACGGTTCAGCTTCATTGAGACCAGCGCTTGCCAACGGGAGCAAATGCCAAACCCAGAAGGACCGATCACGGTCGGCATCGATGGCGGATATGTCCGGTCCCGCGACGCCGGTCAGTCGCATTTCGAGGTCACTGTCGGCAAATCCATTCCCACAGATCGCCCGAGCCGTTATCTTGGACTTGTCCAAAGTCATGATGACAAGCCCAAGCGGCGACTTCATGAGGTTCTGAAGGACCAGGGTTGGCAGGAAAACCAGCCGGTAACATTTATGACTGATGGAGGGGACACGGTCATCAATATGGCCCTGCGTATGGCTCCTGCCTCGGAACATATCCTCGACTGGTTCCACATCACCATGCGCCTCACTGTCATGCACCAATATGTGAAAGGGTTGGCGCATCACAACGAAGAGGCCGCGGAAAAGCTATCCAGATTACTTCGTCAGATCAAAGGTTTCCTCTGGAACGGTAACCTGCATGACGGCCAGACGGTGATTGAGGACCTCGTCATGGACTTGGACGGAATCGAAACGGACTACGCCAGCATCAAAGCGCTGCGCAAAGCCGCTGCTGAGTTCGAAACCTATATCGCGAATAACAAGGATATGATTCCGAACTATGCGGAACGGCGGCGCTATGGCGAGCGCGTTTCCACTGGCTTCGTCGAAAGCACCGTCAATACCGTGGTCGGCAAGCGCTTCGGAAAACGCCAGCAGATGCGATGGTCAAAGCAAGGTGCCCACCTCATGCTGCAAACTCGTACCCGAACCCTTGACGGCACACTCCGATCCAAGTTCGAACAATGGTATCCAGGCATGAAATCGGGCGAAAATGACAAATTTGCGGCGTAGTTGCCCCACACTTTGCGGTACTCTCCTTGCTTCTCGATCGCGCGAAACAGGGTGCTTGTCACCCTGAAGCGATATCGGTCACGCGCAGTGAGGTCGCTGATATGACGAAGTGATCCTCCCCAAAAGTCGCGCGACCGTTGCCGGTTTTCCGCTCGACGGCTCTCCTGTAGCTGACGGTGCTCTGCGACCCATGCCTTCACCTTCGGGTGCAGCGCTCGCATATGGTCAAGGCTTTCGTCGTTTTCATCGAAGGGTGTTAGTTCCGCAACGGACTCAGCGTCGCGAGATGGGACGGACGCAGGTACTAGCGGTCTACCACTGCCCCGCGCTGGCTTGATTGAAGGGGAGGTCTTTTGGGGCGGTTCGAATGACGGCAAAGGAGGCATTTCAGGAGCACGGCCAACGGCCTTTTTCTGCCAGTAGCCCAAGGGTGGCGTAGGGATTTGGCGCTTTCGACAAAGAGCGGCCAAGCCTGGCCCGTTCGTCGCGAGTTGGGCACCAAGCTTGCTCATGGGGGTCTGCCAGACCAGTTCGTAAAGTTCTTCGCGAGACATTTCCTCTGCGGGGCGGGTAACGATGTCATTCATGTGAGCCCTTTCTCTCTCGTAAATTCTCCATGAAATTGACTGCCGCCTTCGTACCACCCCTTTACTTGTACTTAATGTTGTACATATAGAGGAAAGCAAAGGAGAGTCGACATGGATGTTATGACCTACTCAGACGCACGAGCTCAACTGAAGGGCGTCATGGATCGAGCGATCCACGACAAGCAGGAAGTTGTCGTGACGCGCAAGAAGGGCGAGTCCGTTGTGGTCGTGTCCTTGGACACTTGGAACGCCGTCAACGAGACGTTGCACCTCTTGTCCACACCGAAAAATGCATCCCGCTTGCGCGCGTCGATCGCGCAACTCGATGCTGGAACTGGCGAAGAGCGTGAGCTGACCGAGTGAAGCTGGTTTTTTCCGATCAGGCGTGGGAAGACTATCAATACTGGGTCAACACCAACGACAAGGTACGCGACCGGATCAACGAGCTGATCAAGCAGTGCAAGCGGACCCCCTTCAAGGGAACCGGCAAGCCGGAACCTTTGAAGGGCGATTTGACAGGCTGGTGGTCGCGGCGAATTTCTCAGGAAGATCGAATGGTCTACCGGGTCAGTGGAGCTGGCGATCGCCAAAGCCTAGAGATTGCGCAACTGCGGTTCCATTACTGAATGGTCCCAAGGTTAGCGCGCAAGCTTTTGATATTCTTCCCACATCATCTCTATTAGCTGGCCCTGCGTGATGCCAAGACGCTCTGCCTCAGCGGCAATCGCTTCCCCGACTTCAGGGAAAACCTTCGGGTGCAGCTGATAGGTGCGTGGGCTTGGTTTACGCCCTGGTTTCTTGCGTGGGGTACGATCAAGGAAGCCCCTCGCCTCTCCAACCTCATCGACACGGCGGACCTCGGCAACCGTGGTGTCTTTTGGTCGGGCCTTCAGCCCTGCAAGCCTATTTGAGCCGCTCATAGACAGCCTCCGTAAAGTATTTGGCATTCTCCAAGGCCTTATCGACCTTGCCGCCAGTTACCATGTCAGGGTCTTTCATCATCGCGGTCAGATCACCGCCATAAGCGAAGATTTCTGAAAACGCCGCGCGAGCGACGAGCGACGGTTCGATCAGGTCTATCCCTGCCCCGCGCAGCTGTTCTTCCAGATCTCTTTGAACGCGGCTTTTCACAGCTGCGCTTGTTTTGGTCAGAACAACGGCGTGACGGATTGTGCGACCAAGCGCCTCTTCCTCTTCCCGGATCAAAGCCAAGGCTTCAGACCCGATCTCCGCGTCGAGCGCCGTTGGCTGCATAGGAACGATAACCAGATCAGCTTGAGAAATAGCGCGGCTGACAAGCTGCGATGCTACGCCTTCAAGATCAACAATCACGATCTGCCCATCGCCATCTGATGCCCTGATCGTCGGCACTATCTCAGAGCGCCCTATATCCTGATGAAGCGTCACACCTTTGGGGAGTCCGTGAGATGCCCATCGGGTCAGTGACTTGTTGGGGTCGCAGTCCAAGACTGTCACTTGAGCTCCCATCCGAGCGAACTCTGTGGCCAGGATTACAGCACATGTGGATTTTCCGACGCCCCCTTTGGGGCTTGCCATGACGATGACGGGCATTGCTCGGCCTCATACTATTTTCGTTACCGGAAACATATCACTTACCGGTAAAATTTCCAATACCAGAATAAAATTTGATACCGGATTTAAATCAATAACCGGTTTTAAATCCGATTATGGTCTACCGCGCTTCTCGAACCACTTGCGGCAAAAGCCTACAAATGCGGCATCCACATCCCTCGGAGCCTCCACGATCCAGTCACGCCACTCACTTTCCAGGTGACGTACATCCCAACCAGGCGCGGCCTGTCGCGCCCTATCGTAGGTTTCAGACTTAAGTGGAGGAATACGCCCTTCGATAAGGGAGGGCGGGGTCATCGTGCCGCGATTGGTAAAAACCACCATGTCCGCCACTTCATCGAAGAACACTTGATAATCTGGCAGGTGATCATGAACCGCCAGCTGCTTAATCATCTGACGAAATCGCTTTTCTGGGCTTTGCGACCCAGACTTCATAAGCAGGTGCTTTAGGGTAATCTTCCAGCTTTTTTGCTGGCCACAGTGCTTGCGCGCTAGCTCGTAAACGCGGCGTTCAATCGGCTTGCGCAAGCGAAAGTAGTCGCGGTGAAGGGTCAGCACCTCTTCGTTTTTGATTGCATTGAAGACCCAGTCCGACAGCTTGACCTCACACCAGAGCAAACGACCGTCGAGGCCTTGCTTTCGACGGATGGAGGAGGCGTCTATCAACCCGAACCCATCAATCTGTTCTTCGTCACCAGAAACAATGTTCGTTCTGATCCGCGTGCCTTCCAACCGGTCAAGCGCATCCATGAGCGAGATGTATTCTCGACCACTGGTGCCACGGTTCGTGAAAATCAGGAGTTCGTGCGAATTGATACGAACGCGAGGCGAGACCGGTTCCCCATGTTTAAGTTTCGCCATAATCTGACTGATGCAGTAAATCAGGATGTCCTTGTCATAGATGGTTGCCAGCCCTTTGACACTCGGCGTGATTTCCAACCAGTGATCACCGTTCCTATAACGCTTCACAGAAGTCTCTGGTTTCTTGGAGAGTGAGTAGAACGGATGCTCCATATGTTGCATGACGTCCTTGAGAACAGCGTCTGCAACGTCACAGATGAACAGATCGTGCTGAGGGTGACGATCAGGCAAAAGGGGTGTCAGTGGGTTCGTGTTTTCAGTTACCATAGCAGCACATTCGTGTTTTCAGTTACCCATGTCAAGATTCGTGTTTTCAGTTACCAAAGTTCGTGTTTTCAGTTACCGAGATTCGTGTTTTTAGTTACTGATCGAATGCGTAACACGTTGATTCAAAATAGTAAAACAGGCCTCAAAAACAGCTTAACACTATATTTAACACATATTTAACACACTAAGCCTGTGGATAACTTGGAAAATCAACTCAATTCAGCGGATTCTGATCAAACCGTCCACGGTAAATCTTGCTCTTGAAATACACATTCTGCTTGGCCTTGAGCGGGTTGCGATTGCCCACCAACAGCAGCAGATCATCCGCCTTCATGCCAGTGATCTGCTCAGCAGTCATGAGCTTCTGTCGCTGCTCCGAGTAGGAAAAATCCCGGCCCTCGTTCGGGGCTTTGCCCTCTCGAATTTGCTGAGAATAGACGGTGCTTTCCCCGAGGTGGCGCGCTGCCCATTCGGCGGTTTCGATGTCGTTGAGGTTGAAGACGCGCTTGGTGATGCAGGAGCCAAAGATCGAACGGGCATCGTTTGGCCCATAGGCCTTTTCGACCTGACCCGTGTCTTGCGTGACGAACAGCGCTTCCACACCGGCTCCTGCGGCGACGTTGGCAATGTTCATGATCTGCTCCATGCGGCCCATACGCACGAATTCATCGAGAACCAGCAGGATCGGGGCCTTAACCTTGCGCCGCCCGTCCTGACGCACGACCGTGCCCAGGACAAGGTTGATGAACAGGCGCATGAAGATCGCTTGCTTGTCCACCTGGTCGAGGGGCACCGCGATGAAGAGATCGACCCGATCATCGAGAAGATCATCCATGCGGAAGCTGGACCCAGCCAGGAAGTGGCGCATGTTGTCGGACTGCATCCACTCAAAAGCTTTTGAGACCGCTGTCTGAATCGACCCGCGTTCTCTGTCTCCCGCGCGCAGAATGGTGGCGGCGGTCTGGGCCGGGCGGTGGCCGACAAGGTCGCCATTTTCAGCCCAGGCCTCAAGCGTGCCGTCGAGGTTCGCGGACAGCAGAAGATCGGCGACGGCGATCAGATTGCGCCGGTTCGGTTCTTCCTGCGTCACGATCACTTCGATCGCCGCCGCGACCAGCTGGCGGGCCATTTCAGAGAAATGCGCGCCGTCGCCTTGTTCCGGTTTGACCAGGCCGTCCGCAACCAGGGCAACGTCTCGCGCCAGCTCATGGGGCCGGATGTAGTCGAGCGGGTTGAACTGATCCTTTCCGTCTTCGACGAGGCCGAAGGGGTTGAGAACGGCTACCTTGCGCCCGAGCTCTTCGCGGTGGCGGCGCGTGACGGCGAAATTCTCGCCCTTGATGTCGAGGACGACGACCGGTCCCTGGTGATCGAGGATCGCGGGGATCACGGCGCTGACGCCCTTGCCGCCGCGTGTGCCGGAGACGACGAGGTGATGCCCGCCGCGCCATCCTTTCGCATCGTTCTTGACGTAGCGCAGGAGCTTGCCTTTGTGCAGGGCCAGGGGCAGGCTGGTCTTGTTGCGGACAAGCTGGGCAATGTCGCGCGGGTCCATCCATCGAGAGTACCGTAAAGTGTGGGGCAGTTGAATTTTGGGATTGATGCTGGCAAGGATTTTGGATGTCATCCGCTTCTCCAATCTATCAGCTAAAGGTACGCCTTCTCGGGTTGAGCCCGATGATCTGGCGGCGTGTTTTGGTATCGGATTCGACGACACTGCGTGAACTGCACGGCATTCTTCAGGTTGCGATGGGCTGGGAGGGCATTCATCTGTTCCTCTTCGAGGTTCACGCGGTACAGTACGGCTCGTTCGAGTTGCATGCTGGAAACCCCGATGTATCCTTGCAGCAGTTTGGATTCTGCGAGAACCAACGATTTTCCTATGTTTACGATATGGGGGATCACTGGGAACACGAAATCCGTGTTGAAGCGATTAATCCGCCACCAAAGAAAACCTATCCGGCCTGCATAGGCGGTTCCGGAGCCTGCCCGCCTGAAGATTGCGGTGGCGTATATGGGTATCTTGAACGGCGGGATGAGGCTGACGGCTATGATGCCTGGAATGACATGGACGTCATGGTTGGTTTCCTCGAAGATGTTGTAGCAGCGAACGCCCCCAATCGGCCGGTATCTGATTTCATGTCCGACGATGTGGAATCCGCGATGGAGCGGATGGTGGCACGCAAGCCGTTCGTCGAGGGGAAGTTCTCACGGGGTGCTGTGAACAAGCGGTTTCGATCCGGAGATCATCGCGACCTGATGCGCCAGCAGATGTGGTAAGGGCCGTCCGAAATGGTTCGGTTCCGGACAGGGCGTAATGATCTGTCCATAAATTATCTTGAACCTGTATCGAACAGGTGTATTGTTTTGGACAACATTTCCGGACAGAATTGCAATGCTGTGACCAGAACATTCGCCTACGCCAGAGTATCGACCGTCGAACAGGACCCCGAAAACCAGATCCGGGAGATCGCTGC
>NZ_JBIFFM010000003.1:0-422916 GCF_043556995.1 Sulfitobacter sp. 1A15106 | reverse complement strand
AAGGCCTACATAAAGTGGGAATGCCAGGATGCGTGATCATGGTGTCAGAGAATTTCCAGACCACCGGTTGCACAATCAGTTCTGCGCGACTTTCAGGTCTTGGAGCAAATTATTCAACACCAGAAAGTTGCCGACAGCGTCACAGTCCGGCACGGCGAGGGTCAGGTTTTGGGTTTTCACCGGATCATCGCCGCGCAGTTCCAGCGCCTGTGCTTCGATCTCAAGCCCGCAGTTCGCCTCGCTCACCTCAGCCTCCACGCTGAGCGCGACATCGCCCTCCTGCCCCGCTTTGGCGACCGGAAAGCTATAGACTTCGGCCATCAGCGCCTCAGAAGCCTCAATGTCGCCATTGCGGGTCATGTAGCCCCCTTCGCCCAGCACCGCGGCGGTCATATCGCGCGGCGTACCGGACCAGACGTGGCCCGCCTCGCCGTAATCCGCGCCGAACTCGCGGGCGTGAAGCTCGAACCCTGCGGTGCCTTTCCATTGCAGCACGACGCGGTTGAAATCAGAGAGTTCAGGGACCGAAGTCTGCGCCACTGCGCCATCACCGTTGCCGAAAGCGAGGATGAAAACAGCCTCTTCCGCCAAGGCCGGGACGGTGACGGACAACTGCCCTTGGTCATCGGTCACTTCGGTGAAAATCATGCCGTTGTGGTGCACGGTCAGCCGCTCATTCGGCAGGCAGGCGGCATCGAGGGTGAGTTTCACCATCGCGGCGGCGACGGCATCCGCTTCGGCGATGATATCGCAGGTCGCGGGGATCGCGGCGCCGTGGGTTTCCGGGGCGGGCGGCAGGCTTTGGGGCGCTGCGGCCTTGACCACGCGGTCATCCAGTTTTGGCAGCGCGATGGGACTGTCGAGCGCGGCAGAGGTCAGGGTGATGCCTTCAACCTCCAGCAACGCGCCATTGTCGGCCACCGGGCGCTGCGCCTCAGCCGCGCCATAGCGCTGCTGCGCGGTGTCGGAGCTTTGCATGACATAGCCAATGCCCACCGCACAGGCCAGAGTGCCGACAGCTGTCAGAATTTCTTTCGTGCGCCACATGACAAGTCTCCTTCAACGGATTCGTTAGAGACTTTATGGGCGCGGATCAGGGCCGGGGTATGGCCCTGAAACGCCAAGTTATGGGCGAAAAGGTGACGCCGCTCAGGTGATCTGACCGTGGCAGTGTTTGAACTTCTTGCCAGAACCGCAGGGGCAGGGATCGTTCCGGCCCGGGTTGCCCCATGTGGACGGATCGTTCTCGTCAAAGCCGGGGGCTGCGGCCTCGGCCTGTTCAGAGGCCTCATCCGCCGCCTCGCTCGCCGCAGCTTGCATCGCGGCCTGACGGGCGGCCATTTCCTGCATCATCTCGCGGCGCTGCTCTTCGCTCATCGGTTGGATCTGGCCCAGCTTTTGGGTCACGTCCTGCCGCAGACTGTCGAGCATCGTCTCGAACAATTGGAAGGCTTCGTTCTTATACTCGTTCAGCGGATCGCGCTGCGCGTAGCTGCGGAAGCCCACGACCGAACGCAGATGTTCGAGCGTCAGCAGGTGATCGCGCCATTTGGTGTCGATGGCCTGCAACAACAACTGTTTCTCGATGTTGCGCATGTTCTCTTCGCCAAAGGCCTCGGCCTTCTTGGCCATTAGCTCATCCGTGGCTTTCATCAGACGTTCGCGGATCACCTCATCATCCACGCCGTCCTCTTCGCACCATGCGATGATCGGCACGTCGACGTTCAACTGTTCGATCACCGCGGCATAGAAACCTTGGGTGTCCCACTGATCGGCATAGGTCTTGGGCGGCATATAGGTGTCGATCAGATCGTCGATCACCTGCTCGCGCATATCGGTGACGATCTCATTGAGGTTGTCCGCCTCCATGATCTCGCGGCGCTGGCCAAAGATCACCTTGCGCTGCTCGTTCATCACGTCGTCGAACTTCAACAGCTGCTTGCGGATGTCGAAGTTGCGGCCCTCAACCTTGGCCTGCGCACGCTCCAGCGATTTGTTGACCCATGGGTGCACGATGGCTTCGCCATCTTTCAGACCCAGTGTCGTCAGCACTTTCTCAAGCCGTTCCGAACCGAAAATGCGCATCAGGTCATCTTCGAGCGACAGGAAGAAAGAGGTGCGGCCCGGGTCACCCTGACGGCCCGAACGGCCCCGCAACTGGTTGTCGATGCGGCGGCTCTCGTGACGCTCGGAAGCCAGAACGTAGAGACCACCGGCCTCCAGCACCTTCTGCTTTTCTTCGGCATGCTGCGCTTCGATCTGGGCGCGGATGTTGGCCGGGTCGGCCTCAGGATCGGCATCCAGCGCGTCGAGGACTTTCAACTCGACGTTGCCGCCCAACTGAATATCGGTGCCGCGGCCCGCCATGTTGGTGGCGATGGTCACGGCGCCCAGCTTGCCCGCCTCGGCAATGATCTGGGCCTCTTGCTCGTGCTGGCGCGCGTTGAGCACGTTATGCTCGATCCCGGCGGCGGTCAGCATGGCGCTGAGCTGTTCGGACTTTTCGATCGAAGTGGTGCCGACAAGGCAGGGCTGCCCCTTGGCGTGGGCCTCTTTGACCCGCTCGATCATCGCCTCGTATTTCTCTCGCGCGGTGCGATAGACGGCGTCGTCTTCGTCCACACGGGCGATTGGCACGTTGGTCGGCACCTCGACCACGCCAAGGCCGTAGATCTCCGCAAATTCTTCAGCTTCGGTCAAGGCCGTGCCTGTCATGCCGCCCAGTTTGTCGTAAAGGCGGAAGTAGTTCTGGAAGGTGACGCTTGCGAGGGTCACGTTCTCGGGCTGGATGTCGACGCCTTCTTTGGCTTCGATCGCCTGGTGCAGACCGTCCGACAAGCGGCGGCCCGGCATCATGCGGCCGGTGAATTCGTCGATCAACGTCACCGCGCCATCGCGCACGATGTAGTCCTTGTCGCGCTGGAACAGCTTATGCGCGCGCAGACCTTGGTTGACGTGGTGCACGATGGTCGTGCTTTCGGGATCGTAAAGGGTCATCCCCTCTTCGATCAATTCCCGCGCGCGCAGCTGCTCTTCGAGGAACTCATTGCCCTCGTCGGTGAAGGTGACGTTGCGGGTTTTCTCGTCCAACTCGAAATGCTCTTCGGTGAGCGAGGGGATCAGCGCGTCGATGATCTGGTACATCTCGGAGCGGTCCTGCGACGGGCCGGAGATGATCAGGGGTGTCCGTGCCTCATCGATCAGAATGCTGTCGACTTCGTCCACGATGGCAAAGTTATGCCCGCGTTGCAGCATGTCCGACAGGTTCGACTTCATGTTGTCGCGCAGGTAGTCGAAGCCCAACTCGTTGTTAGTGGCATAGGTGATGTCGCAGGCGTAGGCCGCGCGTTTCTGGTCCTCGGGCATGCCGGAATAGGCGACACCCGTGGTCAGACCGAGCGCGCCGAACACCTTGCCCATCCACTCGGCGTCGCGCTTGGCGAGGTATTCGTTCACGGTCACCACATGCACGCCCTTATGCGTCAGACCGTTGAGATAGGCCGCGAAGGTCGCGGTCAGGGTCTTGCCCTCACCGGTCTTCTGCTCGGCGATATTGCCCTGATGCAGGAAGATGCCGCCCAGAAGCTGCGTGTCGAAGGCGCGCAGGCCAAGGGTGCGGCGGGCCGCTTCGCGGCAGTTGGCAAAGGCTTCGGGCAGCAGATCGTCAAGGCTTTCGCCCCCGTCGGCCCGTTTGGCCAGTTCCGCGGTGCGCGCTTTGATCTCGTCGTCGCTTAGCTTTTCAAACTCGGGCTCCAGCGCATTGATCCGTGCCACAAGCGGACGGGTCGCCTTGATCTTCCGGTCGTTTGGCGTGCCAAAGACCTTTTTGGCGATTGTTCCGATACCCAGCATGTAATCTCCCGCCGAAGTTATGATGTCTTGCGCCGATCTGGTTGCCGAGCGCCATGGCAGCCCATAGATAGTGGATGAGCCCGCGCCTCTCAGCGCCATAAGGCGATGTAAGGGGCGTGCCATACACTGTCAATGTAGCAGCCCTGCTACGAAGGAAGCGATTGGACCCAACCATGCAAAAACCCCTCACATTTCTGTCGTCTTTGGCGCTTGCCGCCGCTGTGGCGCTGCCTGTAGCCGCCCAGGACGAACCGGGTCTCGACACGGTTGTTGCCACCGTCAACGACACTGAAATCACGCTCGGGCATATGATCGTCGCCCGCGCGAGCCTGCCCCAGCAGTACCAACAACTGCCCGAGGATGTGCTGTTCAAAGGCCTGCTGGACCAGCTTGTGCAACAGACGGCCCTCGCCGACAGCTTTACCGGCGAATTGCCGCCGCGCGTGACCCTGTCGCTCGAGAATGAGACCCGCTCGCTCACCGCCGGTGAGGCGATCGAAGGCGTCATGGCAGAGCCGGTCAGCGACGAAGAACTGCAAGCGGCCTATGACGCGCAATACAGCGACGCAGAGCCTGAGCCCGAGTTCAACGCCTCGCATATCCTTGTCGAAACCAAGGAAGAAGCCGACGCGATCAAAACAGAACTCGACGGCGGCGCGGACTTTGCCGAGCTTGCCAAAGAGAAATCGACCGGTCCCTCCGGCCCCGGTGGCGGCTCCTTGGGGTGGTTCGGCCCGGGCATGATGGTGCCTGCATTTGAAGAGGCCGTCGCTGGCATGGAAGCTGGCAGCGTATCGGAACCGGTGGAAACCCAGTTCGGCTGGCATGTCATCAAACTGAACGAGACACGCACCGCCGAAGCGCCCGCACTGGAAGACGTGCGTGAAGAGCTGGAAACCCAAATCCGCCAGACCAACGTGCAAGAGGCGATCGAAAGCCTGACCGACTCTGCCGAGGTTGACCGCAGCGCGGCCGAAGGCATCGACCCTTCCGTTCTCAACAACATCGAATGGCTGAACTAACTCATGGCTAAATCACTGGCTGTCTCGCCGCTCGCCCCGGCCCGTTTTCCCGAACTTCCGGTTATCGACGGCGTGACATTCGCCACCATCGCCGCTGGCGTGCGCTATCAAGGGCGCACCGATGTGATGTTGGCGAAGCTGGCACCGGGCAGTGCCGTGGCGGGGGCGTTCACGCGCTCTGCCACCCGCGCGGCCCCGGTGCTGGACTGCCAGGCAAAGATCGGCGGCGCCTCTGATGAGGGCGCCGCCATCGTCGTGAACTCGGGCAACGCCAATGCCTTTACCGGGCGGGGCGGCACCGACGCGGTCGAGGCGATCACCGCCGCGGCTGCTGAGGCCTGCGGCGTGCCGCAGGCGCGGGTCTTCACCTCCTCCACCGGTGTCATCGGCGAACCCCTGCCGCATGAACGCATCACCGCCGTGCTGGGCGACCTCCATGCCCAGCTTGACCCCGCGGGCATCGAGGACGCGGCGCGCGCCATCATGACGACGGACACTTTCCCCAAAGGGGCCAGCGCCACGGTTGAGATCGATGGCAAAACCGTCTCTATCGCGGGGATCGCCAAAGGGTCGGGCATGATCGCGCCCGATATGGCCACCATGCTGGTCTATATCTTTACCGATGCGGTGCTGGCGACGGACGAGCTGCAACAGCGCCTTTCGACCCATACCGAGACAACGTTCAACTGCATCACCGTCGACAGTGACACCTCCACATCCGACGCGCTGATCATAGCCGCAACAGGCGCCTCCGGTGTCGACGTATCGGGCAATGAAGCCTTTGACGCGGCGCTGCGGGACGTGATGATGGACCTCGCACATCAGGTCGTCAAAGACGGCGAAGGCGCGCAGAAATTCGTCGAGGTGGCGGTAACCGGTGCCTCCAACGACGACGAGGCCAAGATCCACGCCATGGCCATCGCCAACTCCCCCCTGATCAAGACCGCGATCGCGGGCGAAGACCCCAACTGGGGCCGCGTCGTCATGGCCATCGGGAAATCCGGGGCCGCGGCGGACCGTGACCGTCTGTCGATCCGTTTCGGCGATATCGAAGTCGCGCGCGACGGATGGCGCAGCCCCGACTACTCCGAAAAGGATGCCGCCGCGCATATGAAGGGTCAGAACATCACCATCGGCGTCGATCTGGGCCTTGGCGAGGGGCAGTGCACCGTTTGGACCTGTGACCTGACCCACGGCTATATCGACATCAACGCCGATTACCGGTCCTGACCAGATGAAGACAGTGCTGGTTTCCGCCGCGGCCTTGATCGACATCGATGGCCGCGTGCTTTTGACCCAACGCCCCGAAGGCAAGCCGATGGCGGGCCTTTGGGAGTTTCCGGGCGGCAAGATCGAACCCGAAGAGACGCCAGAAGCGGCGCTGATCCGCGAGTTGCATGAGGAACTGGGGATCGAGACATGGGAATCCTGTCTTGCCCCGCTGACCTTTGCCAGCCACAGCTACAGTGATTTCCACCTTCTGATGCCGCTGTTCGCCTGTCGCAAATGGGGCGGCACGCCAGTTTCGCGCGAGGGGCAGATCCTGAAATGGGTGCGCCCGAACGAAATGCGCGCCTATCCGATGCCCGAGGCAGACGTGCCGCTCATATCAATATTGCGTGATTGGCTCTAGCGCAGAGTGGCAGAATTGCACTAGTGATCGCCAATCGCTCAGCATGTTGCGGATTTTTTAACCGAATGCGCACCATCCTGAGGCAGAGTTGTAACATCTGTATGAAAGGGTGCCGACATGTTGAGAACCATCGCAATCGGAAGTTCCATTTACGTTCAGGGTATCTTTGTAAAAATGTTGGCGGGCGGTCGCATGGCCGTTCAAGTCGACGGGAAGATTTTCGAAGGCAAGCCTGTCTGAAAAATCTCATCGGAACGCCTATTGAGGTGAACAAATAGGCGTTCCACCGCGTTTTCCCCGAGCATTTGGCAGGGGAACTTATGTCATCGAAGCGCGCTATCGTCATTCTGAACCGCGGTTCAGGCCGTCAAGACGGTGACCAAGCCGAAAACACGATCCGCTCCGCCTTTGCGCGGCACGGGATCACGGCGGAATTCATTAATATCGACAAACGCAACGACCCTGCCAGCGCCGCGCGCGAGGCGCTGTTTCGGGGCGAGGGGATCATTGCCGTAGCGGGCGGGGATGGCACGATCTCGGGCGTGTCCTCGGCCATGGTAGACCATGACCGTCCGCTCGGCATCATCCCGCAAGGCACCTTCAACTATTTCGCGCGGTCGATGGGCATCCCCGAAGACCTCGAAGCGGCGGTCGGTGTCATTGCCAGCGGCGAAAGCCGTCCAGTGCATGTGGCGACGATCAACGGCGAGACCTTTCTGAATAACGCCAGCATCGGTGCCTACCCGGCAATCCTTAAGACGCGCGAAGGTATCTACCGCCGCTGGGGCCGCAGCCGCGTTGCTGCCTATTGGTCGGTGATCAAGGCCTTGATGGATTTTCGCACTTCGCTCGAACTGACCATCACGGTCGACGGCAAGGAAACCAAACTTCGCACCCCGCTTGTCTTCGCGGTGAACAATGCCTTCCAGTTGGATCAAATGGGGCTCGACGGGCAGGACTGCATTGCGCGCGGCGATATGGTGCTGCTCGTCGCGCCCGACGCCTATCGTTTCGGTCTGCTGCGCCATGCGGTGGCGCTGGCCACGGGCCGCGCGAAACATCACACGGATTACGAAATGCTCTGCGGGTCCAAAATCGAAATACGCATGAAGCAACGCAAACGCTACGTCGCGCGGGATGGTGAGATTGCGGTGATGCAGGGGCCGTATAGGCTCTCCCGCGCGCCCTCGCCCATTCATATCTACGTGCCTAGCACGAGCGGAAAGGCCGTGAGATGAGCCGTTTAATTCACCTCTCCGACCTGCACTTCGGGAAGGACCGTCCCGACCTCCTCGCGCCTCTGCTGGAAGCGGTGAATGGATATGACCCCGATTTGGTAATCATCTCAGGCGACCTGACCCAGCGGGCGCGGGAAAAGGAGTATCGCGCCGCGCGGGCCTTTATTGACAGGATCAACGCACCGGTGCTGAGCGTGCCGGGCAATCACGATATCCCGCTGCACCGCCCCTTCACCCGCTTCTTCGCCGCGTGGCGTTATTACCGGCGCTGGATCGACCCTGATCTGACCCCAGTGCATGAAGGGACGGATTTTGTCGCCGTGGGGGTCAACACCGTTGATCGGTTCAAATGGCAGACTGGCAAACTGGGCCTGCGCCGTTTGGGCCGCGCCTGCCGCGCCCTGTCACGCGGGGGGGAAAAGACCCTGCGTATCGCCGTTTGCCACCATCCGCTGGATCACCCCAACGAGACCCACAAGCGGCCCATTCCGGGCGCGAAACGCGCGCTGAGGCGGCTTTTGGACTGCGGCGCCGACCTGATCCTATCGGGGCATCTGCACATCTGGCACGCAGGCACCTTTGCTCATCCAGCGCCTGAGCATGACGGTCATCTGGCGATCCAACTGCACGCGGGCACCAGCCTGTCATCGCGCCAGCGGGGGGAGCCGAATGATTTCAACCTGATCGATATTTCGCCCCTGCACGTCAATCTGGCGCGGATCAGTTTCGATGATAGCAAGAAGGCCTTCACAAAAGCAGAGGCCCGGCAATTTGACCGGGCCTCTGGGGAATTCATCTTGTAAGCGTTTGGCTTAGGCCAAGGTGCGGGTCACTTCTTCGCGCTCGAAAATCTCGATCACATCGCCGGGGCGGATGTCTTCGTAGTTCTCGAATGCCATGCCGCATTCCTGACCGGACTGAACCTCGGGCACTTCGTCTTTGAAGCGCTTAAGCGTTTTCAGCGTGCCTTCGTGGATCACGACGTTGTCGCGCAGCAAACGCACACCGGCGCTGCGGCGGGCGACGCCTTCGGTGACCAGACAGCCTGCGACTTTGCCCACACCGGTGACCTTGAAGACTTCTTTGATATTGGCGTAGCCAATGAAGTTCTCTTTGATCTCGGCGCTCAGCAAGCCGCTTGCGGCCGCTTTCACGTCATCCACAAGGTCATAGATGACCGAGTAGTAGCGGATTTCGACACCCTTCTGGTTCGCCGTATTCCGAGCCGAGGCATTGGCACGCACGTTGAAGCCCATGATCGGCGCGCCGGAAGCTTCGGCAAGGCCGACATCCGTCTCGGTGATCGCGCCCACACCGGAGTGCAGAACCCGAACGCGGACTTCGTCGTTGCCGATTTTCTCCATCGCCTGAACGATCGCTTCGGCAGAACCTTGCACGTCGGCTTTGACCAGGATCGGCAGCTCGCTGACGTTCTCGTCGGCCTTGGCGTTGGCCATCAGCTGTTCAAGCGTGGTGGCGGCACCGGCAGCAGCGCGTTTGTCCTTGGCGGCCTGCGCACGATACTCGGCAATCTCACGGGCCTGCGCTTCGGTCTCGGTCACGTTCAGCACGTCACCGGCCTCGGGCGTGCCGTTGATGCCCAACACCTCAACCGGCACCGAAGGCCCGGCTTCTTTGACGCGCTCGCCTTGGTCGTTGATCAGCGCACGAACCTTACCGTACTGCTCACCCACGACGAAGATATCGCCCTGACGCAGCGTGCCGTTCTGAACCAGCACAGTCGCGACGGGGCCGCGTCCCACGTCAAGCTGCGCTTCGATCACCGCACCCACGGCGGCCCGGTTCGGGTTCGCCTTGAGTTCGAGGATTTCCGACTGCAGCGCGATGGCTTCGAGCAGATCGTCGAGACCTTGGCCCGTTGCTGCCGAAACTTCGACGTCTTGCACATCGCCCGACATCTTCTCGACGATGACTTCGTGCTGAAGCAGATCGGTACGGACCTTGTCGGCATTGGCGGCGGGTTTGTCGATCTTGTTGATTGCCACGATCATCGGCACCTTGGCCGCTTTTGCGTGGGCAATCGCTTCGATCGTCTGCGGCATCACGGCGTCATCCGCCGCGACCACCAGAACCACGATATCCGTGACCTGAGCACCGCGCGAGCGCATGGAGGTGAAGGCCGCGTGACCCGGCGTGTCGAGGAAGGACAGCACGGTGCCGTTGTCGGTTTTCACCTGATAGGCGCCGATGTGCTGGGTGATGCCACCGGCTTCGCCCGCCACAACCTTGGCGTTGCGGATCGCGTCCAGAAGCGAGGTTTTGCCGTGGTCGACGTGGCCCATGATCGTGATGACCGGGGGGCGCGATTGCAAATCCTTCGGATCGTCCTCGACCTCTTTGATGACATCTTCGACATCGGCGTCGGAAACGCGCACCACTTTGTGGCCGAATTCCTCGATGATCAGCTCGGCTGTATCGGCGTCGATGGTTTCGTTCTGGGTCACCATCAGGCCGTTTTGCATCAGCGCCTTGACCACCGCGCCGGTCTTCTCGGCCATACGGTTGGCGAGTTCAGAGACCACGATGGCGGGCGGCAGTTGCACGTCGCGCACGATCTTTTCACGCTCGACCTGACCACCCATTGCCTTTTGACGGGCACGTTCCTGCTTGCGTTTCATCTGCGCCATGGAACGCTGACGGCCACCTTCGCCACCGGCAAGCGCCTGATTGACGGTCAGCTTGCCCGCGCGGCGGCTGTCGCCACCTTTGCTGCGCTTCTTGCTGTCGTCGCGGTCACGGTCCGTGGTTTTGCGCGGCGTAGCGGCGGGCGCAGGTTTGTTGCCCGGCTCGCGTGCAGCGGCAGGTTCCGGCGCGGGCGCAGCGGCGGCCGCTTCGGCCTCTGCTTTGCGGCGCGCGTCTTCCTCGGCTTTGGCCTTAAGGCTTTCCTCGCGCTCACGCTCTTCGCGTTCCTTGGCCTCAATCTCGGCCCGGCGGCGCTCACGCTCTTCGGCGCGGGCTTTTTCCTCGGCTTCACGCTGCGCGGCTTCCTCGGCCTCCCGGGCCTTGGCGGCCTGAACGGCCTTCAGACGGCGCTCCATCTCGGCATCGGTGATGCCTGCGGGGCGCTTCTTGGGATCGCCAATCGGCCCGGCGCCCGGACCTGTTGATTTCTGGCCACCCGGTTTGGGCACCACAACACGCTTGCGCTTGGTTTCGACCACAACGTTTTTGGTACGCCCGTGGCTAAAGCTTTGCTTTACGTTCCCCGGACGTGCGCCACCGCGCAGACCCAATGTTTTCTTGCCGTCACTATCGCTCATGAAGCTCGTCTATCCTTTCGGATGGCCGTTGCCACCCTCGTTTACGCGCACGCCTTTAAGTCTACCGGCTTCCTCTACAACACGTTGCGTGAGTCCACCAGAGGCGAGCGCCCCATGTATCACAGTTTGGCGACCGAATGCCAAACCCAATTCATCGGCTGTCAACCAACCGATGTAATGACCATAGTGTGGGGTGCTCAGCTTGGACTTGCCGCGCCCTGACCCGTCTACGGCCTGTATCAATACTTCGGCCTCTTCGGTTTGCAACCAACCCTTGACCTTTTCGTAACCGGCGACCGCCTTGCCCGCCTTGCGCTGCAGCGAGATCAGCTCGACCACCCGCCGCGCCAACTGCTGCTCGACCTCGTCGACCAGCCCGTCGGGCAGGGTGACCGGCTGTTTCGCCGAGCGGGAAAAGGCCTTTTTCTTGATGGCCAATTCCAGCGCCGCACGATCCGCCACGACATAGATGCCCCGGCCCGGCAGTTTACCCAGAATATCCGGGTAAACCTGATTGTCCGGGCCGACCACGAAACGGATCAACCCATGTTTCGGCTGCACTTCGCCCGTGGCGATGCACTTGCGTTCCGCACCGTCTGACCGGTCATTCGAGGCGTCACCGCGTCCCATGTGCAACCCCCGAGGCCCGCTTAGGCCTCGGCCTCCTCGGCGGTTTCGCCGTCTGTTTCTACGTCGTCTTCTTCCGCATCGTCCTCAAGCTCGGTCGGGTCGACCCAGCCCAGCATGACGCGGGCGGTCATGATCATGGCCTGCGCATCTTCGAGGCTAACATCGAAGGGCTCAAGCGCGCCGTCGTCTTTGACACGCTCGCCGTTGACCGTGGTCCAGCCGCCAGCCAGTTCCCAATCGGCGCAGGTGGCGAAATCTTCCAGCGTTTTGACGTCGTCCTTGGCCAGCGCTTCTATCATTTGGGGGGTCAGCCCCTCAAATTCAACCAGGCTGTCTTCGACACCCAATGCGCGGGCGTTATCAAGCGCCGCTTTGTTCTGCGCTTCGAGCACGTCACGGGCGCGGGCCTGCAACTCACCCGCCGTGTCTTCGTCCACACCGTCGATGACCAGCAGCTCGTCGACTTCGACATAGGCCACTTCTTCGAGGTTGGTGAAACCTTCGGAGACCAGAAGCTGGGCGAAGAATTCGTCGAGATCGAGGTTGTCCATGAACAGCTTGGTGCGCAGTTCGAACTCGGCCTGACGGCGCTGGCTTTCCTGCTCTTCGGTCATGATGTCGATATCAAGACCAGTCAGCTGCGACGCCAGACGCACGTTCTGACCACGGCGGCCAATCGCGAGCGACAGCTGCTCTTCGGGCACGACCACTTCGATCTTGCCGGCTTCTTCGTCCAGAACCACTTTCGACACTTCCGCAGGCTGCAGCGCGTTCACAAGGAAGGTGGGCTGGTCTTCGTTCCACGGGATAATGTCGATCTTCTCGCCCTGAAGCTCGTTCACGACGGCCTGCACGCGGCTGCCACGCATACCGACACAAGCACCGACGGGGTCGATGGAACCGTCATGCGAGATCACGGCGATCTTGGCGCGCGAACCCGGGTCGCGGGCAACCGCTTTGATCTCAATGATGCCGTCGTAGATTTCCGGCACTTCCATCTTGAACAGCTCGGCCATGAATTCAGGCGCGGTGCGGCTCAGGAAAATCTGCGGGCCGCGCTGCTCGCGGCGCACGTCTTTGATATAGACGCGGATGC
The DNA here is from genome assembly GCF_043556995.1 of Sulfitobacter sp. 1A15106. Classification (NCBI taxonomy): domain Bacteria; kingdom Pseudomonadati; phylum Pseudomonadota; class Alphaproteobacteria; order Rhodobacterales; family Roseobacteraceae; genus Sulfitobacter; species Sulfitobacter sp. 1A15106. The sequence continues at coordinate 410,164 of NZ_JBIFFM010000003.1, read as the reverse complement.
GGTCGTTCGGGCGATAGCTTTCGCGGCCAATCTTCTCGTTCCGGCGCAGGATCGCTTCGCCAGCACCCACGTCGACGATGACGTTGCCATATTCCTCGCGCTTGACCAGACCGTTGATGATGGTCCCGGCGCGGTCTTTGAATTCTTCGTACTGGCGGTCACGCTCAGCTTCGCGGACCTTTTGCAAGATCACCTGCTTGGCCGATTGCGCCGCGATGCGGCCCATTTCAACCGGGGGTACTTCCTCGACGAAAGTGTCACCAACCTTGGGGTCGGCCATGTACTGCTTGGCCTGTTCTACGGTGAACTCGGCCTGATAGTTCTCAAGCTCATCATCCTCGACCACGGTGCGGACGCGGGTGAAGGTGGCCTTGCCGGTCTTGCGGTCGATGTCGACCCGGATGTCCATCTCGGCGCCATAGCGGGACTTGGCGGCACGGGCGAGGGATTCCTCCATCGCTTCGACGACCAGACCGGGGTCGATCATCTTCTCGCGCGCCACCGCCTCGGCGGTTTGCAACAGCTCAAGCTGGTTTGCAGATGTAATGGCCATTAGGTGTCTCCCTCAGCAGACTCTTCAGTCTCGATATCATCAAAATCGGTTTCGTCGATCGCACCAGACGCTTTGCGCTGGCGGAGCATTTCCTTGATCAGGTCGTCGGTCAGCACGAGCTTGGCATCGCTGAGCCAGTCGAACTGCAATCCGATGGTGCCCTCTTCGACGTTGATCAGCACCTCGCCACCCTCGACACCTGCCAACTCACCCTTAAAGCGGCGGCGGCCGTCAATCAGTTCGGTGGTCTCGATCTTGGCCTCATAGCCTTCGAAAGCGTCGAAATCCTTGAGCCGCGTCAGCGGGCGGTCGATCCCGGGGCTTGAGACCTCGAGCGAATATTCGTCGAGGATCGGGTCTTCGACATCCAGCACTGCGCCGATGGCCTGCGAGATCTTGGCGCATTCATCCACTTCGATCCCGCCCTCGGGCCGGTCGGCCATGACTTGCAGAGTGGTGGACTTGCCCGACATCAGGCGCACGCGCACCAGTTCAAAGCCCATATCCTCGATCACCGGGGTGATGATCTCGGCCAGGCGGCGGTCGATGGCGGCTTTGGCGATCAGGTCATTCGACATGAGACATCCATTTTCACTGGGCACAAAAAAACGGGCGCGCGGCCCGTTCACGAATTCGGTGGAGCCTTCGGTGTGGACCCGAAAGCGCCGCTGTTGAAGGGGATATAGGCCGAATGCGGCGAAACTGCAACCCCTCTCAGCCGAACCACCACCGCTCGGGCGCGCGCAGGTTGTCCATCGGCGCTTGGCGTCCGGGGTTCGGCGGTTGGCGCAGATCGCCCGACAATGCGCTGACCCCGCCTGCGCTATCAGCCTGAAGGGTCACATCCCCCCGGTCGCGGTAACGGGGCCGCGCGGGTAAATCCGCTGCATCAACAAGCCCTTCGCTCAGCGCCTGCGCCCGCACCTCACGGGCGGGGAGCGACACCAGTTCGACCGTATCGAACCACCCGGCGGTGCCGTCCTTGTAATGCATCTCTACCCGTTCGGCCAAAACCTGACGTCCGGCGGAAAAGCGCCGCAGACGGTAAAGCCCGGTGCCAATCCCGGCCTCGGGCGCATGGGCGGGGCGGATCACATAGCGCGATTGCGCCAGCAGGAGCGGCAGGTCGGGATTCGCCGCCGCCAATGTGACCTGCACTTGCAGATCGTCCTGAACGGCGACCTCGGCCCCGGCCAGAAGACCGCGCAGACTGGCCACCACATCGCGGGCGGTCAGGGGGCTGCCGTCGTGAAAACGCACATCGGGGCGCAGGTCGAACTGCCACTGCCGGGCACCATCGCTGGCCTGCCAACCGGTCGCCAACTCACCTTTGAGGATGCCATTGCCGGTGACTTCGGTCAGCGTGTCAAAGATCATCCCCTGCCGCGCGACCTGCATGAAGAGCCCATCGCCATGGACCCAAGTATCCTCTCGCGTGGCACCTGAAAGCGCCAGCCGCAAACGGCCCCCGCGCCGGGGCGGCTCTCCGCCGCTGGCACCTGTCGCGGCCAGCAGGGCCGCCGCCGCACCGGTGGTGAAAAGCGCCCGGCGATCCAGCAAAGAGTTGCGCCCGCTCATCGCTGCCCGATCCTATCCATCGTGCGCACCAATTCGGCACTGATCCCCGGCTCCGACAAGGCGTGGCCCGCATCCCGGATCATCCGCAGGTCGGCATTGGGCCAGCGTTCGGCCAACGCATAGGCGCCCGCAGGCGGGCAGATCATGTCATAGCGCCCCTGCACGATGACCCCCGGGATATGCGCGATCCGCCCCATATGTTCGAGGATCTGACCGTCGAACTCCAAAAAGCCATTGTTGGTGAAATAATGGTTCTCCAACCGCGAAAAGGCCCGCGCATAGGCCGATGGCCCGCCATGCGACACCCCATCAGAATGCACCGAGGCCAGCGCGTTTTCCCACGCGGCCCATGCGCGGCCATAGTCCTGCTCGACCCGCAGATCGCCCGAGAACAGCCGCCGGTGATAGGCCGCAATCAGATCGTCACGCTCATCTTCGGGGATCAGGTTCACGAAACGCGCCCAAAGTTCGGGCCAGAACCGTCCGGCCCCACCACCGTAGAACCAATCAAGCTCGGCCTGCGTCATCAAAAACACGCCGCGCAGGATCAAATGGCGCACCGCTTCTGGGTGTGCTTGGGCATAGATCAGCGAAAGCGTCGCGCCCCAAGAGCCGCCGAAAACCATCCATTTGTCGATGCCAAGCGTGGTGCGAATCAGCTCGATATCCGCGACCAGATGCCATGTTGTATTGTCGATGACCGAGGCATGCGGGGTGGAGCGCCCGCAGCCGCGCTGATCAAACAGCACCACGCGGTAAACCTTAGGGTCGAAATACCGCCGCATCGCCGGGCTGCAACCGCCCCCGGGGCCGCCATGCAGCACCACGACGGGGATGCCCTCAGGGTTGCCGCATTGCTCGACATAGACCTGATGCCCCTGCCCTACGGACAAGATCCGCTGGTCGAAAGGCTCAACCGGCGGATAAAGATGCGGCGCGCCGCGTTTTTGGTCGGGATACTTGTCCATTGCCGCCCTATATAGTCATTGAACCCAAAAGAGCACAGGGAGATCAGAATGCAAGCGGATCAATCAACCATCGACCCCGCCGAGATCGCCAAATTCGAAGCAATGGCCGCCGAATGGTGGGATCTGAACGGCAAGTTCAAGCCGCTGCACATGCTGAACCCCTGCCGGTTGGACTATATCACCAGCCAGATCGCGGGGGAGTTCGACCGCGACCTGACGGGCCCTGCCCCCTTCGCGGGGCTGCGCATCCTCGACATCGGCTGCGGCGGCGGGTTGCTGTCCGAACCGATGGCGCGGCTTGGGGCCGATGTGGTGGGCGCAGATGCGGCGGCGGGGAATATCCCCGTGGCGCAGATCCACGCGCAGCAATCGGGGCTAGAGATCGACTACCGCCACACCACCGCCGAGGACATGGCCGATGCCGGTGAGAAATTCGATGTGGTGCTGAACATGGAGGTGGTCGAACATGTCGCCTCTCCCATCGACTATCTGATCGCCTGCCGCCGCCTGCTGAAACCCGGCGGGCTGCACATCTGTTCGACTCTGAACCGCAATCCAAAGTCCTTTATGATGGCGATTGTCGGGGCCGAGCATGTGATGCGCTGGCTGCCCAAGGGCACCCATGACTGGAACAAGTTCATCACCCCAGATGAGCTTTTCGACCTGCTGAGCCGCGCCGGGCTGGAGCCGGTGGATCGCAAGGGTTTCGTCTTTAACCCCGTCGCATGGTCGTGGCGGCTGTCGGATCGGGATCTAAGCGTGAACTACGTCACCGCCAGCCTTAATCCGGGCCTCAACCCTGGCTCAACTGACGCCTGAGCGCGCGCAGGATCGGGAGCGTGGCGCGGACCTGTTCTTCGCCAAGCTCCCCCACCACGTTCGAGATCATCGGCGTGATCGCATTCACCGCCGCATCCCGCGCCTGCCGCCCGGCGGGGCTGATCGCGACCATCTTGCGCCGCGCGTCGTCCCAATCGGGGCGGATATGAACGTAACCGGCCCATTCGAGTTTGCTCAGCGTGTTGGTCATCGCCCCGCGCGTGACGTTGAAGGTCTCGGCCAGTTGCGCGGGCGAGCGTTCGCCGCCGTGCCATGAAAGCGAGTTCAACACCGAGAAATGCGAGATCTCCATCCCCCGCGGCAGTACCCGTGTCAGGCGACTGCGCACCGATTGGTCGGCGGCCAGCAATTCTCCGAACAACATGATCGCAAGGGTGTTTTTATCGTCGGTCATTTTCGGTCCGGTCAGGGCGCGGCAAAGGGGCGGCGGTTGGCAAGGCTGGGCACTTTGGCGCGGGCCTTGTCACATTCTTCCATGGCCATGTCACAAAAGTAAACGCCGGGGGCCGTTCCGGCATCCAACACCACCTCCCCCCAAGGGGCCACGACCAGCGAATGGCCATAGGTGTCGCGGGTCCTATGCGCGGCGCTGGCATGGGTGCCCGTCTGGGCCGGGGCCAGCACATAGCAGCCATTCTCAATCGCCCGCGCCCGCAGCAGACTGTGCCAATGCGCGGCCCCGGTGACCGGAGAGAAGGCCGCAGGCATGGTCAGGATACGCGCACCGGCCTCGGCCAAAGCTTGATATAGCGCCGGGAAACGCATGTCGTAGCAGATCGACATGCCGATCTTGCCAAAAGGCGTCTCTGCGACCACGGCTTTGTCACCGGGGCGATAGCCCGCGGACTCGCGGTAGCTTTCGGTCTCGTTGATATCCACATCGAACATATGGATCTTGTCATAGCGCGCGATGATCTCTCCCTGTGGGGAAATCAGGAAAGACCGGTTGGCAAAGCGCCCGTCCCCCCCGCGCGTTTTTAGACCGAGCGAGCCGATCAGCAGCCAGATGCCCGCCTTCGCCGCCTCTTCGCGCAGGGCCGCGAGGGTGGCATCGTCTTCCTCATAGGCCAGCACCGACTGTTGATGGCTGCGGCTGGTGCTGACGCAATTCGTCACCTCGGGGGTCAGGACAAACTCGGCCCCGCCCGCCACCGCCTCGCTCAGCAGGGCGCGGGTCTCGACCAGGTTGGCGGCGGGGTCATCCGAGACGTTGAGTTGCAGCAGCGCGATTTTCATCTGTCGCTCAGCAATGCATCCAGCTTGCCGGCACGGTCCAGCGCATAAAGCTCATCGCATCCACCGACATGCACATCGCCGATGAAAATCTGCGGCACGGTCCGGGCGCCGCCTGCGCGCTGGATCATCTCTTTCTTGCGCTCTGGCTCTGACAGCACATCGACTTCGTCAAAGGCTGCGCCCTTTTGGGTCAGCAGGCGTTTGGCGGAATGGCAAAAACCGCAGAGCGGCGACGTATAGATTTCGACAGGTTGCATAGGATCACCCTTTGAACAGTTAACGTTGCACAGTGATCTAGGTCTCTTTGGCCACGCGCGCCAGTGCCAGCACGAAAACGGGGCCGGACCCGGCGGCCAGACAGGCCTGCGTGCAGGCGGTCAATGTGGCGCCGGAGGTAAAGACATCGTCCACCAAGATCACCGGTCGCATGATGATACGGAGCCGCCGTCGCGGATGCACGCGGATCGCCTGCTCCAACACGCGATACCGGGCGGCACGGCCCAAACCCTCCAGCGATGGCGTATGCCGGACCCGCTGCAACAGATCGGGACACCAGCGGTGCCCGGTTTCCGCCGACAGCGCCTTGGCCAGCAGAGCCGATTGATTGTACCGCCGTTTTAGCAAGCGCAGCCAATGCAGCGGCACCGGCGCGATCAGCGCCTCTTGCGGCAGGATGCCCTGCGCCGCTTGCGCCATCCAGCGCGCGGCGGGGCGGGCGATCTCTTGCCGGTCGCCATGTTTGAGCGCCAGAACCAGCCTGCGCCCCATATCGCGGTAGATGACCGCCGTGCGCCCCTGCGCCCAAGGCCGCGGCGTGGCAAGACAGGCATCACAATGGGGTGAACCCACATCCCCGCCGCCCGGCAGGGGCAGCCCGCAGGCATCGCAAACCGTCCCGCCGATGAAGGCTGTGTCGCGCCAGCAAGCGCCGCACAGCCCGAAATTCGCATCGACAAGCCCACCGCAGCCCAGACAACGCGGCGGGTAGATAAGCGACACTGCTGTTTGAAGTCCCCGTGGCGGCATTCTATGTGTTCCCCATGACAGCACAGCCCAACCTGACCGACCCCAAGGCCCTCGCCCAGCACCGCGCCCGCGCGACGACACGGGGCATGTTCCTGCAACAGGCAGCCGCCGATGAGGTTCAGGATCGGCTGAGTTTGGTTAAGAAAACGTTTACCGCACCGGCCATCGTGACCGGCTTCCCCCAAGTCTGGGCAGAGGCGTTCCCTAAGGCCAAGATCGTCGCCGAGGCCGAGGTGCTGGCGCTGGAACCGCAGGCGCATGATCTGGTGATCCACGCCATGGGGCTGCATTGGGCGAATGACCCCATCGGCCAGTTGATCCAATGCCGCCGCGCGCTGCGCCCCGACGGGCTGTTACAGGCCGTGGCGCTTGGCGGGCAAACCCTGCATGAGTTGCGCGCCTGCCTTGGTCAGGCCGAAGCCGAAGTGACTGGCGGCCTGTCGCCCCGCATCGCCCCGATGGGGGAACTGCGCGATCTCGGCGCGCTGCTGCAACGCGCGGGGCTGGCCCTGCCCGTGGCCGATAGCCAACCACTGACCGTGGAATATGATGACGCATGGGCCCTGATGCGCGACCTGCGCGAAATGGGAGAGACCAACGCCCTGCAAGCCCGCCTGCGCCGCCCCACGGGCCGCGCCGTGCTGACACGCGCGGCTGAGCTTTACGCCACGCATTTCACCGCCGCCTCGGGCCGGATCATGGCGACTTTCGACATGATCTTCCTTGCCGGTTGGGCACCGGACGAAAGCCAGCAGAAACCTTTGCGCCCTGGATCAGCGCAGCAACGGCTGGCAGATGCGCTGAATAGTCGCGAGGAACCCCTCCCCGATTGACCCAATCGGCAAAGCGGCTATCTCTGCGCGGATGATATGCGAGGAAACCCCCATGCAGGCAGCCCAGCCCCAATCCGCCCAAGCCGACGTCACCCAACCCGAACACGGCCCCACCGATCACCCCAAAGTCCCGCGTCCCAAAGTTGGCGTTTTGCTCGCCAACCTTGGCACGCCGGACGGCTATGACTATTGGTCGATGCGCCGCTACCTGAGTGAGTTCCTCTCGGACCGCCGGGTGATTGATTACAGCCCGTGGAAATGGCAACCGCTGTTGCAAACGGTCATCCTCACCAAACGCCCCTTTGCCAGCGGCGCGGCCTATAAATCCATCTGGAACGAGGCCGAGAACGAAAGCCCACTGGCGACGATCACCAAATCGCAAACCGCCAAGATCAAAGCGGCGCTTGAAGCGCGCTACGGGGCCGATGTGATGGTCGACTACGCCATGCGTTATGGCAACCCGTCGACCCGCTCCAAGGTCGAGGCGATGGTCGCCGCTGGATGCCAAAAGATCCTGTTTTTCCCGCTTTATCCGCAATATGCCGGGGCGACCACGGCAACGGCGAATGACGCTTTCTTTTCCGCTCTGGCGAAGGAAAAATGGCAACCCGCCTCGCGCACTGTTGCCCCCTATTTCGACCGGCCCGACTATATCGAAGCGCTGGCCCAATCGGTCGAGCGTGCCTATGCCGCGAAGGACAAAAAGCCCGACCTGCTGGTCTGTTCCTACCACGGTCTGCCGCAGCGCTATCTGATGGAGGGTGACCCCTACCATTGTCAGTGCCAGAAAACGACGCGCCTGCTGAAAGAGCGTTTGGGCTGGCACGACAGTGAGATCATCACGACCTTCCAGTCGCAGTTCGGCCCCGAGGAATGGTTGCAACCCTATACCGTCGAAGAGGTCGCGCGTCAGGCCAAGGCGGGCAAGAAAAGCATTGCCGTCTGCGCTCCTGCCTTCTCGGCCGATTGCATCGAAACGCTCGAAGAGATCAACGAAGAGATCAAGGAAAGCTTTGAAGAGGCAGGCGGCGAGGATTTCACCTATATTCCCTGCCTGAACGACGATGCGGCGCATATCGAAACGCTGACCACGATCATCACCGAGAACTTGGGCGGCTGGCTGGACTAAGCCCCGCCTTGGGGTCGCTGCGGCGGCCCCTTTTTCAAAGCCTTACGCAGAAAACAAAAAAGGCGGTGCATTGCACCGCCTTTTCCGTTTGATCGTCAGTTCCGATTAGTCGGAAGCAACAGCTGCGGCAACCAGGGCCAGCAGGATCAGGGGAACCAGGATGCCCGAGGACGAACCTGTTGTTTCTTCCACGATGACCGGTGCTTCGACGATCGGCTCGGCCAGCGAACCAGCAAAAGCAGTCGATGCAGCAGCGGACAGAGCAGCGGCGAGAACGAGTTTCTTCATAACATAACCTCCAGAATAGGCGTGCTGTATCATATACATACACGCACCCAAGACTTACCTCGTAATCCTGTTCTAAACAGTATCGGCAAAAGTTTGCAAACCCGGAATCAGCTATTGCATCAAGGAATCAGGGGGATGTCGTCAAATAAGCAACACCTGCGTGCCGACCTTCGTCAGGGCAAAAAGTTCGGCGATATGTTCGTTATAGAGCCCGATGCAACCATTGGAAGACTTACGACCAATTTTTCTTGTGTCGTGGGTTCCGTGGATACGATAGTAGGTCCAGCTGAGGTACAGCGCATGGGTGCCCAGAGGGTTGTCCGGGCCGGGGCCGACATAGGGCGGCCATTCGGGATTGCGCTTGAGCATCGAAGGCGTGGGACGCCAGCTTGGCCCCTCGACCTTTTTGATGACACGGGTCCGGCCACGGCGTGTGAGGTCTTCGGTCAGCGGCACCGAAGAGGGGTAGAGTTTGTAAACGCTCTGATCCTCGGACCAGTAGTGCACCGCCCGGCTGTCGATATCGACCAGCACCGCGCCATTGCGCGTGTTGCTGAAATAGGGGCGCCAATCCAGCATCCGGAAACTTGAAACATTGCGCTTGACCGCTTCGGTCAGGTCGCGCTCCGTCTCGGTCGTGGCGGTGGAGTTGAAGGAAGAGGTGCTTTGCGCCAGCGCGGGTGTGGCGAGCATCGCGGCGCTGCCAGCAAGGAAGCCACGGCGGCTCTTGATCGAAAAACGGGGAGCGGACATGGAGCGTCTCCAAAACTGAAATTATGCTAATTGGTGCCAGTTATATGGCTCGAAAGACGCAGTTTCAATTGAAACCGGGGCTGCACGGCAGAGTCATGCCTATGTGCGTTTGAACTGCAACGCGCCCCGATGTAAGGCAGAAAAAACTTCATTGCGTGGAGCGCTCATATGATCCGTATCCTGTCCATTCTACTGGCGCTGACGGTTGCGCTATCTGCCTGTACCCCGTCCAGCACGACCGGCGGCAAAGCCGGCGGCACCTACCGCATCAGCCGCTCCGACGCGGGTACGATCCAATTCCGCATGCTCGACTCCGTCAATGCGCTGCGCAGCTCTGCCGGGGTGGCGCCGCTGGCGCTGGATGCCAAGCTGAACGCCGCTGCCGCCACCCATTCGCGCGATATGGCGGTGCAAAACCGCCCCTGGCATTTCGGCTCTGACGGGTCCTCGCCCATCGATCGCATCCAGCGCGTGGGCTATACCGGCGGTCTGGTCGGCGAGGTAATCTCGGAAACCTATGAGACCGAGCTTGAGACCCTCGCCGCGTGGATGGAGCAACCCGACACGCGCCGCATCTTGATGGCCCCCGATGGCCGCCAGATGGGTTTCGCATGGCATCAGGAAAACGGTGGCAAGATCTGGTGGACGCTGGTCGTCGGCAACTGATCTTTGTCTGATTGACCGACCGATCCGGCCCCTGCGGGGGCCGGTGTCGTATCAAACGGCCCTTAGGGCGTGATCAGGATCGGCGTGCCGTCACGCACCATCGCGTAGACATCTTCAATCTCTTTGTTGGTGACCGCGATACAGCCCCAAGTCCAATCGTGCTTTTCCTTCTTCCGCGGGTCTTTCTGCCCGTGGATAAAGATATCGCCCCCCGGGCTTTTGCCCATGGCGCGCGCATTCTCGATATCGCGTGCGTTCGGGTAGTCGATCCCGACGGAAAGGTGGAAACGGCTGTTCGGATTGCGACGATCGATTCGGTACAGCCCTTCGGGCGTGCGGCCATCCCCCTCAAAGGCTTTGTGACCCACCGGAGCGAAGCCCAGTTTGATCCGGTAATCTTCGAGCACGCGGTTATGGTGCAACAGCATCATGCGGCGTTGGCTTTTGTTCACAACCACATAGGTCACTTCAGGACCGGTGTAGCGTTTGAACTTACTGCTACTGCACGCGCCAAGCGCCACCATAGCGGTGCCGCCAAGTATCATCGTCCTGCGTTTCATCACTGTGCCCTCAACGCCCCGGCCATTCCGGCCTTTTTATCCGCGTTACCATAGAGAGGGATTAATTTCACTCAAAAAGCAGTGATCCGCGGCGTCATATGGGTCCGTGGCTCAGCTTTCAGGCAGGGTCAGACAGGCGGCGAGTTCCACATGGGACGACCAGCGGAACTGGTCCACCACCTGCACCCACTCCAACCGATAGCCCGCCGCGACCATGTTCTGCACATCGCGGGCAAAGCTCACCGGATTGCAGGAGACATAGGCCACGCGCGGCACCTCGGCGCGGATGATCTCGGCCACCTGCGCCTCAGCCCCTGCGCGGGGCGGGTCGAGCACCACGGCGTCGATCTTGGCCAGTTCATCCGGGAGGAGCGGTCGGCGAAACAGGTCGCGCGCCTCGGCGGTGAGCGGTTTCGCCCCCTTGGCCCGACGCCAGCCCCCTTCCAGCGCGGCGATCATCTCGGCATCGCCTTCCACCGCGTGCACCCGCGCCTGCTGCGCCAAGGGCAAGGCAAAGGTGCCGCAGCCCGCGAAAAGATCGGCCACAACCTCGGCCTCGCCCACCGCATCCCTGACCGCGTCGAGCAGGGACGATTCGCCATGACGGGTGGCCTGCAAGAAGGCGCCCGGCGGCGGCGTGACCGGCGCATCGCCAAAGCGCTGTACGGGCGGCGCGCGCATCGCAATTACCTCGCCATCCCATGTCAGCCGAGCCAGAGATAGAGCCTCACAAGCCTGCGCCAATTGCTGGCGCAGCGGCCCGTCGAGCGGTTTGCCATTGGCGACAGAGACGTCCAGCCCCTCTTCCGACAGGGTGACCGTGACGGCCAATTCGGCCTTTCGGCTGGCGCTGATCAGCGCCAGTTCTTCGGCGACCTTCAGCCCCGGCAGCAAGGCGGGATCGACCAACTGACAGCCCGGCACCTCGATCAGCACATCAGAGGCGCGGCCATGAAAGCCCGCCATAGCGCCCTTTTTCGTCCGCCGCGCGGCAAAGGTCGCCCGACGGCGCGATTGCGCGGGGGAGGTTTGGATGGGGCGAAATTCTGTCTCTAACCCATGAGCTGAAAGCGCGTTACGCACCACATCGACCTTCCAAGCCGCCACGAAATCGTCAGCGGCATGCTGCAACTGGCAGCCGCCGCAGGATTTGAAATGGCGACAGGGCGGTGCGACCCGCTGGTCGGAGGGGGTGACGATCCGCACATCGCGAAGCTGCTGCCCGTCGACAACGCCGGTGACGGTTTCCCCCGGCAGGGTCATCGGGGCAAAGATCGGACCTTCGGCGATGCCATCGCCGTGGTGGCCAAGACGCAAGATTTCATGTTCTGTCATAGCCTGCCCATAGCGCGGCAAAGCCTTCTGGGAAAGCCTATTCCGCCGCCTTCACATCCAGAAACCCGCCCGACTGCCGGTGCCAATAGCGCGCATAAAGCCCATCTTGAGCGAGCAGATCGGCATGGCTGCCAATCTCTGCAATGCGGCCTGCGTCCAGCACCATGATGCGGTCCATCTCGGTCAGGGTCGACAGACGGTGGGCAATGGCTAGCACGGTTTTGCCTTCCATCACACGGTCTAGGGTCTGCTGAATGGCGGCCTCCACCTCGCTATCAAGGGCGCTCGTCGCCTCGTCCAACACCAGTATCGGCGCGTCTTTCAGGATGGCGCGGGCCAAGGCGATGCGCTGGCGCTGGCCGCCCGAAAGCTTCACCCCACGCTCCCCCAGATGCGCGTCATAGCCGCGGCGACCTTTGTGATCTTCGAGCTGCTGGATAAACTCATGCGCCTCGGCCCGTTCGGCGGCGGCGATGACCTCGGCCTCGGTCGCATCGGGGCGGCCATACAGGATGTTGTCCCGCGCGGAGCGGTTGAACATCGCCGTCTCCTGCGTGACCATGCCGATATTGCGGCGCAGACTCTCTTGGGTGACCGTCGTGGTATCCACCCCGTCGATCAATATCTTGCCCTGTTCTGGTTCATAGAGCCGCAAGAGCAGCGCCACGAGGGTCGATTTCCCCGCCCCCGAAGCACCGACGATGCCCAGCTTCTCACCCGGTCGGATGGTCAGCGTGATGCGGTCGATGCCGCCAGTCTGACGGCCATAGGCAAAGCCCAGATCGCGCAACTCGATCTCTCCGGCCTCGACGACCAGGTCCCGGGCATCAGGCTCATCATCAAGCCGCACGCGCGGCGTCAGGGTGCGCATGCCGTCTTCGACCTCCCCAATATTGGAATAGATCGCCATCAGCGTGAATGAGACCCAGCCCGTCATCTGCGCGATACGGATCGCGATGGCGCCGGAGGCGACGATATCGCCCTCGCTCGCCAATCCGCGCTGCCACAGCAGGATCGTCCCGCCCAGCAACAGAACCGGCAAAAGCCCCGCAAGGCTCATCAGCGCCAGACGGAACCCGGCGGCGAGATAGCCGAACTCCAACGCCCGGGCGCGAAAGCTCTGCATCGCGGAAAGTGCCGCGCGGTCTTCGTGATCGGCATGGGCGAAAAGCTTCACCGTCTTGATGTTGGTGATCGTATCGACCACCTGCCCCGACACCATCGCACGCGCCCCGGCCCGCCCCGCGGCCCGTTTGCGCACGCGCGGCAAGAACCAGTTGATCAGCGCCAGATACATCACCAGCCAGACGGAAAACCCAACCGCCACACGCCAGTCGATCGCCAAAAGCAAGGCGACCGACCCCACCAGAGAGGCAAGCGCAAAGGCCACCACGTTGATCACCTCGGCGGCCACATCCGTCACCGCCCGCGCGGCCTGCATCTGCTTTTGCGCGATGCGCCCGGCGAAATCTTCGTCAAAAAAATTGACGTTCTGCCCCAATGTCCAACGGTGCAGCCGCGACAGCACCAGCGGGTTCACATTGGGCTGCACCATGATCGCGTTAGAGGCCGAGGAGAGGCCAAACAGCACGGGACGCGCCACAAGGAAAAACGCAATCGCGCCCAAGACCAGAACCAGACTGCTGCCCTCAAAAAACCGCTCCGGCCCCGCGCTGACCGTGGCATCGATCACCTTGCCCAAAATCCACGCTGTGCCCGCCTCCATCGCGCCAGCGGCGGCAGATAGAAAGGCGGCGAGCCAGAGCACCGGCCAAGCGCCTGCAAGGCACCAGCGGATGAAGGCCCAGAGGGTCTGCGGTGGCGGCCCGTCGGCGGGGCGAAACGGGTTGATCCAGTTCGAAATGCTCACGTCTTTTCATCCAATGCGAGAAAACCGCCCGACTGACGGTGCCAGAAAGCTGCATATAGGCCAGCTTTCTGCAAAAGCGCTTCATGGCTGCCCTCTTCGACGATACGACCTTGATCCAGAACCAGAATTCGGTCCATCTCGGCAATCGTCGACAGCCTGTGCGCGATGGCGATGACGGTCTTGCCCGCCATCATGCCATAGAGCGTTTCCTGAATGACGGCCTCCACCTCACTGTCGAGCGCGCTTGTCGCCTCATCCAGCAACAAGATCGGCGCGTCCTTGAGGATCACCCGCGCCAGCGTGATGCGCTGCCGTTGCCCGCCGGACAGCTTCACGCCCCGCTCGCCCACACGCGCGTCATAGCCCGAGCGCCCTTCAGGGTCGGTCAGATCGAGGATGAACTCATGCGCCTGCGCCTGTTTCGCCGCCGCGATCATCTCGGCCTCGCTGGCGTCGGGACGGCCATAAAGGATATTCTCGCGCACCGAGCGATGCAGCAGCGAGGAATCCTGCTGCACCACACCGATATGCCGCCTAAGACTGTCTTGCCGGACCTGTGCGATGTCCTGCCCGTCGATCCGAATTTCGCCCGTTTCGGCGTCGTAGAACCGCAGTATCAGCTTCACGAGGGTCGATTTACCCGCGCCCGAGCGGCCCACAAGGCCAATCCTTTCGCCCGGCTGCACGGTGATATTGATGTCCTGAACCCCGCCGCTGTCGCGCCCATAGTGATGGCTCAGCCCCGCCATTTCAATCCGCCCTTCGGTGAGTTTCAGCGGCGGCGCATCGCGGCGGTCGGTGAGGGCGAGGGGCTGGGCAATGGTCTCCATCCCTTCGGCGACGACACCCAATTCGCGGAAAAAGCTCGACAGCGCCCACATGATCCAACCGGTCATGGAGTTAAGCCGCAGCGCCAGCGCGGCGGCAGCGGCGACGACACCGACGCTTGCCTCGGCCCCCATCCACAACAACAATGCCCAGCCGACGACGCCCACGATCAACATGCCGTTGAGAAGGGTGAGCACCACATCCATGATGGTGAAAATACGCATCTCACCTTGAAACGTGCGCCGCGCCTCTTCGATGGCTTCGCCCGCGAAATCGACCTCCAGATCATGATGCGCGAACATCTTGACCGAATGGATATTGGTATAGGCATCCACCACGCGCCCCGTCACCTGCGACCGCGCGTCCGACGCGGCTTTGGACGCAGGGCCGACCCGTTTGATCGTCCAAGCCACCAAGCCGCCATAGAGGATGAACCACCCCAAAAGCGGCACTAATAAACGGATATCCGAGGTAGAGAGCAGGATCGCCGCGCCGATCATATAGGCCAGCGAGTAAGAGATCGCATCAAAGACCTGAAAGACGACCTCCCCCGCTGCCGGTGGGGTCTGCATGATCCGGTTGGCGATACGCCCGGCAAAGTCATTCTCAAACCAGCCCACCGATTGCCGCAAGACATGGCGATGCGCCCGCCAACGGATCAACGTGCCGAAGTTCGGCAAGATCGCATTGTTCAAAAGCATCACATCGACCGCCTGCACCATGGGCCGCAGCAACAGCACGGCCAGCCCCACGAGGACCAGCTCGGTCCCATGTTCCGCCCACATCTGCGCAGGATCGCTGCCCAGCAGATCGACGATGCGGCCCATGTAGTAGATCAGCCCAACCTCGATCGCGGCGACAAGGACCGCCATCAGCCCGGCGAGGGCAAAGACCTTTTTGAACGGCTGCGCATAGTCCCGCAGAAAGGGCCAGAGCCCTTGGGGCGGCACATCCTTCTCGCGATAGGAGACATAGGGATCGACGAGGTTTTCAAAAAAGCGAAACATGGGGAGACCTTGAAAAATAGACGTGCAAAATGTTCGGCGCTGCCCAATAGCAGAGCCGCAAAGGGGCAATGGTTATGCCAGCTTAGCTGAACCAGATCCCGCGGTACATTTCGCCCATCTCCCTTGTAATGCGCTTTGGATAGACGAATTTCCCCGCGATGTCGACCTAGCTGCGGCGCGCCAATAGGTCCGCTCGCGTCAAGGTGAAGCCGGAGTTGACCCAAAGCTGTTCCAGCCGGGCAAGCTTTTGGCCCAAGGCTGGGCCTTTGAATGCGGGCATCAGGTCTTTGGCCGCCACTGGAAACCGAGCCGCCGCTGCGTTTTTTATCGTCTCTAACATGGCAGTTTCGGGCATGTTCTCCGCCATACATCCCCGCAGCAGAGCCGCCCCAATGGCCACCTCTGCCCCATGACGATAGGCAAGCTCAGGCAATGGTGGCCCTGCGAAACCCTGCTCTTGCAGCTGGGTGAGATGTTTGGCCTCAGCTTTGCTCAGCCGCAGACGGTCTGCCACAGCCTCGCCGCCCAGCGCGGCCAGACGCACCAGCCAATCGGGGCCAAGGCCAAGCCCCTGTTCGAAATGGACCAGCATGGAGATCCACCGGTCATCACTCCCCGGCAAAAGCACGGGCAAAGCACCGGTTTGCCGCATCAGAGCCAGTGCGGGGGCAGGATCAGGCGCGCGGAGGAGTTTTTTGAACTCCTGCCCAACACGTTCCGCCGAGAGCGTCTCGAGCCCATCCAAATTCGACGCGATGGCATCGAGCGCCTCCGGCTCTGGCCCCACTTCAGGGTTACCATACCACGCCATGAAGCGGAAATAGCGCAGGGTGCGCAGGTAATCTTCGCGGATACGCTGACCTGCGTCCTCGATGAAACGCAAACGGCGCGCGCGCAGGTCGGGCAGCCCGCCCAAGGGATCGATCACATGGCCCTCGGGCGTGGCATAGAGCGCGTTCATCGTGAAATCCCGGCGGCGGGCGTCATCAGCGATATCGGTGGAAAAGGCGACGACAGCCCGGCGGCCATCGGTCTCTACATCGCGGCGAAAGGTGGTGATCTCAAAGGGTTTGCCGCCCGAGACCAGCGTCACCGTGCCATGGTCGATCCCAGTCGGCACGGCCTTGACCCCGGCGGCCTTGGCCAGCGCCATCACCGTTTCAGGCGTCGCTTCGGTGGAGAGATCGACGTCGTTGTCTGGCAGTCCCAGCAGCGCATCGCGCACGCAGCCGCCGACGAAATAGATAGGATGCCCGCCCTCCTGCACCACGCGGCAAACCCGCTGTGCGTCTTCGTCATGTAGCCAGCGCGTGCCGGTCGGAATCATTGGTTCATTCGTGTCGCCCATGCCCGCAACATACGCGCGGTCGCGCCCCAGATGTAATAGGGGCCGTAGGGCACGGCGTAATAATACCGCCGCTGGCCGCGCCAACGCCGTGAATGGACAAGGTAGTTGCTGGGGTTCAGCACATGGTCAAGCGGCACGCGAAACACCTCTTCGACCTCGCCGGGTTCTGGCACCACGGTGAAATCGCGCGTCACATGGCCGATCACGGGCGTCACGCTAAAGCCGGTGACCGTCTCATGAGACGGGAGCACGCCCAATACATCCACGATATCGCTCGGCAGGCCAATCTCTTCGCGGGCTTCGCGCAGGGCGGCGGCGATGACATCCGCATCCCCGCCGTCTTGCTTGCCCCCCGGAAAGGCGATCTGCCCAGGGTGATGTTTCAGCGCCGAAGACCGTTTGGTCAAGATCAGCTCCAGCCGCGCACCGGTATCCACCACCGGGGCCAGCACCCCCGCAGGACGCAGGGCGCGCCCCTCGGGGAGGGTAACCTCTGGGTTCAGATCGAAATCAGAGGATTCCACCCCGGTCTGGGCAAGCGCCTTGCGAAAAGAATGGAACCGGTCGCTCACCTTAGGCCTTGGCGTCGAAACCGACCGTGGCCGGATCAAGGTCGTAATGAGCGCCGCAGAACTGGCAATCGGCGGTAACCCGACCTTCGTCCGTGGTCATCTTTTCGATATCGCGGGCCGAGTAGATTGACAGGCTTTGCCGCACGCGGTCTTCGGAACAGGTACAGCCGAAACGCACCGGCTGGGGGTCATAGACCCGCGGTTGTTCCTCGTGAAACAATCGCAGCAGCAGATCGGTCGGCGGGACGCTGGGGCCGATCAGTTCCAAATCCTCAACGGTGCCGAGCAGGATGTTCACGCGGTTCCAATCCTCGGCCTCATCGCCCTCGACCAAGTCATCGGCCTTGAGAATGTCACCGCTCCCCTCGCCCGACGCCGCCAACGGAGAGGCTTTGGGCATATGCTGCAACATGATGCCACCCGCGCGCCAATGCTCCGGCTCATCCGGGCCGGACGATTTGCCAAAGCTCAGGGAAAAGCGGGTCGGCAACTGTTCGGACTGGGCGAAATAGGCTTCGGCACAGGCGGCCAGAGACCCACCGGCCAGCGGCGTGATGCCCTGATAGGGGGTCATGCCTTGGCCTTGGTCGATCATGATCGCGAAATAGCCTTCGCCGACCTGCTCAAACGGGGCGTCATCGGTCAGCCGGTCCGCATCATAGCTGGCATAGGCGCGGATGCGCGCAGGCTCGCCTTCCCTTTCGGGGCCATAGTAATCGGTCGCGATCATCCGAACGGCGCCTTTGGACTGCACCTGTAGCGACAGCTTCCAGCGCAGTTTGATCGTCTGACCGATCAAAGCTGTCAGCAACGCCATCTCGGCCACGAGGGCTTCGACCTGCGGCGGATAGTCGTGCTGTTTCAGGATGCCTTCCAACACGCCATCAAGCCGCGCCACGCGGCCGCGCATGTCGACATCATCAAGCTGAAAGGGCAGAACGGTATCGTCCCACGCGATTTTAGTTCCTTGGGTCATCGGGTTTCCTTATCGGGGGCCGCTTGGCATACCGCGTCTATATAGGCGCAGCAACCCATGGAAAAAGGGGCAGCACATGATCCGACGTACAGGTGAGACACCAGAGCCCGGCCAACGATACACGCCGCGCCCCGGCGTCTATGCCATTCTGCCGCTGCAACGCCGCTTTCTCATGACGCTGGAAATGGCGGAGGAGACCGAGGTGCAACTGCCCGGCGGCGGTATCGAGGCGGGGGAATCCCCGCTTCAAGCGCTGCACCGCGAGGTGCTGGAGGAAACCGGCTGGCGCATCGCCCGCCCGCGCCGGTTGGGCGCCTTCCGCCGCTTTACCTATATGAAGGACTACGACCTCTGGGCGCAGAAGATCTGCCACGTCTATGTCGCCCATCCCGTGCGCCAGATCGCCGCCCCGACAGAGCCGCATCACGCCACGCTGGTGCTATCGGCCAGCGAAGCGCTGGCAACCCTCGCCAATGAAGGCGACCGTTTGTTTCTGCAACGCCACCTAGGCTAGGCGTTGCCGTGATACTCAAGCAATATCCCCGAGACATCATCGGGGAAATCGCGGCTACCAGCGAATTCCGACAGCTTCCAAACCAGCGCACTTAGCAGCGCCGGGCCGCTGAACCGGCGCAATTCGCCCAACATGCGGGCCAACCCTTCTTCGCCCAACATCTCCCCACCCGGATCGGGGCATTCCGTCACCCCATCGGATAGGATCAACAAACGATCCCCCGGCGCCATCTGAAGCTTATAGTCCTCGAACCCGACTCCAGAAAGCAGCCCGACAGGGAAGCCCCCGGTGCCCGACTGTTCGACCCGCCCATCCGAGCGCAGCAAGGCGGGATGCGGATGCCCCGCCTGCGCGACAGTGACCTCCCCAGACGTGAGATCCGCAATCGCGAGCATCAGGGTGAAATAATGCTCCGTCTCCATCTCATGAAGAACAAGATCGTTCAGTTCCGCAATCACTTCGCCCGGTGGTCGCGCCGCGTAGGTCCCCCCGGGCAAAAGCGTGAGCGCAAGGTTCTGATCCGGCGTGGCCGCCGACAGATACCCCGCCAGCCGTGCCGTCATCAGGGCCGAACTGATCCCATGCCCAGACACATCTAAGCCAAACAGCCCCACGACCCCCGGCCGCACCGGAAAGTACCCCACCAAATCCCCGCCAACATGCCCGGCAGAGCGCAGCATCATCGACAGATTGCCCCCCTCCATGGCGCGATAACGCTCGCGAAGCAGCGATTGCTGAAATTTCTTCGCCTCGACCAAATCCTTATCGATCCGCGCATGCACCTGCCGCAGAATATCCAAAGTCTCGGTGATCAGCTGATTTTTCTGCGTCAGGTCCCGCTGCATGGCCAGAAAACGCGCCCCCGCCATCAGACGCGCGCGTAGCTCCGGCAGACCGGCGGGCCGTATCAAAACATCATCAGCCCCTGCATCAAGAGCGCAGTCCACCACCCGCTCATGAATGTCGGCCAACAGAATGAGATAACTGCCGCGCCCTTGCGAAAGCTCCCGAAAAGCCCTGCAAAAATCGAGTCCCGATATCGCCCCACTACAAAGCACGATATCAGGCCACCGCTGCGTGCAAAGGGCCAGCGCCTCGGCTTCCGAGGCGGCAGAAACCACCTCATATCCCCATCCCTTCAATGCGGCCGAAAGACAGGCCCGCCGGGTCTCATCCCCCTCGACCACCAAAACCAAAGACGCCACAGCAGGTGTCGACACCGCTTCGGAAAGGCTGGGGATATCCAATTTCATGCGACACGATCCTGACAGACCCTATCGAGTTAACCCACCAAGCCTTACCAGAAGGTGAATCCCTCTGGCCTTCCGCCCCTACAGAACGAACTGCGCCAAGGTTTCGTCGTTTGTGATATCCGTATAGGTAAAGCCGGATTGCCCCAATTGCTCAAGAAACGGCTTGAAATTCTCTGGCCGCCGCGTCTCGATCCCGATCAGGACCGAACCAAAGTTCCGCGCCGACTTTTTCAAATACTCGAAGCGGCAGATGTCATCCTCCGGCCCCAGCAGCATCAGGAATTCCTTCAACGCGCCGGGCCGCTGCGGCATGCGCAGGATGAAATATTTCTTCACACCCGAATAGCGCTGCGCCCGCTCCTTGACCTCCGGCAAACGCTCGAAATCGAAATTACCCCCCGAGGCCACGCAAACCACCGTCTTGCCCACAATCTGATCGGCCACCTCGCCCAGCGCATCGATCGATAGCGCGCCCGCCGGTTCTAACACGATGCCTTCGACATTCAACATCTCGTTGATCGTCACGCAGATCCGGTCCTCAGGCAGATGCACCACATCCGCCGGGTTCACCCCGCGCAAACGCTCAAAGGTCCGCGCGCCGATCTTGGCCACCGCCGCACCATCGACAAAGTTATCGATCGGAGAGACATCAACCGGCGCCCCGGCTTCCAACGCCCGCGCAAGGCTCGGCGCACCGGCGGGTTCGACGAATGTGTAATCGCAAGCCTCACCAAAATAACTCACCACCCCCGAAGACAGCCCGCCGCCGCCCACCGGCAAGATCACCCGGTCCGGCACCCGGCCCAACTGCGCGGCAATCTCCACCGCGACCGAAGCCTGCCCCTCGATCACGTCGTCATCATCGAAAGGCGACAGGAAATGCGCGCCCTCCTCCCGGCAGAAATCCTGCGCTGCGGCCAGCGTGGCGTCAAAATAATCCCCCACCAACCGGATCTCGACATTCTCACCGCCGAACATGCGGGTCTTCTGCACCTTCTGCTGCGGCGTCGTCACCGGCATGAAGATCACGCCGCGCACCCCGAAATGACTACAGGCAAAAGCCACCCCCTGTGCATGGTTCCCAGCAGAGGCACAGACGAAAACCCCCTGCCCCGGGATCACCTTGCGCATCGCATTGAAGGCCCCGCGCAGCTTGTAGGAGCGCACCGGGCTCAGATCCTCGCGTTTCAGCCAGATATCCGCGCCAAACCGCTCCGACAGATGCTCATTGCGCAAAAGCGGTGTCGCCGGGAACAATGCCCGCAGCGCTTCTGCCGCCGCCTGTGCTTTTCGTGCAAATTCATCCGCCATCTGTGCTCTCCTTGCTGCCATTCGTCGATAGGCGCGCAGCCAGCATAGGTCAACGCGGGCTTCAATCTTGCCCGCGCCCGCGAAAACCGCTACCTCGCAGGGCGAACTTGAAAGGAAACCCGTCATGTCCGCGCCCAAGAAAGTCGTGCTTGCCTATTCCGGCGGCCTCGATACCTCGATCATCCTCAAATGGCTGCAAACCGAATATGGCTGCGAGGTGGTGACCTTCACCGCCGATCTCGGCCAAGGCGAAGAGCTGGAACCGGCCCGCAAAAAAGCCGAGATGATGGGCATCGCGCCTGAGAACATCTACATTGAAGACGTGCGCGAGGAATTCGTCCGCGACTTCGTCTTCCCAATGTTCCGCGCCAATGCGGTCTACGAGGGTCTCTACCTGCTGGGCACCTCCATCGCCCGCCCGCTGATCTCCAAACGCCTCGTGGAAATCGCCGAAGAAACCGGCGCCGATGCCGTCGCCCACGGCGCCACCGGCAAGGGCAATGACCAGGTCCGGTTTGAACTGGCCGCCTATGCCCTGAACCCCGACATCAAGGTCATCGCCCCCTGGCGCGAATGGGACCTGTCGAGCCGCACCAAACTTCTGGCCTTCGCCGAGCAGAACCAGATCCCAATCGCCAAGGACAAGCGCGGCGAAGCGCCCTTCTCGGTCGACGCCAACCTGCTGCACACCTCTTCCGAAGGCAAAGTGCTCGAAGACCCGGCGGTCGACGCGCCCGACTACGTCTACCAGCGCACCGTGAACCCCGAAGACGCCCCCGACACGCCCGAATACGTCGAGATTGGCTTCGAGCGCGGTGATGCGGTCAGCATCAACGGCGAAGCAATGTCACCCGCCACGATCCTGACCAAACTGAACGAACTTGGCGGCAAACACGGCTGCGGCCGCCTCGATCTGGTCGAAGGCCGTTTCGTCGGCATGAAATCCCGTGGCATCTATGAGACCCCGGGCGGCACCCTGCTCTTGGAAGCGCACCGCGGCATCGAATCCATCACCCTCGACCGCGGTGCCATGCACCTTAAGGACGAGTTGATGCCGAAATACGCCGAGCTCATCTACAACGGCTTCTGGTACAGCCCCGAACGCACCATGCTGCAAACCGCCATCGACGCGAGCCAAACCCATGTCACCGGCACCGTGCGCCTCAAGCTCTACAAGGGCCATGTCCGCACCGTTGGCCGCTGGTCCGATCACAGCCTCTATTCCGAGGCCCATGTGACCTTCGAAGACGACGCCGGCGCCTACGACCAGAAAGACGCCGCAGGCTTCATCCAACTGAACGCCCTGCGCCTCAAACTCCTCGCCGCCCGCGACAAGCGCAGCAAAGGCTGAAGCGCGGGATCCCAATCCCCCTTCATCCTTTCTTAAATACCACGGGGGCCCGGGGGCAGCGCCCCCGGCGGCCAGCCCCAGATAAAAACGCAAAAGGCCCGGACGCTCCCGCCCGGGCCTTTCTCTTAGCCACCTACCGGATCAATCGGCAGTGACGACCGTCATCACCAGCTCCCCATTCGGTTTAATCGGCCCGTCTTCCTTGGCGCCCAACGTATATTCGAACACGCCGGTTTTCATGCCACCATCTTCGGAATGAACCATCAACATCAGCATGTCGCCCGAAGCCACGTCCTCTTGCAGGATCGCGACGACATCCATGTTCTCGCCCGCGCGCAGCGGGGCGTAGCCGACCACGGGGCCGGGCTTCATGTCGGCGTCGGTGCGGTGCACGACCAGCCAGCCATTCTCGCCCGCCATCACCTTATCGGCAGTGACGACGCCATTCGATACATCCTGACCCGAGGCTTCGACCATGGCCATGGCATGGGCATCCGCCCATGCGCCACCGGCGATCATGGACAGGGCGATTGCGGTGCTTGCAAATTTTTTCATCTGGTTTTCCCTCCGTTTGAAATAGCACCGTAGTCACGACAGCCCCGCGAAATAGTTTCGCAGTCTTCAGGAATTTTTTAGACGTTCCGCAAACAGCCGCTCATAGTAGGGCATGGCCGCCTCCAGAACTTCCGCCTCTGCTCCTTTAAGCTCGGGCAGTTCCCCCTCCGGCCCGGCAAAACCGGTGCTGCGATGGATCGCCCCATACCAATGCGGCGCCCAAACGCCATCTTCCGCACGCGGGCCGGCGGGCCAATGCAGCATCGCAGGATCGAAGGGCAGATCGATGGCGGCGCAAAGCCTGCGCAGCATCCCCTCTGGGTCCGCGCGGATATCGCCGCTGTCGATGACCAGCCCGCCCAACCGTTCGAAGAGCATGACTTGCCGGTCAAATCCGATATCCGCCAAACGGGGCGCTTCGCGCTTTTCCGCATAGCTTGCGATCACCCGGGCGGGATGGCGGATCAGGTGGATGTTCATGCAATTCTCGGCCCAATCGAGCGGGAAACTGTCGATCATATGCTGCGCCATATGTTTCATATAAAGATGCCGGGTGCCGTGTTGGACAAAGCCAAGAGGCACCCGTGCGGGGTCTTGCTCCTGCGCCGCCAGTACCGCGTCGCGCATCGGATGATCCAGCCCCATCGCCTTGAGATAGGCCGCGTAGAACGGCTCATCCATCGCGGTGAAATCCGCACGCGCTCCGAAACTATACATCATCGCAGTGCTGAGATTGCGTGGCCCTGACCACATCGCAATACGCATGAAAGGCTTCTCCCATTGCCGTTGAACCCGGAACGCTAGAAAGAACGCGCCCGCGCGCCAAGTGGTAAATTGCCATCACCAGAGCGTGACTTTCCCCGCCCCGGCCTTGCGCTATCTCCGCCCCAGCGGCAAGCCTAGGCCTGAGGAGGACCGACATGTTCCAAAAATCAATGTTCAAACCCGCCATCCTGACCCTTGTGATCATTCTGGGCCTCGCCGCGCAGAACCGACCTGCGGCGGCGGCGGAGACCGAGGTGCTGACCGTAGCGGGCGGCTGCTTCTGGTGCGTCGAAGCCGATTTTGAATCCGTCAAAGGCGTGAAAGAGGCCATCTCGGGCTTTGCCGGGGGCCGCACCAAGAACCCGACCTACAAAGAAGTCACCGGCGGCAACACCGGCCATTACGAAGCGGTGCAGATCCAATTCGACCCGGATGTGGTCAGCCGCAAGACACTGTTTGATCTCTTCTTCCGCTCGATCGACCCAACAGATGCAGGCGGGCAATTCTGTGACCGGGGCGAAAGCTACCGGACCGCGATTTTCGCAGGCAGCCCCGCCCAGAAAAGCGCGGCAGAGGCTGCCAAGGCAGAAGCGCAGGCCGCCCTTGGGACCAAGGTCGTGACGCCGATCCTTGGCGATGCGCCCTTTTACCCGGCTGATGATTATCACCAGGACTACTACAAAAGCAGCGACCGGCTGGCGTTCAGCAGTGTCGGCGTGGCCGTGAAAAAATCGGTCGCCTACAAACGCTATCGCAAGGGCTGTGGCCGTGACGCCCGCGTGAAACAACTTTGGGGCAGTGCGGCCCCCTTCGTGAAGTAACCACGCCCTGGTAGATTAGCTGCGAAAATCGTGATCCCGGATCTCTTTCAGATCGGGGATCACATCCGCCGTGCCATGACGCGTGACCATCAAGGCCCCGGCGCGCATGGCCAGATCAATCGCCTGCGGCATGGTCATCCCCCGGTCCAACCCGGCCAGCAGATAGCCGGTAAAAGTATCGCCCGCGCCGGTCGTATCCACCGCATCGACCTGATAGGCAGGGAAGCTTTCGACCAGATGTGCCTTGTTAGAGACCCATTCACAGCCCCCCGCCCCCAGCGTCACCACGATATCGTCGATCGGCAGTTGCCGCAATTCGCCCCCCGTCGCGGCCCGCAACTGCGCCGCTTCGACCTCGTTCAGCACCAATAGGTCGATCTGTTCGAGGATCGCCGTCACCGCATCCGCATCGAAAGGGGCTGCGGCATAGGCCAGTCGCAGGCCCAGAGTTTTCGCCGTTCGCGCCGCGAACCGCTGCCCGTTGGTTTCGTTCTGCATCAACAGCCAATCGCCCGAGGAAGCCTCGCTCAGCGCGGCACCGATCATCTCATCGGTGATCTCGTGATTGGTGCCGGGGAAGATAACGATATTGTTCTCCCCTTCCAGATCCACGGCGATATTGGCGTGACCGGTCACGCCCTCCATCAAGGTGATATGCGCCGTTTCGACCCCATATTCCAAAAGCCGTTCCAGCGCCCAGCCGCCATCGGCGCCCAACGCGCCGACATGCATCACCCGCGTCCCGGCCCGGGCGGCGGCGACTGACATATTGGCCCCCTTCCCGCCCAGCCCCTGCCGGAAATTCCGGGCTGAAATGGTCTCTCCCGGTCCCGGCAGATGGGGCAGCAGATAGAAGTTATCCGCGTTGATAGAGCCGAGGTTCCAGATCATCAGCCTACCTTACAGGCCGCGAGAATGGCCATGTTAAGGATGTCATTCGCCGTCGAGGTGGAAGAGCAGATCTGAATCGACTTATCGAGGCCCGTAAGGATCGGCCCGATCACCGTCGCCCCCGCCATCTCCTGCATCAGCTTGACCGAGATGCTGGCCGAATGCCGCGCTGGCACCACGAGGATGTTCGCAGGCCCCGTCAGCCGCGAGAACGGGTAATTCGCCTGACTGGCCGCGTTCAGCGCCACGTCGACGGTCATCTCGCCCTCATATTCGAAATCCACCCCGCGCTGGTCCAGCACCTCGGGCGCGAGGTGCATCTTTTCGGCGCGTTCCGAGACAGGGTAGCCGAAGGTCGAAAAGCTGACGAAGGCGACACGCGGCTCCAGCCCCAGATGCCGCGCCACGCGCGCGCCGCTTTCGGCGATATTGGCCAGATCGTTCTCATCGGGCCATTCATGCACCAAGGTGTCGGCGATAAAGACGATGCGCCCCTTGTGCAGCAGGGCCGTGATGCCCGCGGCCCCGGCCTCGGCATTGGCATCAAAAACGTGGTTGAGCCGCTCCAAGACATGCGCCGACTTGCGGGTGGCCCCGGTCACCAGACCGTCGCCATGACCATGCGCCAGCATCAGTGCGGCAAAGACATGGCGGTCGCGCGAGGCGAGGCGATGGATGTCCTTGCGGTCGAACCCTTTGCGCTGCAAACGGCCATAAAGAAAGTCTTTGTAGGTCGCCAGATGCTGGGTGTTGGCGGCGTTCACCACCTCCAACTCGCGCACCGCGTCGGCCATGCCCGCCTCTTCGAGCTTGGCGCGCACGTCGTCCTCGCGGCCCACGACCAGTGCTTTGCCCAAGCCCGCGCGCTGGTACATGACCGCCGCGCGCAGCACCTTGGGATCGTCCCCCTCGGCAAAGATCATCCGGGCCTGATTGGCCCGGGCGCGGGCGTTGATGCCGCGCAGGATGCTCGCCGTCGGGTCCATCCGCGACTTCAGCCCGACCTCATAGGCGTCCATGTCGATGATCGGGCGCCGCGCGGCCCCGGTGTCCATGCCTGCCTTGGCCACGGCGGGCGGAATGCGGTGGATGAGGCGTGGGTCGAATGGCGTAGGAATGATGTAGTCGCGGCCAAAGCTCAGCGTGCGGCCATAGGCCAGCGCCACCTCGTCCGGCACATCCTCGCGCGCCAGTTGCGCCAGCGCATGGGCGCAGGCGATCTTCATCTCGTCGTTGATGGCCCGCGCATGGATGTCGAGCGCGCCGCGGAATAGATAGGGAAAGCCCAGCACGTTGTTGACTTGGTTCGGGTAATCGCTGCGCCCGGTGGCGACGATAGCGTCCATGCGGACCTCATGCGCCTCTTCGGGCGTGATCTCCGGGTCCGGGTTGGCCATGGCGAAGATCACCGGGTTGTCGGCCATGGAGGCCACCATCGCCGGCGTCACCGCCCCTTTGACCGAGACGCCAAGGAAGACATCCGCGCCCTTCATCGCCTCTTCCAAGCTGCGCAGCTCGGTATTGGCGGCATGGGCCGATTTCCACTGGTTCATGCCCTCGGTGCGGCCTTGGTAGATCACGCCCTTGGTGTCGCACATGATGCAATTGTCGTGTTTCGCGCCCATCGCCTTGAGCAGTTCCAGACAAGCGATGCCCGCCGCCCCCGCACCGTTGAGCACGATGCGCACGTCTTCGATCTTTTTGCCCGAGAGATGCAGCGCGTTGATCAGACCCGCGGCACAGATCACCGCCGTGCCGTGCTGGTCGTCGTGGAAGACGGGGATGTCCATCTCCTCCTTCAAGCGCTGCTCAATGATGAAACATTCGGGCGCCTTGATGTCTTCGAGGTTGATGCCGCCGAAGGTCGGCCCCATCAGCTTGCAGGCGTTGATGAAGGCTTCGGTGTCTTCGGTATCAAGCTCGATATCGATGGAGTTCACATCCGCGAAGCGTTTGAACAGTACCGCCTTGCCCTCCATCACCGGTTTCGAGGCCAGCGCACCGAGGTTTCCCAGCCCCAGAACCGCGGTCCCGTTCGAGATCACGGCGACCAGATTGCCCTTGTTGGTGTAGTCATAGACTGTCTCGGGGCTTTCCGCGATCGCCTCGCAGGGCACGGCCACGCCGGGCGAATAAGCAAGGCTCAGGTCGCGCTGCGTGGTCATCGGCACGGTGGCCGAGATCTCGAACTTGCCGGGGGTCGGTTCGAGGTGAAAGGCAAGCGCCTCTTCAGAGGTGATACGGTTCTTTCTCGTCACGACATTACCCTTCTTCTGCTTTGGGATCTTCTTAGCCACGATCCGAGTTCAGCACAACGCAAGCCCCGCGTCAGTGCAAATCGCATGACAAAGACCGCCCAAGGCCCCGCACCCCCTTTCGCTGCGCCGGGGGGTTTTGTAGGGTCCGCGCGGCAACAGGGGGCAGCCGTGCAGACAGAAAAAGTAACGCCAATGATGGCCCAATATCTCGAGCTTAAAGCGGACCACGCGGATGCGTTGCTGTTCTACCGCATGGGCGATTTTTACGAGATGTTCTTTGACGATGCCATCGCCGCGGCAGAGGCGTTGGACATCGCGCTCACCAAACGCGGCAAGCATCAGGGCAAGGATATCGCCATGTGCGGCGTGCCGGTGCATGCCGCCGAAGGCTACCTGCTGACGCTGATCCGCAAGGGGTTTCGCGTGGCGGTCTGCGAGCAGATGGAAAGCCCCGCGGAGGCCAAGAAACGCGGCTACAAAGCGGTCGTGAAACGCGATGTGGTGCGGCTGGTGACACCCGGAACCCTGACCGAAGAAAGCCTGCTGGAAGCGCGCCGCCACAACTACCTCGCGGCCTTTGCCGAGGTACGCGATGCCTGCGCGATGGCTTGGGTCGATATCTCGACCGGTGCGTTTCACGTGATGCCGTTGGCCCAAGTCCGGCTGGGGCCGGAACTGGCGCGGCTATCGCCTTCGGAACTGATCGTCTCGGAGGCGAAAGAGACGGAATTGCACGAGGTTGTCTCTGATTTCGGGATCGCACTGACGGGTCTGGCCCGTTCGGCCTTTGACAGCACCAGTGCGGAAAAACGGGTCTGCGACCTGTTTGATATTGCAACGCTAGAGGCTTTCGGCAGCTTCACCCGCGCCGAAGTCTCCGCCATGGGAGCGGTAATAGAATACCTCACTATCACCCAACGCGGCAAGCTACCCCTGCTCCGCCCGCCCCAGAAAGAGGCTGAGGCCCGCACCGTTCAGATTGACGCGGCAACGCGGCGCAATCTGGAACTGACGCACTCGCTAAATGGTGGCCGCGCCGGGTCTTTGCTGTCGATCATGGATAATACCGTCACCGCCGGGGGCGCGCGCCTGCTGGAGCGGCGGATCTCAAGCCCCTCGCGCGTTGTCGATGTGGTGACCTCCCGCGCCGATGCGGTCAGCTTTGCCTATGACAACGCCCGCGTTGCCGAGAACATTCGCCAACGTCTGCGCAATGTACCGGACCTCGACCGGGCGCTGTCACGCCTCTCGCTCGACCGGGGCGGTCCGCGCGACCTTGCCGCGATCCGCAATGGGTTGATCGAAGCCGAGGCTTTGCACCAGAGCTTGACACAACAGGACCTCCCAGACCTGCTTCGCGAAGCTGCGGAAGGGTTGCAGGGCCATGGCGATCTTATTGACCTGCTGGATCACGCGCTGGTGGCCGAGCCCCCGCTGATGGTGCGCGACGGCGGTTTCATCGCCCCCGGCCATGACGCCGACCTCGACGCCGCGCGCGAGCTGCGCGACGAAGGCCGCAGCGTGATTGCCGGTATGCAGCAGCAATTTGTCTCTGACACGGGGATTTCGTCGCTGAAGATCAAGCACAACAACGTGCTGGGCTATTTCGTCGAATGCACCGCGACCCATGCGGAAAAGATGCTGAACCCGCCGCTGTCAGAGACCTTTATCCACCGGCAGACCACGGCGAACCAAGTGCGCTTTACCACGGTCGAACTGTCCGAGTTGGAGACGAAAATCCTCAACGCGGGCAACCACGCGCAGGAGATCGAAAAGCGGCTCTATGAGAGCCTTCGGGGTGCGATTCTAGAACATGCCGCAGAGATCGGACAAGCCTCTGCCGGGCTGGCCGAAGTCGATCTGGCCACCGGTCTGGCCGACCTCGCACGGAGTGAGAACTGGACCCGCCCCCGCGTGGATATGTCCCGCGCCTTCGACATCCAAGGCGGGCGGCATCCGGTCGTGGAACGTGCTCTGACCCAGCAATCGGGCGAGCCTTTCATCGCAAATGACTGCGATTTGAGTGCCGAAGGTGAAGCCGCGAACATTTGGCTGCTCACCGGCCCGAACATGGCGGGTAAATCGACCTTCCTGCGCCAGAACGCGCTGATCGCTCTGATGGCGCAGATGGGCAGTTTCGTGCCCGCCACTTCGGCGCATATCGGCGTTGTCAGCCAGCTCTTCAGCCGCGTCGGTGCCTCGGACGATCTGGCGCGGGGCCGCTCGACCTTCATGGTCGAAATGGTCGAGACCGCCGCGATCTTGAACCAAGCCGACGACCGCGCGCTGGTGATCCTCGACGAGATCGGGCGCGGCACCGCCACCTACGACGGCCTCTCGATCGCTTGGGCCACGCTGGAGCATTTGCACGACGTGAACCGGACCCGGGCGCTCTTCGCCACTCATTATCACGAGATGACGGCGCTGGCCGGCAAGCTGCCGGGGGTCGACAATGCCACGGTGGCGGTCAAGGAATGGGAGGGCGAGGTCGTCTTCCTGCACGAAGTGCGCAAGGGGGCCGCGGACCGCTCTTATGGCGTGCAGGTGGCGCAGCTGGCCGGCCTACCCGCCCCGGTGATCGCCCGCGCCCGCGTGGTGCTGGAGGCATTGGAGAAAGGCGAACGCGAAGGCGGGGCTACACAAAAGACGCTGATCGACGATCTGCCGCTCTTCGCAGCCAGCCCGCCGCCGCAACCGGCCCCCGCGAAAACCTCGGCGGTCGAAGAGAAGCTGGCAGAGATCATCCCCGATGAACTCTCCCCACGTGAAGCGCTTGAGCTGATCTATAAACTGAAAGAGGCGGCCAAATCCTGACCGCCTCCTTCGAAAGTGACTGATTGCGCGCTTAGCTCGCCGGGGTCGAAGACACCCCAACCTGCGCCGGGCGCAGCAGACGGTCGTGCAGCATAAAGCCTTCGGCGGCGACCTGAATGATCTCGCCCGCCACGGTGCCGGGCACGGGCGCTTCGAACATCGCTTCGTGATGCTTGGGGTCGAACTTGTCGCCAACCTCGGGCGCGATCACTTCGATGCCGTGCTTTTTGAAGACGTTCAGAAGCTCGCGCATCGTCAGTTCCACACCTTCCAGCAGCGGGCCAAAGGCCTCTTTCTGCTCATCGGTGGTGGTTTCCAGCGCGCGTTTCATGTTGTCATAAACGGGCAGCATGTCACGGGCCAGCTTGGAGCCGCCATAGTTCTCGGCCTCGCGACGGTCCTTGTCGGAGCGTTTGCGCGCATTCTCGGCATCGGCGAGCGCGCGCATGAAACGGTCGCGGTACTGGTCACGCTCGGCGCGCAGTTCCTCAACCGCAAGGGCTTCTTCGTCGATCTCGGCCATGTCTTCGGCGTATTCTTCAGCTTCGGCGCTGTCGATCTCGTCCAAAAAGTCGTTTTCTTTCGGCTCTGCCATGTTCCACCTCTAGTTCCGGTCGGAAATCAGCTTTCCCACCAGTTGTGCCGTGTAGTTCACAATCGGCACGATACGTCCATAATTTAAGCGTGTCGGGCCAATGACACCCACGGCGCCGATCACCTTACGATCAGCGTTCATATAAGGGGAAACGACCAGAGAGGAACCCGAAAGTGAGAAAAGTTTGTTTTCCGAGCCGATAAAAATGCGCACACCGTCCCCATCTTCGGCCAGTTCGAGGAATTCGGCGATGTCCCGCTTGCGCTCAAGATCATCGAAAAGGCTGCGGATACGGTCAAGGTCTTCGGCCTCCGCCTCTCCGCCCAGCAGATTCGACCGACCGCGCACGATCAGACGCTCGGAATGCTCTCCTTCCGCGTCCCACAGCACCGCACCGCTCTCGACAAGCTGCTGTGCCAGCACGTCGATCTCCTGACGGCGTTTGGCGATCTCCTGCTTGATGCTGCGCTGCAACTCGCTAAGGGTTTTGCCTTCGACGAAAGCATTCAGGAAATTCGCCGCCTCGCGCATCGAACTGGGGGTCTGCCCGGGTGGCGGCGTGAATAGCCGGTTCTCCACATGGCCGTCGGAGAAAACAAGCACCACCAAGGCTCTATCAGGCGAGAGAGAAACGAATTCGATATGTTTGATCGGCGCTTCATGCTTCGGCGTCAACACGAGCGACGCACCATGCGTGACGCCCGACAGGGCCGATCCGATCCGGTCCAACAGCCCGCCGACATCAGAGGAATTATTCCCCAGTGTCGCGTCGATCTTCTCCCGGTCAAGCTCTGTCGGATCGCCGATCTCGATCATCCCATCGACGAACATCCGGAGCCCTAGCTGTGTCGGAATGCGCCCGGCTGAAACATGAGGGCTATCCAACAGGCCCATATATTCGAGATCCTGCATTACATTGCGGATTGTCGCCGCCGAGACCTTTTCGCTGAAGTCCCGCGTCAGGGTGCGCGACCCCACCGGATCGCCACTTTCCAGATAGCCTTCAACCACCCGGCGAAACACTTCGCGGGATCGGTCGTTCATGTCTTTCAGCAATTCAGGCGTGTTTTTCATCGGTGCTCGCTCTCTTGTCTAATAAAGGTACAAGCCGGGCAAACGTCAATCGGGGTTGCATCAAAGCCTTGTGGGGCGGTATCCCCGGGCAACATCAAAAAGGATATGTCATGCGTCCCTCTGGCCGGAAACTCGATGAAATGCGCGCCGTCTCGATCGAGACAGGTTTCACCAAACATGCCGAAGGGTCGGCCCTGATCAAGATGGGCGATACCCATGTGCTCTGCACCGCAACGATCGAAGACCGCGTGCCGCCGTTCATTAAAGGCTCCGGTCTGGGCTGGGTCACCGCCGAATACGGCATGCTGCCCCGCGCCACCAACACACGGATGCGTCGCGAAGCCGCCTCCGGCAAACAAGGTGGTCGCACGGTCGAGATCCAGCGTCTGATCGGCCGCGCCCTGCGCGCCGGGGTCGACCGCTCCGCCTTGGGCGAGCGTCAGATCACCGTCGACTGCGATGTGCTGCAAGCCGATGGCGGCACCCGCTGCGCGTCGATCACCGGCGGTTGGATCGCGCTGCGTCTGGCTGTGAACAAGCTGATGAAAGCGGGCGATGTCGTCTCTGACCCGCTGGTCGATCCGGTCGCGGCGGTAAGCTGCGGCATCTACGCAGGCCAGCCGGTGCTCGATCTCGACTACCCCGAGGATTCCGAGGCGGGCGTCGATGGCAACTTCATCATGACCGGATCCGGCAAGCTGATCGAAGTGCAGATGAGCGCCGAAGGCTCAACCTATACCCGCGACCAGATGAACCAGCTAATGGACCTGGCCGAGAAGGGCGTCGGCGAACTGGCCACCATCCAAAAATCGGTTACCGCATGACCCGCAAGTTCACCGAAAATCGCATCCTGATCGCCACCCATAACGCGGGCAAACTGGCTGAAATGCGCCAGCTCTTCGCCCCCCACGGGGTCGAGGTGGTGGGCGCGGCAGAGATGAACCTGCCCGAGCCGGAAGAGACCGAGACGACCTTCGTCGGCAACGCCCGGATCAAAGCGCATGCCGCCGCCAAGGCGACCGGCTTGCCCGCATTGGCCGACGATTCCGGCATCGAGGTCGAAGCGCTCGACAATGCACCCGGCGTCTATACCGCCGATTGGGCCGAAACAGAGAATGGCCGCGACTTCGTCATGGCCATGACCAAGACGCGCAACCTGCTGGAAGAAAAGAACGCCCCCCACCCCCGCCGCGCGCGTTTCTGCGCGACGCTGGCCCTGGCATGGCCCGACGGCCATGATGAGGTTTTCGCGGGCAAGGTGAACGGCACGCTGGTTTGGCCGATGCGCGGCGAACAGGGTCACGGCTATGACCCGATGTTTCAACCTGACGGCCATGAGGTCACCTTTGCCGAAATGGACGCCGAGCAAAAGAACAGCATCAGCCACCGCGCCGATGCCTTTGCGAAACTGATTGCGGGCTGTTTTGGCTGAAGATTGGCAACAGGGCGGCTTCGGCCTCTATATCCATTGGCCATTTTGCGAGGCGAAATGTCCCTATTGCGACTTTAACAGCCACGTTAGCCGCCAGATCGACCAAGCCGCTTGGCGGGATGCCTATCTCGCCGAGCTTCAGCGCGCTGCGGATGAGACACCGGGCCGCGTACTTAATGCGGTCTTCTTCGGCGGCGGCACGCCAAGTCTAATGGAGCCCGATGTCGTCGCAGACATCATCAGCGCCATCCGGGGCCACTGGCCCACGGCGAACGATCTGGAAATCACCCTCGAAGCCAATCCCGGCTCGGTCGAAGCGGGCCGCTTCGCCGCCTATCGGCAAGCCGGTGTATCACGCGTTTCCATGGGCATTCAGGCGCTGAACGATCCGGATCTCAAACGTTTGGGCCGTCTGCATACGGCAAAAGAAGCGATGACCGCCTTCGACATCGCCCGCAATACTTTTGACCGTGTGAGCTTCGATCTAATCTATGGCCGGCAAGACCAATCCGCCACGGAATGGGAAGCCGAGTTGAAACAGGCTCTATCCCTCGCGATAGACCATATTTCGCTCTATCAGCTCACGATCGAACAAGGCACCGCCTTTGGCGACCGCTACGCCCACGGAAAACTTCGCGGCCTGCCCGACGAAGATCTCGGCGCGGATATGTTCACCCTGACCCAAGACATCTGCAATGACATGGGCATGCCCGCGTACGAGGTGTCAAACCACGCCCGGGATGGCGCCCAATCGCGTCACAACCTGATTTATTGGCGCTATGGGGACTA
This sequence comes from Sulfitobacter sp. 1A15106, assembly GCF_043556995.1. Taxonomy (NCBI): domain Bacteria; kingdom Pseudomonadati; phylum Pseudomonadota; class Alphaproteobacteria; order Rhodobacterales; family Roseobacteraceae; genus Sulfitobacter; species Sulfitobacter sp. 1A15106. Next base: position 375,375 of record NZ_JBIFFM010000003.1, on the reverse strand, counting down.
TATCGGCATCGGGCCCGGCGCTCATGGGCGGTTGACGCTGGACGGAGAGAAATTCGCGACAGTTGCTTATAGCAATCCACAACGGTGGCTCGACGGTGTCGCAAAGGGCGAAGCGGAGAAACCCCGGACCGCCCTGAGCCGAAGCGAACAGGCGACTGAGTTTCTCCTGATGGGCCTGCGCCTGAAAGAAGGCGTTGACCTTAGCCGTTACGCCGATATTGCCGGGCATGAGATCGACGAAAAGGCCGTCAATCACCTGCATGACATCGGCATGGCAGCACGCGAGAAAGACAGGTTAATTGTTTCAGATCAAGGCGTTATCGTCCTAAACGCCGTGATCGAAACGCTTCTGCCTTAAGAGCCGCCTAGGAGGCGGCAGATCTCATCCAGCTGGTCAAGCGTGGTATAGTGCAACGTCACCTTACCCGCTTCCTGACCCGGTTTATGGTCCAAACTAACCTTCATACCTAGGTTGGCTGACAGATCGCCTTCGAGCGCCTGCGTATCGGCATCCTTCTCTGGGCGCTGCGAGAGACGCTCTTTATTTACCATATTACCGCGCTCACCGGCTTGATCTTTCTTGACCAACGCCTCGGTCGCGCGCACGGAAAGGCCGCCTTTGATGACCTGCTGCGCCAGTTTCAGCGGATCCTTCGCCGGAATGAGCGCCCGCGCATGGCCCGCGCTCAGTTCATTCTGGCGCACCATCTCTTGCACCGGATCTGGCAGGTTCAGCAGACGCAATAGATTGGCAATATGGCTTCGGCTTTTCCCAAGGGCTTCGGCCATCTTCTCCTGAGTATGGCCGAACTTATCCATCAACTGCCGATAACCCGCCGCTTCTTCGACCGAGTTCAGATCTGCCCGCTGGATGTTCTCGATGATCGCGACTTCAAGCACTTCGACATCGGTAAACTCGCGAACGATCACCGGCAGGCTATGCACCTTCGCGATCTGCGAGGCCCGCCAGCGCCGTTCACCCGCGACGATCTCAAAATTGCCATCAGCCAAAGCGCGGACGATCAGTGGCTGAATGACCCCCTTCTCTTTAATTGAGGCCGCTAGGTCATCAAGATGCTCTTGCTCAAACCGCTTACGTGGCTGATCCGGGTTCGGTTTGATTCGCTCGATCGGAACGAACTGCTCCGCCGCCGCGGCCCCCTTGGCGGCCACGCTCTCGGTCTCCGCTACATCCGCCATCAGTGCCGACAGCCCCCGGCCAAGGCCCCGTTTGCGCTCTTGTTTGTCTGCCATACTGCCACCTTATTAACCATTGTTTCTTGTTAGCTCCGCCGCCAAATCACGGTAGGCTTGGGCCCCTTTCGATGTGGGGTCATAACTCAGAACGGGCATGGCAAAGCTCGGCGCCTCGCTCACCCGAACATTGCGCGGAATCACGGTTTGGAACACCAGTTCACCAAGGTTCGCCCGCGCGTCATTCTCAACCTGTTGCGACAGATTATTGCGGCGATCATACATGGTCAGTAGAACGCCCTCAATCCGCAGGTCCTTATTCCCGCTTTGCCGGACCTCTCTTATCGTCAACATAAGCTGAGAGAGCCCTTCCAACGCAAAAAATTCGCTCTGCAAAGGCACAAGTACAGAGTGCGCCGCGATCATCGCATTCACCGTCAATAGGTTGAGTGAAGGCGGGCAATCGATCAAGATATAGTCGAACTTGAACTGATCCATCTGCGTCTGCCGCAGCGCGTCGTGCAAAAGAAAACTTCTCTTCTCATTCGAAAAGAGTTCAATGTCCGCAGAGCTGAGGTCAACCGTCGCCGGAACGATGAGCAACCCTTCCGTTTCTGTCCTCTGGATAACATCCTGCGGAAGGCTATCGTCCAGCAAGAGATCATATGTCGTAAAATCGCGATCTTCGACTTCGATGCCAAGACCCGTAGAAGCATTGCCTTGCGGATCCAGATCAACCACCAGAATACGCTTCCCCGCTTCCGCAAGCGCAGCGGCCAGATTGATAGTCGTCGTCGTTTTACCCACACCGCCCTTCTGGTTTGCAACGGCAATGATTTTCGGTCCAGCTGGACGAGAAAGGTCAGACACGGGCGATATCCTTAATCTTTAAAATGGCAGCGTCCGAATTGGTCTTGCTGGTTACCGTCTCTAGATCGTAATTCCAATCCTGCCGCGCCTCTAGGTCTTCACGCTGCCAGCTTTGACCTTTAGGGAAAAGTGCAATGCCTCCGCGTTTAAGATGCAACTCGGCGAACCCTAGCAGCTTCGTCAGATCGGCTAAAGCGCGGGCAGATAGCACGTCTGCTTCGAGACATTCGAGTTCTTCGATTCTCTCGGTTTTCACTTTTGCCGTAAGATCAAGTTCTCGAATGGCCGTCCGCAGGAACGCGGATTTCCTCTGATCACTTTCAACCATAACCACATCGAATCTGTGCTCTTCTTGATTGAGGATCGAAACAACAATGCCCGGGAAACCTCCGCCGCTACCGAGGTCTACCCATCTCCCTCGCCCCGTAGCGAGCTCCAAGATTTGGACGGAATCCAGAATATGGCGAGGCCATAGGTCGTCCAAGCTGCTCTTAGAAACTAGGTTAATCTTCGGATTCCATTTCCTCACCAGTTCGGCAAAGGCTTTCAGCTTTTCAAATGTTTCACGTGAAACATCGAGGTCATTTTCGGTGCTCATGCTGACTTCTTTCCGGCCCCGCGCTTCACACGAGCAAGTATCAAAGTCAGCGCGGCTGGTGTCATTCCATCAATGCGAGCCGCCTGTGCCATTGTTTCCGGACGCGCGGAAGATACCTTCGACTTCAGCTCGTTAGAAAGGCCTGCAAGATCATCGAAGGAAAAATCAGGCGGTATACGAACGTTCTCGTCTTTCTTCAGCACATCGATCTCTTTCTGTTGTCGAGTGATGTAGGTTGCGTAGAGCGCGTCCCGCTCAATCTGTCGACGTATTTCGAATGGAGTTTCTTCTAGGCTGCGATCAAGTGGCAGCAAGTCTTCAAACTCCACATCGGGAAATGCGAGAACCTGATAGCCGCTACGCTTTGCACCATCTTGGTTGACCTTAATACCGGCGCTCGCAAGCTCTTTCGGCGTATACTCCGTACCTTCCAGCTTCGCCTTCGTCTCCTCTAAGGAGGAAACCTTCTCCTCGAATCTATCTCGGCGCGCGTCAGAGATACAGCCTAATTGAATCGCCAAAGGAGTTAGCCGCTGATCCGCATTGTCTGCCCGTAGCGACAGGCGGAACTCGGCCCGAGATGTGAACATCCGGTAGGGTTCTGTAACGCCCCGGGTCGTCAGATCATCGACCATAACCCCAATATAGCTTTCGGAACGGGTAAATGTCACCGCATCCCGGCCTTGGGCGCTAAGAGCGGCATTCAAGCCTGCTACCAGTCCCTGCGCGGCCGCTTCCTCATAGCCCGTCGTACCATTGATCTGTCCGGCGAGATAGAGGCCGGGTACGGTACGGACCGCAAGCGTTGCTGAAAGAGCGCGCGGATCGACGTAGTCGTACTCGATGGCATAACCGGGTTGCAGAATAATTGCGTTTTCGAGGCCGACCATGCTCTGGACATAGGCTGCTTGTACATCTGCCGGGAGGGAGGTAGAAATGCCGTTCGGATAGACGGTATTATCATCCGCGCCCTCGGGCTCTAGGAAAACCTGATGCGACTCTTTATCGGCGAAACGGACGACCTTATCTTCGATCGAAGGGCAGTAGCGCGGGCCTACGCCATCGATATGCCCGCCATACATTGCGGACCTATCGAGATTCTCTCTGATGATCTGATGAGTTTTAGCGTTCGTATGGGTAATACCGCAGGCAAGCTGGGGGGCTGAAACCTTGTTGGAGAGAAAGGAAAACAGTACGGGGTCATCGTCGCCGGGCTGCGCTTCCAATATATCCCAGTTGATCGTGCGGCCATCCAGACGGGGCGGCGTCCCCGTCTTTAGTCGGCCCATCGGGAGATTAAAGGAATCGATCCGTTCGGCCAGTTTGACGGACGCTTTGTCCCCCATACGGCCGCCTTCTTGCGATACATCGCCGATATGAATGACACCCCGGAGGAAGGTCCCCGTCGTAAGAACCACGGACGCCGCTTTGATGGTCGTTCCGTCTGCCAAGACTACCCCGGCAACGACTTCGCCGTCCATCACGAAGTCGGTAACCTCTCCTTCAATGATGTCGAGGTTCGCTTGCGCGTCGATCTCGCGCAGCATCTCTTTCCGGTAAATTCTCCGATCGGCCTGAGCGCGGGGGCCCTGAACCGCGGGACCTTTCCGACGGTTTAGCAGACGGAATTGGATACCGGCTTTATCGGCAACACGGCCCATCACGCCGTCCATCGCGTCGATCTCTCGTACCAGATGGCCCTTCCCCAGTCCGCCGATGGCCGGATTACAGGACATGACGCCGATCCCATCGCGGCTCATCGTGACGAGCGCTGTTTGTGCGCCGAGCCGTGCCGAAGCGTGCGCTGCTTCCGCGCCCGCGTGGCCCCCACCGATCACGATCACATCAAAATGTTTCACGTGAAACACTCCATCATTTACCTACGCAAAAGCTGGTGAAAATCTCATCCAGCAGGTTCTCGACGTCTATGCGGCCAACAAGGGTTTCCAGCGCTCGGATCCCGAACCGAAGCTCCGCAGCAGCCAAATCATAGAAATCAGGTCCGCGAGTCAGAATAACATCTACTTCAGCCAAACACGAGACGGCTTGCTGCAAAGCGACGCGATGCCGCTCATGGGTTGCCAGTCCGATGCTTGAACTGCGTACCGAGAGTGTAGATTGAATGCGGTCAATAAGTTCTGAAACGCCCTGCCCGGTCTTCCCTGAGATACCGTTCGCTTCAATACCAACGAGATCTGCCTTGGGGTAGAGAACAATATCCTCTTCCTCTGGCGTAAGGACCAGGGCCTCACCCGGCGCCGCAAGAAACACCCGCAGATCCGCCGCCTCAGCGCGTTCGATTGCGCGCTCGATCCCTATGGCTTCAACTTTGTCTTCGCTCTCACGCAGACCCGCCGTATCCAACAGGGTAACCGGCAGCCCGCCGAGGTCCATTCGAACTTCGATGACATCGCGGGTAGTGCCTGCGATTTCTGAGGTGATCGCAGCGTCACGTCCGGCTAGCGCATTCAAGAGCGTCGATTTGCCTGCATTTGGCGCGCCGATGATCGCGACTTCGAAGCCGTTTCGAACCCGTTCGGCGACATAGGTGCCTTCCGCTTCGGCTTGCAATTCCTTACCGACTTTCGAGAGCAGCGCCTCCACCTCGGGGGTGACGTCGACAGGCACCTCTTCGTCCGCGAAGTCGATCGTGGCCTCTAGAAGCGCAGCGGCGCGGATCAGGTCTTTTCGCCAATCTTCGACGCGCGCGCCGAGGTGGCCCGACAAAACGCGAAGCGCTTGCTTTCGCTGGGCTTCTGTTTCGGCTTCGATGAGATCTGACAGCCCTTCGACCTGCGCGAGATCCAGCTTTTCATTCTCTAACGCACGGCGGGTGAATTCCCCCGCTTCGGCCATCCGAGTTTCGGGGAAGGTCGACAGCAGGGAAAGGACCGCCCGGACCACGGCGATAGAACCATGCAGTTGAAACTCGACCACATCCTCGCCGGTGAAGGAGTTCGGCCTGGGGAAACTCAGGACTAATGCCTGGTCGATAACCTCTCCGCCCATGCCGCGGAGATTTCGCAACGCACTCTCGCGCCCTTCAGGACGTTTACCGGTAATCTCCTGCGCGATCGCGAAGGACTGTGGGCCGGAAATGCGGATCACCGCAACCCCGGCACGGCCCGGCGCTGACGCTTGGGCGAATATCGTGTCCATATTTCACTAACCTATTGTTATTACGAAATAACTCAGGTGTTCATGGAGTCGAAGAAGTCAGAATTCGACTTGGTTTGCTTGAGCTTGCCGAGCAGGAATTCGATGGCATCGGTGGTGCCCATCGGGTTGAGGATGCGGCGCAGCACGAAGGTTTTCTGCAGGTCCACTTTGTCGACCAGAAGATCCTCTTTTCGTGTGCCGGACTTGAGGATGTCGATCGCCGGGAAGACGCGTTTGTCTGCGATCTTGCGGTCGAGAACGATCTCGGAGTTGCCGGTGCCCTTGAACTCTTCAAAGATCACCTCGTCCATGCGGCTGCCGGTGTCGATCAGCGCGGTGGCGATGATGGTGAGCGAGCCGCCCTCTTCGATGTTCCGCGCGGCACCGAAGAAACGCTTCGGGCGTTGCAGGGCGTTGGCGTCGACACCACCGGTCAGGACCTTGCCAGAGGACGGCACCACGGTGTTGAAGGCACGGCCCAAACGGGTGATCGAATCGAGCAGGATGACAACGTCGCGCTTGTGTTCTACTAGGCGCTTGGCCTTCTCGATCACCATCTCGGAGACGGCGACGTGGCGCGTGGCCGGCTCGTCGAAGGTGGAGGAGACAACCTCCCCCTTCACCGAACGCTGCATGTCGGTGACTTCCTCGGGCCGTTCGTCGATCAGCAGGACGATCAGGTAGCACTCGGGGTGGTTTTTCTCGATGCTGTTAGCGATGTTCTGCAGCAGCACGGTCTTACCGGTGCGCGGCGGGGCGACGATCAGCGAGCGCTGGCCCTTGCCGATGGGTGACACCAGATCGATGATCCGCGCCGAGCGGTCCTTGATCGTGGGGTCGTCGACCTCCATCGTCAGGCGCTCGTCGGGGTAAAGCGGCGTGAGGTTCTCGAAGGCGACCTTGTGGCGCGCCTTTTCGGGCGCCTCGAAGTTGATCTTGGTCACTTCGGTCAGCGCGAAATAGCGTTCGGTGTCGTCGGGCGCCTTGATCAGCCCCTCGATGGTGTCCCCGGTGCGCAGCGACCATTTGCGGATCATGTCGGGCGAGACGTAGATATCATCGGGGCCCGGCAGGTAGTTCGCTTCGGGAGAGCGTAGGAAACCGAATCCGTCTTGCAGCACTTCCAACACGCCGTCGCCCGAGATCTCCCAACCGTCATCCGCGCGTTCGCGGAGAATCTGGAACATCATCTCGCCTTTACGCATGGTCGAGGCGTTTTCGATCTCCAGCTCTTCGGCCATGGCGAGCAGGTTTTTCGGCGTCTGCGCCTTGAGATCAGCGAGGTTCAGCGTTTCGGTTGTCATGGAGCATCCTGTTCAGCCGCAGCAGAATGCGGGCTGGTCGATCATTTGAATGTGGCAAGCAGAAACCGCCCCGGACGGGACAGTGGCGCAGATATAGGCGGCCGCAACGCTTGAGTCAATTGCCTCAGAATTTCACGACCACCGAGAAGACGATCACGATCATCAGCAGTGTCGGCACTTCGTTCAAAAGCCGGAACTGACGGCCCGTGACGGTACTGTTGCCGCTTTCGACGGATTTAACCTGTTTTTTCAGCCAAACATGGAAAACCGTCATGGCGATGACACTGGCACCCTTGGTCCAGGGCCAGATCATCGTCCAATCCACGATTCCGGGCGTCAGAACGAGGGAGAGGCCGAAAACCCATGTCGCCATCATCGCGGGCCGCATGATGAACTGAGCGAGCTTGAATTCCATCATCGCGAAAGTTTCATGCATCCGCCCCGCGGAGCCCGCCTGTTCGACATGATGCACGAAGAGCCGCGGTAGGTAGAAGAGCGCCGCCATCCAACTGATGACCGACACGATATGGAGCGCTTTGATCCATGGATAAGCGAGGCTGAGAAGATCGAACATGGGGAAGGCTCCGGTGTGCGTGCTTCTTTCTTAATAAATAAGAAAAGAGAAAAGATGTAGTTGATTGTAGGGCGCCTGAATCCTGTGGATTAATGATTTATACCGCCGCTTATCAACAGGTGAACAAACTTCGCGGCCCCCTGTGGATAAGCCGGCCCCGATTCGCGAATGTCGAAATTTCTCAAGATCTTGCTGGCGTATTTTCCGGGGGACAAAATGTATCAAAGCGGGGATAACCGGTGAAGTCTCGTGGTTATACGCACAAGCGGCTTATCCCTATTCATCGGGGTGGGAATCGGCGACAAAAACCGCGACTCGGGGCGAGATCTGCGGGCTTGTGCTGTCAACTTTTATCTCGCAGAACAAATCCTCAAGATTTGCGCCAGATCATCACAGGGTTATCCACATGCCGCAGAAAATTATCCTCGCCTCCGGCTCGGAGATCCGGGCGCAGCTCTTGGCGCAGGCCGCGATCCCGCATGAGGTGATCCCAGCCAAGATCGACGAAGAGATGATAACCGCCGCGCTGCGGGCCGAAGAGGCCAAGCCGCGCGACATCGCCGATACCTTGGCCGAGATGAAAGCCCGCAAGGTCAGCGAGCGGCACCCCGGCGCACTGGTTCTGGGCTGCGATCAGGTGTTGGAACATCGCGGGGAGATGTTGCACAAGCCGCAAGACCGGGACGAGGCGATTGCGCAGCTTCACCGGCTGCGCGGGGATCGGCACTCGTTGCTTTCCGCCGCCGTGCTTTATGAAGACGGTGAACCGCTCTGGCGGCACGTCGGTCAGGTGCGGCTGCGCATGCGCGAGGCCAGCGACGCCTATATAGAAGACTACGTCGCGCGAAACTGGGAGAGCATTCGCCACGCCGTGGGCTGCTATAAGCTGGAAGAGGAAGGCGTGCGGCTCTTCACCCAGATCGAGGGGGATTACTTTCACGTCCTCGGTATGCCATTTCTTGAACTGTTGAATTACCTGACGCTGCGCGGAGACCTCACGACATGAGCCTGCCCAAAATCCCCCTCGCTGGTGTGATCGGATCGCCCATCGCGCATTCCAAATCCCCGCAGTTGCATCGCCATTGGCTGGAGACCTATGGCATCGCCGGTCATTATGTGCCGCTTGATGTGGCCCCCGATGATCTGGAAGAGGTGCTGAGAACGCTGCCCAAGATGGGCTTTGTCGGGGTGAACCTGACGATCCCCCATAAAGAAGCGGTGATGGAGATCGCGGATCTTATCACCGACCGTGCCACTCTGATCGGCGCGTCCAATACGTTGATCTTTCGCGCCGATGGCAAAATTCACGCGGATAATACGGATGGCTACGGCTTCATCGAAAACCTCAAAGCCGGTGCGCCGGATTGGGATCCGAAGGCCGGACCGGCGGCCGTCTTGGGCGCGGGGGGCGCGGCGCGGGCGGTTGTCTCGGCGCTTTTGGATGCTGGTGTGCCTGAGATCTGCCTGTCAAACCGCACCCGCGTCCGGGCGGAGCAGTTGCAGCGCGATTTCGGCGGCCGGGTCAAAGTCGTCGATTGGGTGCAGGCGGGCAATATGATCGATCACGCCAGTTTGTTGGTGAACACCACATCGCTTGGCATGATTGGCAAAGGCGCCTTGCGGGTGCCGCTGGATGGGCTGCGCCCCGGCACCGTGGTGACGGATCTCGTTTACGCCCCGCTGCGGACCCATCTGCTTGAAACGGCTGAGGATATGGGCTGCGTCACGGTCGACGGGCTGGGCATGTTGTTGCATCAGGCGGTCCCAGCGTTCGAGCGTTGGTTCGGCCAGCGGCCCGAGGTCGACCGCGCCACGCGAACGGCGGTGCTGCGCTGATGTTTCACCTCGGGCTCACCGGCTCCATCGGCATGGGTAAATCGACCACGGCGAAAATGTTCGCCGAAGAAGGCTGCGCCGTCTGGGACGCCGACGCGGCGGTGCACCGGCTTTATGCACTGGGCGGCGCTGCCGTTGCGCCGATGCAGGCGGCTTTCCCGGAGGCCATTGAGGGCGGCGGCGTCTCTCGTGCCGCGTTGAAAGAGGTCATCGCCGCCGATCCGACCGCCCTGCCCCGGATTGAGGCCATCGTGCATCCACTGGTGGCCGAAGACCGGGCGACGTTTCTGGCGCAGGCGGATAGCGACATCGCCGTTCTGGACATTCCGCTGCTGTTCGAGACCGGCGGCGAGGCTGCGATGGACGCGGTGGCCTGCGTGTCGATCCCGGCAGAGGTCCAGCGCGACCGGGTACTGGCGCGCGGCACGATGACAGAGGCGCAATTCGACGCCATCCGCGCCAAGCAAATGCCCGCCGAAGAGAAGTGCGCCCGCTCGGACTATGTGATAGTGACCGACACGCTCGACCATGCCCGCGCGCAGGTGCGGGCGGTGATCCGCGACATCAGGGAAAGACTGCGCCATGCGTGAAATCGTGCTCGATACCGAAACCACCGGCTTTGACCCCGAAAGCGGCGACCGCATCGTCGAGATCGGCGCGGTCGAGCTGATGAATCACATGGCCACCGGCGAGACCTATCACCAATACATCAACCCCGAACGCTCGATGCCCGAGGAAGCCTTTCAGGTGCACGGGCTGGGCGATGACTTTTTGCGCGACAAGCCCAAGTTCGCGCAGATCGGGCGGCAGTTTCTCGACTTTATCGGCGACTCAAAGCTGATCATCCACAACGCGGCCTTCGATATCAAATTCCTGAACGCTGAGCTGCGCTGGATGGGCCTGCCGCAGATCCCATGGGAACAAGCGCTCGACACGCTGGAGATTGCGCGCAAACGCTTTCCGGGCTCACCCGCTTCGCTCGACGCGCTCTGCCGTCGCTTTGGCATTGATAACACCTCGCGGACGCTGCACGGCGCCTTGCTCGACAGTGAGATCTTGGCCGAAGTCTATTTGGAACTGATTGGGGGGCGGCAGCCGGACTTCGCGCTGTCCTCGGCGCCGGAGCGCAAGACGGGCGAGCCGGAGACGCGCTGGACCCCGAAACCGCGGCCCACGCCCCTGCCCTCGCGTCTGACAGAGGCCGAAGCCGCCGCCCATGCCGAATTTGTCGGCAAACTGGGCGACGACGCGCTGTGGAAACAGCTTGGCTGACGCTTAGGCGTCGGCTTTTGGCGGGTTTTCGGCCTGACGGCGTGCCACTTCGTTGCGGTACAGCGAAAGGAAGTCGATGTTTTCAAGGTTCAGCGGCGGGAAGCCACCGTCACGGGTCACGTCGCTGACGATGCGGCGCAGGAAGGGGAAGATCATGCGCGGGCATTCGATCAGCAGATAGGGGTGCATCTGCTCTTCCGGCACGTTTTCGACTTGGAAGATACCGACATAGTCGATTTCCAGCACGAAAAGCGTCGCGTCGCCGTCTTTCGCTTTGGAGGTGATGTTCAGCTTGATCGCGGTTTCATACTGGTTCTCGCCCGAACGCTTTTTCGCGTCGAGGTTGACCTGAACCTGCACGTCGGGCTGTACATCCGCCGGGGCACCCTTCTGCGCCATGATGTTTTCGAACGACATGTCGCGGATGAACTGGCCCAGCACGCGCATCTGCGGTTGCTTGGGTTGTGCGGTTTCGTTTTCTGCCATTTTCTGTGTCCTGTTGTGGTGAATTTCTTAAATCTACCCGGACTTAACAGGTCGGCACGGGCCGCTCAATCCTTAGTCCAGCCCGAGGGGCCCTTGGTCTGGCGCGGCTGTTCGGGAATTTCGTGAAAATCCCCGTCGATCACATCACCGCGCGGATCGCCGCGGCGTTGCGGACCGGGCCGCTGCCCCATGCCGCCGGGGGTGCCAAAGCTTTGGACCTTCACCCGATCGCGGATCGCGCGATAGGCGGCGGCGCGAAAGCGCGGCACCAGAAAGGCAAAGCCAACAGCATCGGTGAAGAACCCCGGCGTCAGCAACAGCGCGCCGGAAAACAGGATCATCGCGCCATGCACCAAAGGCTCGGTCGGGTCGCGCAAGTCATTGAAGGAACTGCGCAACTGCCCAAGCGCCAGCGCGCCCTGAGACCGCACCAACCATGTGCCCAAAATGGCGGTCAAAACCACCACGGCCAGCGTCCAGCCAAGGCCGATGGCGCCACCGACTTGGATGAAAAGCGTGATCTCGATCAGAGGCACGGCGATAAATGCGATCAATAGCCACATGTGGCGGGGTCCTTTCGCTGGGGGCAGAGTGGACTTGCCCCGGTCGAACACCTACATAAGAGCTTAACTCGCATGTTTCCATGCCACCCCTGAATGAGGTTTCGATGAATTCTCCCCTGATACAGCTTCTGGTGCTTGCCGGTATCGCCGTATTCCTGATCCTGCGGCTGAAAAACGTGCTCGGCACGCGTGAGGGTTTTGAAAAGCCCCCGGTGACCGATCAAACGCCAAGCGCCCGCAGCGGCCCCGCGTTTGAAGTGATCGAAGGTGGCCCGGATCTCGATATCACCGACCACGTTCCCGAAGACAGCCCCTCGGGCAAGGCCTTGGCCGAGATGAAGCGGGTCGAGCCGTCCTTTGGCGTCAGCGATTTCCTGCAAGGCGCGCGTGGCGCCTATGAGATGATCGTCATGGGCTATGAGCGGGGCGATTTGGCGGAAATTCAGCCGTTTCTGGCCGATGACGTCTATGAAAGCTTTGTTGACGGCGTCGCCGCGCGGGAGGATCAAGGTCTAACGATCGAGGCGACTTTCATCGGCGTGCGCGAGATGGAACTGATCGACGCCAAGATGGACGAGACCACGAAAGAAGCCGAACTCACCATCCGCTTCGTCGGCGAGCTGACCTCGGAGGTTCGCAACCGCGAGGGCGAGATTGTCGAGGGCAGCAGCAAAGAAATCAAACGCCAAAAAGATACATGGGTCTTCGCCCGTGTCATGGGCTCGGACGATCCGAATTGGCTGTTGGTTTCCACAGACGGGTAGCGCGTGCGCTTGGCGCTCTTGCGCTGTTGGGCGGTGTGTCGATGAACACGCCGTCCGCAGCAGAGGTGCATTATACTGTCATGGATTTCGACCAGCTTGAGGGCTGGGCCAAAGATGACCACGCCGCTGCCTTCGAGGTTTTCACTAGCACCTGCGGCGACATGAAAGATGTCGATTGGCGCGCGCTCTGCAAGCTGGCCAAAGATGGCCCCGACCCCCGGCAGTTTTTCGAATTGTTCTTTCGCCCCGTTCTGATGGAAGACGGCAAAGACGCGCTTTTCACCGGGTATTTCGAACCTGAATTGGACGGCGATCTCTACCCCTCTGCCCGGTTTCAATATCCCATCTACGCCATGCCCCCCGAGGCCGAGCAGATCCGCCCCTGGCTCACCAGACGCGAGATCCTAGATGGCGACGTGATGCGCGACCGCGGGCTTGAGATCGCTTGGGTCGATGACCCGGTAGAGCTTTTCTTTCTGCAAATTCAGGGTTCTGGCCGTATTCGCCTGCCCGATGGCAGCTATCTGCGGGTGGGCTATCGCGGCGCGAATGGCCATGATTACCGCTCGGTCGGGGTCGAATTAGTGCGGCGTGGGGTCTACGAGGCGCATCAGGTCAGCGCCGATGTCATCAAGAACTGGGTGCGTCGCAACCCCGAAGATGGCCGGGAACTGCTCTATCACAATCCCTCTTACGTATTCTTTCGCGAGGTCAGCCGCGTGCCCGCCGACAAGGGGCCGCTGGGCGCGATGAACCGGTCCATCACTGCCATGCGCAGCATCGCGGTCGACCCATCGCATGTGCCGCTCGGCGCGCCGGTCTGGATCGAGAAGGACGGGAAGGAGCCTCTACGCCGTCTCATGGTCGCGCAGGATACAGGCTCGGCCATCAAGGGCGCGCAGCGTGCGGATGTGTTTTTTGGCACCGGTGACAAAGCGGGCCGCGCGGCGGGTCGTCTGCGCGATCCGGGGCGGATGGTGGTTTTGATGCCGATCCAGCGCGCCTATGCCTTCCTGCCGGAGAGCGCGATATGAAACGGCGCCGCTTGAACGAAGATGATCTCGAACTTTGGCGCCGGGTGACCGAGCGGACCGAGAAGCTGGAGTTGAATAAGCTGTTCACGCCCGAGATCGACGCCCCCGCCCCTGCCCCGCCGCAGGTTCGGCGCGCCAAGATCGCCCTGCAGGGCAACAAGCCGCAGCCCAACATGAAAAAGCGCAGCAACGACCTGCGCCCGACGTTGGCCGAACAGATGAAAGCTGCGCCGGTTCAGATGGACCACAAGGCTTACGGCAAGCTCAAACGTGGCAAGCTGCGCCCCGAGGGCCGGATCGACCTGCATGGCATGACCCTTGACCGGGCGCATCCGGCGCTCAATGGTTTCATCATGGATGCCCATGCGCGGGGCAAAAGGTTGGTGCTGGTGATCACCGGTAAGGGCAAGCGGCGCGACGACGGTGGCCCGATCCCCGTGCGCGATGGGGTGCTGCGCCATCAGGTGCCCCAGTGGCTGTCGATGCCACCGCTCAGCGGTCTCGTGCTACAGGTCGCGCAGGCCCATGTCAGCCACGGCGGCGGCGGGGCCTATTACGTCTACCTGCGGCGCAACCGTTAACCGCACAGCAGCGGTTTGTAGCGCGCAATCGCCCATGCGGCCAAGCCTGCGGCGATCAGATAATAAAGCGCGATGGGCAGCATCTGCTGCGGGAAATCGACGCCCAAGTCGATGAACAGCCCCGTCACCCCCGGCCCGATGGCCGAGCCAAAGACCATCAGCGCGGCGGCGACCGCTTTAATCGACCCCACATGGCGGGTGCCGAAATACTCGGCCCAGAAGGCCGCCGGCGCGGTGGATTGCATCCCCTGCCCCATGCCGAAAATCAGCAAGCCGATCCCGGCCATCCACAGCGTGTCGGCATAGGCGAGCACCGCGAATGACAGGGCAAAGGGCAGCATCATCACAGGCACAACGCGGCTGACGCCGAAACGGTCGATCGCCCAGCCCGAGAGGAAGGTCGAGGCCACCGCCGAGATTGTATAGACCGGCATCAAAGCCACGAATTCGACCAAGGCCCATCCCTTTACTTGGGTCAGATGCACCTGCTGAAAGAACAGGGCCGTGCCCCATGCCGCGGGGCCGATGGCCAGCGGGATAATCATCCAGAACAGGCCCGAGCGGAACATCTCGGCCCGGGTCCAATGCCGCCCTTTCATACCCGCGCGCTGCGCCTGATCGGCCATGCTTTGCGGGGTGCGCTCTTGCCGCAGCAGCATCAGGATCACCGGGATTGTCAGTAGCACCAGCACCGCGGCCAGTACCCAAAGGCTGCGCCAGTGGAAGCTGGCGAAAAGCGCCACGAAGATCACCGGCAGAAATGCCTGACCAGCGGCGAAACCCATTGAGGATAGCGAAAGCGCCTTGCCGCGCGATGCCTCAAACCAGCGCACCATGGCGACCTGCCCAAGCTGAGACATCATCCCCTGCCCGGTCAGCCGCAATGCGTAGATGACAAGGATCAGCGCGATCCAATTCGGCACCGCCGCCATCGCCAAACAGGCGCCCGCCAGCCCCAGCATCACGCCAAGGGCCAGCACCCGCACACGAAAGCGGTCCGTCAGCACTCCGGCCCAGACCATGGTGATGGCCGACAACGTCGTGCCGATGGTATAGATGCCGCCCCATTGGCCGTCACTGAGGCCAAAGTCGCCCTTCACCGCCCCCGCAAAGAGCGAGATGAAATAGGTTTGCCCATAGGACGAGGTGAAGGTCAGCAGGAAACCGGCCAGTAGAAACAGCCAGTTGCGCCGCAGAAACGAGAGGTACTCCATGCCCCTTTCATCGCCGGGGCATGGAGGAAAGGAAAGCCCTAAAGAACGTAGCGGCTGAGATCGGTGGAGCGGGTCAATTCGCCAAGGTTCTTTTCAACGAAATCGGCATCGACGGTGATCTCTTGCCCCGAGCGGTCGGGCGCGTCGAAGGAGACTTCTTCGAAGACCCGTTCCATCACCGTATAAAGCCGCCGTGCGCCGACGTTCTCGACCGAGGTGTTCACCTCCGCCGCGATCTTGGCCAGCGCCGCGATCCCCTCTTCGGTGAAGGTCACGGTCAGTTCCTCGGTCCCCATCAGGGCGGTGTACTGCCGCGTCAGCGCATTGTCGGTCTCGGTCAGGATGCGGACGAAATCATCCTCGGTCAGCGCCCGTAGTTCGACGCGGATCGGCAGACGGCCCTGCAATTCGGGCAAAAGGTCCGAAGGCTTGGCGATATGGAACGCGCCCGAGGCGATGAAGAGGATGTGGTCGGTCTTCACCGGACCATATTTCGTCGAAACGACGGTGCCTTCGATCAGCGGCAGCAGGTCGCGCTGCACCCCTTCGCGGGAAACATCGCCACCGCGCGCGTCAGAACGGGCGCAGACCTTGTCGATCTCATCAAGGAAGACGATGCCGTTTTGCTCGACCGCTTCAATGGCGGCGCGGTTCACGGCTTCGTCGTCGAGCAGCTTGTCGGCCTCTTCGCCCACCAGCACGTCATAGCTATCGGCCACGGCCATGCGTTTCTTGGTGGTGCGGCCGCCCATGGCTTTGCCGAAAATATCGCCGAGGTTCATCATCCCCATGCCTTGCTGGCCGGGAATGTCCATCATCGGGAAGGGGCTGGAGGTATCGGCGACCTCAAGCTCGATCATCGTGTCATCGAGTTCGCCTGCGCGGAGCTTCTTGCGGAACATCTCGCGCGTGCCGTCGCGGGCATCGGTGCCGGCGATGGCGTCGATCACGCGGTCCTCGGCGGCCTGTTCGGCCTTGGCTTTAACGTCTTCGCGCATGAACTCGCGGGTCATGGCGATGGAGCTGTCCACCAGATCGCGGATGATCTGTTCCACATCACGGCCGACATAGCCGACTTCGGTGAACTTCGTCGCTTCGATCTTGATGAAGGGCGCGCGGGCGAGCTTCGCCAAGCGGCGGCTGATCTCAGTCTTGCCGACACCGGTGGGGCCGATCATCAGGATGTTCTTTGGGTAGACTTCATCGCGCAGGTCATCGCTCAGCTGTTTGCGGCGCCAGCGGTTGCGCAGGGCCACGGCCACGGCGCGTTTGGCGTCGTTCTGGCCGATGATATAGCGGTCCAGTTCGGATACGATCTCGCGGGGGGTCAGGTCGGTCATGCGGTGATTTTCTCCACGGTGAGTTTGCCGTTGGTGTAGACGCAGATGTCGGCGGCGATCGCCATGGCATCACGGGCAATGGTTTCGGCGTCCCGGTCGCTGTCCATCATGCCGCGCGCGGCGGCGAGGGCATAGTTCCCGCCCGATCCGATGGCGGCGACCTCATGCTCCGGCTCCAGCACATCGCCCGCGCCGGTGATGACCAGCAGGTCTTTCCCGTCGGTCACGATCAGCATCGCTTCGAGCTTTTGCAGGTATTTATCGGTGCGCCAGTCCTTGGCCAATTCGACACTGGCACGGGCCAATTGACCCGGTGTCGCTTCCAGTTTGGCCTCCAACCGTTCCAGCAGGGTAAAGGCATCCGCCGTGGAGCCCGCAAACCCCGCCACCACGTCATAGCCGCCGGGGCTGAGCTTGCGCACCTTGCGCGCGGTGCCTTTGATCACGGTCTGGCCAAGGCTGACCTGTCCGTCACCGGCAATCACCACTTCGCCGCCTTTTTTGACGCCAATGATCGTGGTCCCGTGCCAACCGGGGAAATCGTCGTTCTGTGCCATGGGGCCTCCTGTCGCTTGGCGCTCTATATGGCCCCCGTGGCAGGGCAGGACAAGGGCAGCGCCGGTTGCGCGTGGGGCAGGGCTGCCGCTTGTGATGCGGGGGCACGCTTGCGGTGATGTGGCCAGAGGCTTTGCCCAAATGAAAAGGGCGCCCCGAAGGACGCCCGTTTTCGTAACTCAATGCCTAAGGCGTTAACCTTAGATGGATTCTTCGATCCAGCTTTGCAGGGCCGCCTTGGGGCGCGCACCGGCGAGGTTGGACACGACCTGCCCGTCCTTGAAGATGAACAGCGCCGGGATGCCGCGCACGCCGACTTGGGCGGGCGAGTTCGGGTTCTCGTCGACGTTGACTTTGACGATCTTCACGCGACCGTTCATTTCATCCGACAGCTCTTCCAGCGAAGGGCCGATCTGTTTGCACGGGCCGCACCATTCGGCCCAGAAATCGACCAGAACCGGAATGTCCGAATTTTTGACTTCTGCGTCGAAAGTGTCGTCGGTGACTGCGACGGTTGCCATGATGCTCTCCTGACAGGAATGGGTTGAGGCCTGAACCTATGAATGCGCGGCAGTGGCGTCAAGATATGGCAGGGCGCGCAGGGCATTTGTCACGATATCGTTGGGTAACACCATAAGCGTGGGGGTAGCGGTCCATAGAATGGCCGTCCCGATCTGCCGATCCGGGTAGATTTGGCGCAGCATATGAGCATAGGCGCCCATCTGGCGCAGCAGCCCGTCGGGGCAGGCCTCAGCCGTGCCGGGGACCACGCGGTTGGTCTTGAAATCGACGGCAAGGATGCGATCCTCCGCAATCACCAAACGGTCGATCGTGCCATGCAGGCGCTGGTCACCAAGGCTGCCGGTCACGGGCACTTCGGCGAGGGTTGTCTCAGCGAACAGCGGGGCGAGGGCAGGGGTGTTCAGCACCGCTTCCGCCTCATCTTCCGCGCGGGCGATCATCTCGGCGGGGTGTGTGCGGGCCAACCGCTCCAGAAAGACTTCCCGGGCATCCGTCCCCATCAGCGGCAGATGTTCCAGCAACTCATGGACCAGCGTGCCATAGCTCAACGCGGTGTCCATATCGAGCCCGGCCTCACCCGCGAGCGCCTTGGCTCCGCCGAGATCCGAGGGCGAGAGGGTCTTATCCTCTTCCTTGGGGGAGGGGGCGGAGCGGGTGAAAACAGGGTCTAACGTGGGCGTTGTTAGGGTTTTCTCAGGCGTCTCTATGATGTCGAGCGCATCCCAATCACCCTGCTGGTACCGCAGCGTGCCATCGTCGCCCAAAGGCTCGGCCCGGAGCCTGGCCAGAGCGGCTGCGGTGATCTGATACCAAGAGGATTCATCTTTCGACAATTCCCCTGCCGCGGCCACGATCAGCCATTTCTCGGCCCGCGTCATGGCGACATAGAACAGGCGAAGCCGCTCTTGCAGCGCGGCCTCTTTCATCTCGTCTAGCCGCGCGCGCATGGGCTGGGGCATGTCATCTGCCGGGGCTTTCCAGACGGGGGTGCCGTCAACGGTGATGATCTCATCCTTGATCGTCACATCGCGCCGCCCGGTGTCGGGCAGGATCACGATCGGCGCTTCCAGACCCTTGGCACCATGCACCGTCATCACCCGGATCTGGTTCGACGCGCTGTCGATCTGACGTTTGATTTCCAGATCATCGGTCTGCATCCATTGCAGGAACCCGGTCAGGCTGGGCACCGTGCCGCGCTCGTAAGACAGCGCTTGGCTCAACATCGCGTTGATCCCATCCTCGGCCTCTGGCCCCAGCCGCGCCAGCAGTTTGCGCCGCCCATCATGGCGGGTGAGGATGCGTTCGATCAGATCGTAGGGGCGTAGGTAATCGACTTGCCCGCGTAGGTCGCGCAGCACGGCGAGGGTGGCGGCGTGGGCCTCGGTCTGGTTGCGCAAGGCTTGCCAGAGGTGATCCTCTTTGCGGTAATGGGCGAGGGTGAAAAGCTCTTGTTCCGACCAGCCGAAAAGCGGCGATTTCAGCGCGGTGGCAAGCGATAGATCGTCGTCCGGCGTGGCGAGGAACGACAGGATCGCCGCCAGATCGCGCACCGCCAGTTCGGCCCCGACCTTGAGCCTGTCGGCCCCGGCGATGGGCAGTTCCGCCGCCTTGCAAGCGCGGATGATCTCGGAAAAGAGGGCCGAGCGGCGCTGCACGAGGATCAGGAAATCCCCCGGTTGGATGCGCCGCCGCGCCAAGCCGCCCCTGCTGTCGTCGGGGAGGTAATGCTCCTCGGTCGTCAGCTCCTTGATGCGCCGCGCGATGCGTTCGGCCAGTTGCACCGTGTGATGCCGCGCGCTGCGCCGGTCGACGGGATCGGTCCAATCACCTTCCTCGTCAGGGCCTGCCTTTTCGATGAAGGGCCAGAGATCGACGCGGCCGGGCAGGCGATCTTTGAAGGCCATATGGCCGTCATTGGTAAAGCCGGTCTGGATCGCGGGGTCGAAAACCCCATCGACCGCTTGCAAAATCGCCGAAGAGGAGCGGAAGGAATAGGCAAGACTGCGGCGCTGGAAAAACTGCCCGGCCTCACCGATCTTCTGTTCGAATGTCGTGCCTTTGCGGTCCAGCTCTTCGGGGTCCGCGCCTTGGAAAGAGTAGATCGATTGCTTCTTATCGCCCACGACGAAGAGGGTGCGATCCACCTCGTTACGCGCCCCGGCGCCGGAGTAAAATTCATCCGTTAGCCGTTCGATCACGTCCCATTGCCGGGGCGAGGTGTCCTGCGCCTCGTCGACAAGGATATGGTCGATGCCGCCGTCGATGCGGAACAGCACCCAAGCGGCCACGGCCTTGTCGGTCAGCAATGCGCGGGCTTTGAGGATCAGATCGTCAAAGTCGAGCCAGCCGCGTTTTTGTTTCTCATCCGCGTAGCGGTCAAGAAAGCGGGCCGCGAAACGGTGCAGCACATAGGATTTGCGCGCCGCCTTCAGCGCCAGCCGCGCTTCGCGGGCATCTTCGACGCGTTGCATCAATTGCTCAAGCTGCGGCATCTGGTCGGCGATAACCTTTTGCGTCGGTTTGGTCGGGAAACTGCCGATCTTGGCGGTGAAGGGCGCCTTGGCGCCGCTGCCGGTCAGGAGGATGTTTTCAAGCTGGGGCAGGGCGGACAGATCATAACGGTCGATCTCTTGCAGCGCCGCGCCCGCCTTGCCGTCGTTGCCGCCTTTGGCCAGCAGATGGGGAATGATCTCCGCCATCATCGCCGCTTCGCTGCCGAGGAAAACCGAGGCTGCGATATTCTCTTCGGTCAGGTCTTCGGGCTGCGCGAAAAGCGTCAGGATCTCGGGCCAAGAGCGAGGCGTGGCGAAGGCGTCGCGCTGGCCTACGATGCTACGGGTAAGGCTGGCGAAATCCTCGCCGGTGTAGTGCCGCGCGATCTCGGCGACCAGCGGGGCGTCTTCGCCTTCAGCCATCTCATCGACGATCTCGGCCCGCAGCAGATCGGCGGCGCGGTCTTCAATCTCTGTGAATTGCGGGCTGACCTGCGCCTCCAGTGGGAAGCGGCGCAGAAGGGCCGCGCAGAAAGAGTGGATGGTCTGAATTTTCAGGCCGCCGGGCGTCTCGATCGCGCGGGCAAAAAGGGTGCGGGCATTGCGCAGTTGCTCGGGTGTCAATTCGCCCTGAACGCCAAGATCGGCCAAGGCGCTGCGCAGTGCCGCGTCCTTCAGCATCGCCCATTCGCCCAAGCGTTTGAACAGGCGGTTCTGCATCTCCGAGGCCGCCGCCTTGGTATAGGTCAGGCAAAGGATGTGCTGCGGCTCCACGTCGTCGAGCAGCAGCCGCGCCACGCGGTCGGTCAGCACGCGGGTCTTGCCAGAGCCCGCGTTGGCCGTCAGCCAGGTGGAGGCATCGGGCCGCGCCGCTTCGATCTGGGCGCGGGTGGCATCGTTGAAATCACGCATCATTCCAGATCCTCCGGTCGGGCGGGGCTGGTGCCATCCCATTCTCCGAACCGCGCCAATTGGTCGAAGTTTCCGGCAAAGGCATCACTTTGCACCATCCGCCGTGCGGTAAAGCCCTGACCCTCATCGAGGTAGCGCGAGAGCAGCGCGTGCAGACCGGCCAGCACCTCTTGCGGGTTCTCTTCGTCCAGCGGGGCGGGGACTTCGACGGGTTTCGACCCTAGACCGATAAAGGCGGCATGGGCCACATGGGCCACGCCCACCTCGGGAAAACCGCCCCGTTCGACCATCGCCGCTTCGATCAAGAGTTGCTTGTCGAAAAGCCGCTGCTCCTTTTTGCCGGGCGGGGTGCCGGTTTTGTAGTCGTAGATCAGCACATCGCCGTCATCGGTCTGGTCGATCCGGTCGGCAAAGCCGCTGAGGGTAAAGCCGAGATCGGCAAAGGTGTAGCTGCCCTGCGCGCCCTGTTCGAAAGCGACGGGGCTAGAGAACTCGGCGCGTTGGCTTTCGCGGGCGATGAACCAATCCGCGATCCGGTCAATTCGCGCCAGCCACATGGCGCGGGCGGCGGGCCAGGGGGCTTCTTCCTCCAGCACCTCGGCGGCCACTTGCATCAGCGTGTCGCGGGTCAGCCGTGCCGGATCGCGGGCCACCAGTTTGACGAAATCCTCCATGATGCGATGCAGGACGATGCCGCGCACCGGCGCATCGGGCGATTGCACCAGCGGGTTGATCGGGCGCAGTTTCAGGCTGTGTTTGGCATAGATCGCGTATGGATCGCGGATCAGCGTCTTGATCTCGGTCACTGACAGCTTGCGGGGGCGCGCCGCGCGCGGTGGGCGGGGCGAGGGGCGCGTGGCCGGGGCGGTGCGCGCCACCGCTTCCAAGGCGCGCACCTGATCCAGCCAGTGGTTGCCGCGCTGCTGCATGGCCTTCCACGCCTCCGGCCCGCCGGTGTCGCCCAAGCCGCCCAGCAGGTTGCCCAAGCGGTTCAGCCAGCGTGACGGCACCATCTCGGCCTCGTCCGAGCGGATCGCGCGGGTGATCCAAACCTCGGGGCTGGCGATGGCCTGTTGATAGTCATGTGCCGACAGGCCGATGCGCCGTTCGGGCAGCAGCAGCCCGGCTTTCTCGCGCATTTGACGGTTGAGCCACGGATCGGGCGGCGGCGCTTCGGGCCATGTGCCTTCGTTCAAACCGCCAAGGATGACCAGCTCGGCCCCCTGCACCCGTGCCTCCATCGTGCCCCAGATCATGATATCGGGATGCGGGGTATCGGCCTCGCGCACCTCTTCTTGGGCCAAGAGCGCGCCCAAGAGATCGGCATAATCGGCGGCGTTCATCGCCCCGCCGTGGGGGGCATGTTCCGTGAGGTTCGCCATCACCGCCTCGGCCGCGATGCCCGCGCCTTGCTGCCAAAGCAGGTGGTCGGGATCGGCGGATTGCCCGGCGGCGATCCTTTCGGCCAGCGCCAGATGCGCGGCGACGCATTCGGGCAGGGGCCGTTCTCCGGGGGTGTCATGGCCGGGGAAAACCTCGCCCAGCCAAGCGACCCAATCGCGGAAACCGCTGGGGTCTTCCATCCGCTTTGCGGCGCGCTCTGCAATCTCGGCCAAGCCTTCGGCGTCGGGGTAGGGCAGCCCATGGCGGCGGATCTCAGCCTCCAAGCGTTGGGTATAGAGCTGGTGGAAATTCCGCCCCGCGCCGCTGTGGGTCAGCGGATGTTTCAGCAGGGTCAGCAGCGCTTCGGCATCCAGTTTTCGGACAAAGAGCGCCGCCACATGGCGCAAGAACCGCCCCGGCGGGGAGAGTTGCAGCGGCATCCCGGCGCTGTCATCGGGCAGAATGCCCCACCGGTCGAGCGCTGCGGTGACCTGCCGGGTGAGCATCCGGTCGGGGGTGATCAAGGCGGCCTTCACACCATCCTCGGCAGCTTGGCGCAGGCGCAGCGCGATGGCCAAAGCCTCGACCCGGGGGGTGGGTGCTTCGATCAGGGTAATGTCAGCGGTGGCACCTTGCAGGTCTTCCAGCTTCGGCCCTTCGTTCAGCCAAGCATGGGTGACGGGCGCAGGCCGAAGCGAGAGCGACACCAGCTTGTTGCGGGCGGTGGATACCGGAGGCATCTCGCACCACGGCGCGACCGCGCCACGCGCCACGCCGAGCATGTTCATCAGCTTGCGGAAGCGGTATTGTGGGTGATCCTCGGCCAGAAGCGCCTGATCCAACTCGTTCCAAACGGCGGTCGGCATCTCGAAATCGAACCCCGGCAGGATGATCGCGCCCTGCGGCAGGCGAGCCACGGCCTCCATCAACAGCGCGGTGGTCCCGCGCGAGCCGGTGGATCCGGCAAGGATCACCGGGTGCTGCGGTGGCGCGTCCTGCCAACGGGCGATGATCCGGGCGACCAGCTGCCGCCGACGTGCTTCGGCATCCGGGCGGGTGGTGGTTTGGCCCAGATAGTCATGCGCGATGGCGAGGAACCGCTGTGCCCGCTCCCAATGGGCAGAGAGGTTGCCAACGTCCAGCCCGGCCACCGTCTCGGGCGAGACGCCTTCGCCCTGCATTTCGTCGATCAACCCCGCCAGACTGTCCGACAGCGCATAGAGCGAGGCGCGCGGCGCGAGATCGGGTGCGGCATCCAGCAGGCGCGACACGAGTTGAATGAGTTCCAGCCGCCGTTGCAGCGGCGGTGTCGGAGCGGGGAGCGCGATGCCGGGGGCCAATGCATCAAGGTCAGTGATCAGCCGGATGCGCGGCAGAAATCCTGCCGGACCCGCGTCGAAATCATGGCGCAGCCGACGCGCCATGCGGTTGGTGTTGACCAGTAACTCGACACGGGCCATCGCCTCGGGCGGGCCATTCTCCAACCGGTCGCACAGCCCGCGCACCAATCCGCGCGGGAAATCTACGCCGGGGGCAAGGCCAAAGACGCGGGGGCTGTCCTGCGCCTCAAACATCGGCACCTGCCAAGAGGCTTTCGGCAAGGGGAATGCCGCCGGGGTGCCCCACATCGCACCAGCGCCCGCTATAGGGCAGGCCAAACAGCGTCCCGCGTGCCAGCATCATGTCCCACAACAGGTTGAGCGAGAATGCCTCGGCTTCGATATCGGCCAGCAGATCGGTCTTGATGATCTGCACCCCGCCATAGACCTCGCCCGGCCCCCGTTGCAGGCGGCCATCCGCGGCGCGGGTAAAGTCGCCCGTGCCGCCATGGCCAAGGGTGTTTTCCAACGGCACGGTCATCAAAAGCGCGTCCATCCGCGCCGGATCCCATGCGTTGCGGAGCATTTCGAGCGGGTTCGCCCCGGCCCAGATCGCGTCACTGTTCATGGTGAAAACCGGACCCGTCCCCAGCAGCGGCAGCGCGTTGCGCAGCCCGCCGCCGGTGTCGAGGATCTGGGGCGCTTCGATCACCGTTTGCACATCCTGCGCTTTCAGATGTGCCTCTAACTGGTTGGGGAGGTAGTGCAGGTTCGCCACGATCCGCGCAGGGGATATCCCGCGGGCAAGGCCGAGCGCATGGTCAATCAAGGGGCGGCCCGCGACCGGCACCATGGGCTTGGGCTGGTTCTGGGTGAGATGTTTCATACGCGTGCCGAACCCGGCCGCGAACATCATGATGGCGTCGGGATTGTCGCGCATTGGCTTTTCAGTTGCTCCAGAAATTCGGGGGTCGGCGGGGGCAGCACGCCTGCGATTGCCTCCGCCACATCGGCAAGCGCGGGATGGCGCAGGTTATGTTGCAGATGCTGCCAGACGCGGGGGATTAGATCGACGTAATGCGGTTTGCCATCGCGCAGACAGAGGCGCGCAAAGATCCCCAAGATGCGCAGATTGCGCTGGGCGCCAAGCAGTGCATAGGCGCGGCGGAAGGGGGTTTCCGCCTGTCCGGTTTGGGCAAGGTAATCGTCGATGATCTGCGCCTCCACCGCGCGGGGCACATCGCGGCGGGCGTCTTGCAGGATCGAGACGAGATCATAGGCCGGGTGGCCGAGCAGCGCGTCTTGAAAATCCAGCAAACCGACCCGCGCCGCCCCTTCGCGCTCTGGCAGCCAAAGCAGGTTCTCGGCGTGATAATCGCGCAGGATCACAACCTTCGGGCTGTCATCCAACGCTGCGGCGAGGGGGCGGAAAGCCTGTGCGAAAGCGGCGTTTGCGCTCTGCCCGCCTGTGGGGGCGTAAAAGTCGAAGGCGGGGGAGGCCATATCGGTCAGCCAATCGGCATCGCAAATCGACAGTTCCGGCAGGGGGGCGGCGTGCAGTTTGACCAAAACGTCAGCAGCCGCGCGGTAGAGGGGGAGTTCCCGAGCCGGATCCGCCGCCATGAGCCGCGCAAAGAGGTCATCGCCGAGGTCTTCGATCAGCAGCAGACCGTTGTCATTGTCCGCATGGTAAATCTCGGGCGCGCTGAGGCCGCAGCCTGCCAGATGCGCCGCGACATGACGGAAGGGTCGGACGTCTTCGCCGCGTTCCGGTGGGGCGTCCATCAGAATGGCCCGCGCTCCATTCGCTTTGCGCAACCGGTCATAGCGCCGGTTGGAGGCATCGCCCGCCAGCAGCTTGCGGGAGGCTTCGGCCCAGCCCGCGGTTTGCAAAAAACCTTCGATCAATGCGGCGCGTTCGGTCATTTGCGCCACGCCGCCAGCTTCTCGGCCCAATCGCCGCCGGACCATTCTGCGGTCAGCCTGCGGCTGTCTTCTTCGGTGCCGGGGCTAAGGCTGATCTCTAACGCGTCGGCGGGCGCGAGCGGGCCCAGCCGATCCGGCCATTCCACCAGACAGATCGCATCGTGAAAGGCGTCGATCAGCCCGAGCTCCTCAATCTCATGGGTGGAGGTCAGCCGGTAGAGATCGGCGTGCCAGATCGCGCTGCTTGCCGTGTCATAGGTCTGCACCAAGGTGAAGGTGGGTGAGGGGATATCCTCGGGGTGGTCGAGCAATTCGGTGATCAGCGCGCGGGCGAAATGGGTCTTGCCCGCGCCGACATCGCCGCTGAGCAGGATGACATCGCCGGGAGACAGGCGGCGGGCCAGTTGCCGGGCGCGCCCAGCGGTGTCATCGGGGCCGCTGAGCAGGAGGGAAAGGGTATCGTCGGACATGCCCCATGCTTAGCGTCCCGACGCGCAGCCGCAAGATTAAAGCGGCTGGGAGCGACCTAGTTGGAGGGTTGCCGCCGGTCGCCCGCCGAAGGAGCGTTGGAAGGCTCCGACCGGCCCGCGCCGACGGGGATCGGGCGAAAGCGTATTAGCGTGGCACCCGATGCGATGGCAGAGACCTCGCAAGAAAGCGGCGCGCCTTGATGCGGGTAGATGGGCATGTTCCAGCCCGCGCGGTCGCCCCTGCCCATGACGAATTCCACAACATCGGGCCAGAGCGGATTGGCCGCTGACATTTCCTGCCAGACCCGGATCGCATCGTCGATGGTGATTTCGGCAAAGCTTTTGTCCGGGTCTTGTTTCCACCGGGCGCGATAGGCGGCGTTGCAAAAGGTCAACACGCCGGAGGCAGAGAAGACGGCGAAACCATCTTCAAGCGTGTCGAGCAGGCTTTGGCTTTGTTCAAGTTCGGCCCGGAAATTGCGGGTTAGGGTCACCTCGGCGGTGATGTCTTCGATCAGGAAAGCGGTGGCGCCATCGGGGTGGGGCCGGCCCCGGATGCTGTAGGTCTGACCGTTCTCCAGCGACCAAGTCTCTTGGTAGCGGCCATCGGTTGCGGCGGCGATAACCTCGGCGATTTCGTGACGCCAATTCTTGTAATTCTTCGGCTCTGGCATGCGGCGGCTTTCGCGCAATTGGTCAAAGAAAGAGACCATCGTAGGCCGGGCGCTGAGAAATGGGGCAGGCAGATCGGTCAGGTCGACCAGCGCGGGGTTGAACAGGGCCAATTGCCCGTTGCGGTCAAAGATCGCGAGCCCGATGGATAAATGCGCAAAGGTCTTGGCAAGGGTTTGGACAAAGTTGCGCTGCGCCTCTTCGGCGGCGACAACGGCATTGATGCAGGTGGCGTGGTAGACCTGCACATTATCCTCGGTCGTGGTGGTCAGCGCGTACCAATCCGGCTTTTCCCCATCGCTACGGCGCAGGCAGACGCGGTTTGGGTGGTCGGGCGAGGGGGTGCTGAACAGGGCAGCGCCGCCACAGTCCGGGTCAGGTTGGGCCTTGCGCTTCAGGGCCCCATAGGCCCGGTTGTGCCAGATGATACGCCCGGCCGCGTCGGTCTGCCACGCGGGGTTCGGGCTGGTTTCGCTGGCCCGGCGCAGGGCGGCGAATTTCTGAAACGTCTCTTCCGTGATCTCTTCGGTCGCGCGGGTCTGGGGCAGGTGCAGCCAGCAGAGCGCGTCGCGCCATGTGATGCGCAGCTCCGACGGGCTGTCGCCATCCTCTGCCCTGAGGGTCAACTTGCCGGTGGCCCCATGCCGGGGCGTGCGGGGGAATTCGGGAAACCGCGACAGCAGCGCATCGCGGATATCCTCCCACTGGTGGTAGCCGGGTGCGAGGGCAAAGCGGGTCAGCGCGTCGTCGGAGCCATGGACCAGCTGACCCTCTTCGAACAGCAGGCTCATGTCGTCGATGCCGGGGGGTGCCGCCGCCGGTCGCCCCGCAGCCGAGCCGAGCCACCAAAGAGCCGCCAGCGCGGTGACGGAGGCGGCGGCAAGCACGATGATGACATCCGGCAATGCCATGACGGAGACCCCTTTCGGCAAATGCGACGCCCTATTTTGAGCGCCAAAGGTTAACCGTGGGTTAACAAAAGCGCCGATCCCGCCCTCAGGCTGTCAGACGCTGGTTCTCGCCCATCACGCTGTCATCGGGGCCAAGGTCCAACAGGCGGCGTGGCCAGACGACTTCGACCACAGCACCGCTGCCAGCGGGGGGCAGCCCGCGCAGCCAACCGCTGTCGGACCCATTGGCAAAGCGCAACCGCGCGCCCGAGCGTTCGAGGAAGGTCTTGGCGATGAACAGCCCCAGCCCCATGCCCTCATATTCGGGCCGCGCCGTCTCGTTCGATGCACCTCCTCGGCGGCGCAAAAACGGGTCGCCGATGCGGCCCAGATGCTGCGGCGGGAAGCCCGGCCCGTTGTCGATGATCCGCACCGAGATATCCTCGGCGGACCATTCGGTTTCGATCCAAACCGTGGTTTCGGCAAAATCCACGGCGTTCTGCACCAGATTGCGCAGCCCGTGGATGATTTCGGGCTTGCGCGGGATCGTCGGGGCGCGGGCCGGGTCTCGGGCCATCGGATTGTCGGAAAACATCACCGTCTTGCCGCGCTCCAGATGCGGCTCGGCGGCCTCTTTCACCACGGCGGTCAGCTGCGCGCGCTGCATGTGCAGATCGTCTTTCCCGATGCGGCCCATGTCGCGTAGGATATCCCGGCAGCGGTCGGCCTGATCGCGGATCAGCGCGGCGTCTTCGGCCAGATCGGGGCGGTCTTCCAGATCGCCCAGCAGTTCAGTGCTGGCCAGTTTGATCGTGGCAAGCGGCGTTCCCAATTCATGCGCGGCGGCGGCAACGACGCCGCTGAGGTCCGAGAGTTTCTGCTCCCGTGCCAGTACCATTTGCGTGGCCGAGAGCGCGTCGGCCATGGAGTGGATCTCGGTCGTGACGCGCCGGGAATAGGCACTGGTAAAGACGATGGCGATCAGCAGTGCCGCCCAATGGCCAAAGACGAAGATGCCGGGCTGGCGCAGCACATCGCCCGATTGCGTCACCAACGGCAGATGCCACAGTGCCAGTACCGAGGCCGCGATAATCGCGGTGCCGCCCAGAACCAGTGTCGAGCGCAGGCTGAGCGCGGTGGCCGAGATCGTCACCGGGGCCAGCAGCAGCAGCGCAAAGGGATTGTGTAGCCCGCCGGTCAGCGCCAAAAGCGCGGTCAGTTGCAGCAGGTCGAATAGCACCATGGCGAGGTTCTCACGCTCCGACAGGCGTTTGTTCTGCGGAAAGACGAAGGCCGCGACGAGGTTGCCCACCACCGAGGCCCCGATCGTCAGGTAACACAGGCCAAAGGCCAGCTGCAGCCCAAGCGCCCATTGCGCCACGGTGACGGCGGTCAACTGTCCGGCGATGGCGAACCAGCGCAGCAGGATCATCGTGCGCAGGCGGATCCAACTGGCGCGGGTGCGCCCATCAAGGGGCCGGATATTTGCCTGCGTCATCTTAGCCCCATCACTTTATTGCGTCTTGCATCACCTGCCATCTAGCGTAGGTCTGCTGCGAAACACGATCAAGACCGGCCAGTACGGCGGAGGACTGACATGAAACGAATGATTGCATTTGGCGCGGCTGGGGTTGCGGCGGTATTTCTGGCCGGGACGGCTTTCATGGTGCTGCGGGGCGAGGACGATCCCTATGCCACCTGCCGGTCAAGCCAAGTGGCGGGCGGCGATATCGGCGGGCCGTTTGAACTGGTCAACAGTGCGGGCGAAACCGTGACCGATGCCGATGTCATCAAAGAGCCGGCCTTGCTTTATTTCGGCTATACCTCCTGCCCCGATGTCTGCCCGCTGGACGTGGACCGCAACGCGGCGGCGACCGAAATTCTGGATGAGCGCGGCCAGAGCATCACGCCGGTCTTCATCACCGTTGACCCTGCGCGCGACACGCCAGAAGTGGTCGGTGATTTTGCCGAGGTGATGCATCCGCGCATGGTCGGGCTGACCGGCTCGCCCGAGCAAATCAAAGCCGCCAGCCAAGCGTATCGCACCTATTACAAGGTGCACCCCGAAGATGAGAATGGCGAATACCTCGTCGATCACTCGACCTTCAGCTATCTGGTTATGCCCGAAGAAGGCGTTGTCGACTTTTTCCGCCGCGAAGTACGCCCCGAAGAGATGGCCGACAGCATCGGTTGTTTTCTAGATCAACGCTGAAATTGACCCGCCGCCTTGGCCGCCCCATATTAGCCTTTGAGAGGGGATGTTGATGCAGGATATTTCTGACTTAGGCGCGGACCGCAGCTTGCTTTTGGTCGATGACGATGAGCCGTTTCTGCGCCGTTTGGCCAAGGCGATGGAGAAACGCGGCTTTGAGGTGGAAACCGCAGGGTCCGTCGCGGCGGGCAAAGCCATCGCCACCGCGCGCCCCCCGGCCTTTGCCGTGGTCGATCTGCGGCTTCAGGATGGCAATGGGCTCGACGTGGTCGAAGTGCTGCGCGACAAACGCGCCGATGCGCGGGTCGTCGTGCTGACGGGCTATGGTGCGATTGCCACGGCAGTGGCAGCGGTGAAATCCGGGGCTACGGATTACCTGTCGAAACCCGCCGACGCCAATGACATTGTGAATGCGCTTTTGGCCACTGGAGGGGACCTGCCCGAACCACCGGAAAACCCGATGAGCGCGGACCGCGTACGGTGGGAGCATATCCAAAGGGTCTATGAGCTTTGTGACCGCAACGTCTCGGAAACTGCGCGGCGGTTGAACATGCACCGGCGGACCTTGCAGCGCATCTTGGCAAAACGCTCGCCGCGCTAAAGCTCGAACCGTTTCCAGATTTTATCAACGCGGGTGCCATCCGCCAATGTGCAGTTTGGCAGCCGTCTGGAATCCTCGAAGCCGCGGCTTTGGTAATAGGCCAGCCCGCCCTGATTGTCGGCGCGTATGATGGCGTGGATATGGGCATAGCCTAGGTCACGCGCGGCCTCTTTGGTCTGTTCGAACAGGGCCGAGCCGATGCCGAACCCCGTCTCTCCCAACCGTACGAAAGTTGCGACGTCCACACCGCCTTCGGGCAGGTCGGGGTGGGGTTCGATGTATTGAAAGCCTTTGATCTCACCGCGCCCGTCTTCCGCCAGATGCCACGCGCTGTCGGGCGCGGCCATCCAGCCTTGCAACTCACGCGGGCTGACGGGGCTGACCATGGCGGTGGTGCCGCCCTCGGCGATGATCGCATTCAGCAAATCGGCCAGGGCGCGGGTATCAAGCGCCCCGGCGCGGCGGATGTGGATCACGCCATTTCGCGCAGCAGCGCCTCGTGGCGTTCAGTGAACTCGGCCCGTACCTCGACCGGCGGGCGCAGCAGGATGTTCAGCCCTTCCATCAGCGCGGCATCAGGGCGGCCAAAGAAACGGGTCGCCTCGGCCTCGGAAAAGCCTGCGATCTGACTGGCCTCCATCCAAGCGCTGATGCGGTCGGCCTTTTTGATCTGCTGCTTGACCCGCACCGGCAGGCTGGCGGGAAGGCCAAAGCGGACATGCACCGCCGTGGTCAACCGCTCATCCAAGGCACGATAATCCGGCCCGACCGCGGCCTTCACGGGCGAGATCATGTCGCCGATCACATATTCCGGCGCATCATGCAGCAACGCGGCGAGGCGCCATTTCGCAGGCGCACGGGGGGCGATGCGGGCGAAAATCGTTTCCACCAGCAGCGAATGTTCGGCCACCGAATAAGCATAGTCGCCCCGTGTCTGCCCGTTCCAGCGTGCGACAAAGGCCAGACCATGGGCGATGTCTTCGATCTCGACATCGACTGGCGTGGGGTCGAGCAGGTCAAGCCGCCGACCTGACAGCATCCTTTGCCATGCGCGTGGTTTCTGCGCCATTCGCGGGGGTCCTTACCTCGTGAGCCTTGGGAACAAATCCCTGTCAAACCTGTTCATCCCACGAAGGAGATGATCATGAAACCCGTTTTTTCCGGTACGATAGTTGCAGTTACCTTGGCCACCCTCGCCGGTGCTGCACAGGCAGAAGAAGTCTGCATGCCCGCCAAGGAAATGAAATCTGCCCTGATCGATTGGTACGGTGAAGAGCCGGTGCCGGGTCAGCGTGAGGACAACAACCAGCTTTGGGCATCGGATCAGTCGGGGACATGGACCTTGGTCAAGACTTTGGCCGATGGCAATGCCTGCGTGCTGGCCCAAGGCGATGATTGGATGGCGGGCCGGTCGGGCGATAAGCAACTGGCCGCTCTTCTGGAGTGATCCGGCGCGGCCTTCCCCCATTCACGTTGAGAATTCGCGGCGAAGGTGCTAACCGCCCTGCAACACTTCAAACAGGAGCGCCGCATGGCCCACGACTATATTGTTAAGGATATCAATCTGGCGGCCTACGGGCGTAAAGAGCTGGACATCGCCGAGACCGAAATGCCGGGCCTGATGGCGCTGGGCGATGAATACGGTGACAGCAAGCCGCTGAAAGGCGCCCGGATCGTCGGCTCTTTGCACATGACCATCCAGACCGCCGTTCTGATCGAAACGCTGGTCGCCCTTGGCGCGGATGTGCGTTGGGCATCTTGCAACATCTTCTCGACCCAAGACCACGCGGCGGCGGCCATCGCCGAAGCGGGCGTGCCGGTCTTCGCTATCAAAGGCCAGTCGTTGGTCGAGCATTGGGATTACCTGGATAAATCCTTCATGTTCCCCGAAGGCCCGAACCTGATCCTCGACGACGGCGGCGATGCGACGCTCTATATCCTTCTCGGTGCGCGGGTGGAAAATGGCGAAGACGAGCTGATCGCCGTGCCGAAATCCGAAGAAGAAGAGGCGATCTTCGCCCAGATCAAAAAGCGGATGGCCGAAAGCCCCGGCTGGTTCACCAAGATGCGCGACCAGATAAAAGGTGTGTCTGAAGAGACCACGACGGGCGTGCACCGTCTCTATGATCTCGTGAAACAGGGCCAGCTGCCCTTCCCCGCGATCAATGTGAACGACTCTGTCACCAAGTCGAAGTTCGACAACAAATACGGCTGTAAAGAGAGTCTCGTCGACGGTATCCGCCGGGCCACCGATACGATGATGGCGGGCAAGGTCGCCGTTGTCATGGGCTATGGCGACGTGGGCAAAGGCTCCGCCGCGTCTCTGCGGGGTGCGGGTGCCCGCGTGAAGGTCACCGAAGTCGACCCGATCTGCGCGCTGCAAGCCGCGATGGACGGTTTTGAGGTCGTGCTGCTGGAAGACGTGGTTGGCACCGCCGATATCTTTATCACCACCACCGGCAACAAGGACGTGATCCGCATCGAGCATATGCGCGAGATGAAGGACATGGCGATCGTCGGCAACATCGGCCACTTTGACAATGAAATCCAAGTCGCCGCGTTGAAAAACCACAAGTGGACCAACATCAAAGAGCAGGTGGACATGATCGAGATGCCGAATGGCAATCGTCTGATCTTGCTTTCTGAAGGCCGTCTGCTGAACCTTGGCAACGCCACCGGGCACCCGTCTTTCGTCATGTCCGCGTCCTTCACCAACCAAGTGCTGGCGCAGATCGAACTGTGGGAAAACACCGACAAATACGAGAATGATGTCTACATCCTGCCCAAGCATCTGGATGAAAAAGTTGCCCGTCTGCACCTCGACCGGATCGGCGTGAAACTGTCGAAGCTGAACCCGGAGCAGGCTGCCTATATCGGCGTGACGCCCGAAGGGCCGTTCAAGCCCGAGCATTACCGCTACTAACCTGCGAAGAGTTCCCTCTTTCATCACGTTTCAGCGCCGTCCCGGAGATCACCGGGGCGGCGTTTTTTTATCAAGCAACTGCGATATATAGGAAAATCAGATCAATCGGCGGATTCAAGCACATATCTGCCAGCGGCGGAGGGGGGGCGGAACATAGTCAATCGGGCGGTGTTTTATCCCCAGACCATTCAAAAGGAGTATCGAAGATGAAACGTACATTCCTGAAGTCCACCGTCGCCGCCCTCGCTCTGACTGCGGGCACTGCATTCGCTCAGACCGCCGACACCGAAGCCGGTGCCGCCGCGGAAGCCGAGACCACCATCTCGGGCGAGAGCGTCACCAACACGGCCAACGATCTGACCGCCACTGTTGAGCAGCAGGCCGAGCGCACGGCTGAGATGTCGCGCGAAAATTCCGACGACTACGAGGGGACCAACGACCCCAACACCACCGATGAAATCCTGACCGCTCCGACACAGGGCGCAGAGTTCGAAGGTGATACCGAAGTCGACAACGAAGCGGAACTGACCGCCGAGACCGATGGCGTGACGCCGACAACCGATGCCGAAGCGGATCTGGCCGGAAACGCCGATTCAGAGTCGAATTCGACCCTGAGCACCGACACCAGCGGCACCGTCACCACCGAGACTGACACCGATCTGGCCGCCGACGAAGATGCCGATTTCGACAATGAAACCACAGCCGAGATCGAAGGCGAAGCCGAAACCGATCTGGATGAGAATGTCGCTTCCAACACCGAAGCGGACATGGAAACAGACGTGACACGCACCGACACCGGCATGAGCAACGCATTCTCCGGCATGGTCGTAGGTGATCTGGTCGGCCTGACCGTGGTCGAAGCCGATGGCGACAGCATTGGTGATGTCGACTATGTCATCAAGACCGACGATGGCTATGCCGCCGTTGTTGGCGTGGGCGGCTTCCTCGGCCTTGGCGAACACACCGTCGCCGTACCGCTTGAGGAAATCTCTATGGCAGCCGAGAACGATCTGAAGCTGAGCTCCTGGACCAAAGCCGAACTGGAAGCCCAGCCGGAAGTCGATGAAGGCAACATCGAAGGGCTGGAAGACGACGTCCGCCTTGACGACGCCTCCTAAGCGACAGCCGATATCCTGACTGAGAGGCGCCCAATTCGGGCGCCTCTTTTTCTAGCGGCTCCGGGGTCAGCCCACCGCCCCCGAAATAAATCTTTTGCAATACAGGGATATGGCCTTAGGCTCCGGTCTCAGGAACCCCTGACGGGCCGAAGACACTATTGGGAGAGATTTTATGGGCAAGCGTGACGAGTGGATCGCCAAATACGCCGAAGACCTGAAGAACAAATGCGGCATGGAGGCGGATATGGACCTTTTGACCAAGGTGACCATCGGCTGCGGACCGTCGATCTATAACGCCGACGCGCAGACGGTATCTTCCAGCGATACGGCTGAGTTGAACACCGTAAAGGACAACTTTCTGATTAAGAAACTCGGCCTGCCGGATGATGAGCATCTTATGGGCGGCATTCAAAAGGTGGTCGAGACCTATGGCCGTTCTGAGCGGAACAAGTACCGCGCGGTGGTCTATTACATGCTGGTCAAACACTTTGGCAAAGAGTCCGTCTACGCCTGAAGGGCGGTGGGAAACCCTACCAAAACCTTACCTCAGACGCGCGCTTGGTTAAGCGCGCGTTTCGTTTTTGCGCGGGCTTTGACAAAGACGAAAGTTGAGTAAATCACCGGTTTCTGCTATCTCTCTTATATCGGCCAGAGCGGCTATCTCTCTTATATCGGCCAGAGCGGCTGGTAAGAGTTACGAACATGTGTGGTGGTTATGGGAGCACATGGGGTGAGAAGGGTTCTGGCGGGGTGCCGGAACCCTTTTTCGTTTTCCGATTGCCGCGCCGGTATTAGGGCGCGGTCTTGCCCAGGGCGCAGATAAGCTGCCATTCCGCTTCGGTCACGGGCTGCACGGATAGGCGCGAATTCTTCACCAGAACCATGTCCTCCAGCCTTGGGTCCGCTTTGATCGTATCCAAATTGACCGGCTGGTTGAACGACCGCACCGCTTTGATGTCCACACATTCCCAACGTGGGTCATCGGTGCTGCTGTCGGGGTAAGCCTCGGCGCAGACTTCGACGATGCCGACAATCTCACGATCTTTCTGCGAGTGGTAAAAGAACCCGAGGTCGCCAACCTTCATCTCACGCATGAAATTGCGCGCTTGATAGTTGCGCACGCCGTCCCATTCCTCGCCCGCGTCGCCCTTGGCCTTCTGATCGGCCCAGCTCCAAGTTGCGGGTTCGGATTTGAACAACCAATAGGCCATCAGCCGATCACCCGGTTCCAATGGGTCAGGGTCACGCTTTGGAACAAGCCGGCCTTGGCATAGGGGTCATTCGCGGCCCAATCCTCGGCCGCGGCCATATCAGGCACGTCCAGAATAATGAGCGAACCGATCATACCGCCTTCAGCATCCAAAAGCGGGCCAGCCTGCGCCACGGCATCGCTGGATTTCAGATAGGCCAGATGGTCGGGCCGGTTTTCCTGACGGATCGGCAGGCCATCGGCTTTGTCATGGGCGATCAGGGCAACAAGCATATCATTCTTCCTTTAGGGGGCGTGTCAGCAAAGATTTCATGGCACCAGCCACATCTAACTGGTTGTCGAGCAATCCGGCAACCGCGCGGGTGATCGGCATATCGAGCGCCGCTTCGCGGGCCAGCGCATCGACGGCGCGGGCGGTCGCGGCCCCTTCGACTGTGGTCGACGGGTCAAAGGGGGTGCCTTGGCCCAGCGATTGTCCCAAACGGTAGTTGCGCGATTGCTCGGAGGTGCAGGTCAGCGTGAGATCACCAAAGCCCGAAAGCCCGGCCAGCGTTGTCGGCTCAGCCTTCAGATGGGCGGCAAGGCGTTGCATTTCGGCATAGCCGCGGGTCATCAGCGCGGCGCGGGCGCTTTCGCCCAATCCGGCCCCTATCGCGGCCCCGCTGGCGATGGCGACGACATTTTTCAGCGCCCCGCCCAATTCCGCGCCGGTGGTATCCGTGGTGCGGTAAAGCCGCAGGTTCGCCGTGGTCAGTTCCGCTTGCAGCTGTTCGCCCGCCGCAGGGTCTGCACAGGCCAAGGTGAGCGCGGTGGGCAGGCCCCGTGCGATATCGGCGGCAAAGCTCGGTCCCGTCAGGATCGCGGCGGTGGCTTGGGGAATGGTCTCTTCGATCACGCTGACCGGCCCCACGCCGCTGCTGAGTTCGATGCCTTTGCAGCAGGCGACCAAATGTTTCCCGTGAAGCGCTGCGCGATGTTCCTCCAACACGCTGCGCAGCTTTTGCATCGGCACGGCCAGCAAAAGGGTCTCACCCGCAGCCGCTTGGTCAAGGCTTTCGGTCACGCTGAGCCTATCGGGGAAAGGGCAGCCGGGCAGGCGTTTGGCGTTCTCGCGCCGCGCGGCCATATCCCCCGCGTCACGCGCCCAGAGTGTTACCGGCCCTTTGCCCGCAAGCGAAATGGCCAGCGCCGTGCCGAATGCCCCCGCGCCGAGGACGGAAACGCTCATGCCTTGGCCCCCTTCTTGCCGCTGCCCAACATCGACGGGCGCGCGGTATCCAGCGGCCAGCGGGGCCGCGCGGCGAGGGTCAGGTCATCGGCATCCCGCAGGGCGGCCTGCTCTCCCGCCGCGAAGGCGATCATCGCGGCATTATCGGTGCAAAGCGCCAAGGGCGGCGCGACGAAGGCGGCCTCTTGCGCTGCCGCAACAGTCTCTAACGCGGCGCGGATGGACTTGTTTGCCGCCACGCCCCCCGCCACGCAAAGGCTCCGCGCGCCTGTCGCGGGATACTCCGCAAAGGCGCGGCGCGTTTTATGGGCCAGCACATCGACCACGGCGGCTTGGAACCCTGCCGCGAGGTCCGCTTGATCCTGTCGCGTCAGCCCGCCACGCTCTGCCACGCATTTGTCGCGCGCGCGCAGCACGGCGGTTTTCAGGCCCGAGAAGGACATGTCGCAGCCCTCGCGATCCAGCAGGGGGCGCGGCAGGGCAAAGCGTTTCGCATCGCCCTTTTGGGCGCATTTTTCGATCGACGGTCCGCCTGGCTGGGGCAGGCCCAACAGCCGCGCGACCTTGTCAAAGGCCTCCCCCGGGGCATCGTCGATGGTACCGCCGAGACGGTCGAAACTTTCCGGCCCGCGCACCAGCAGAAACTGACAATGCCCGCCCGAGACCAGAAGCATCAGATAAGGATAGGGCACATCATTGGTCAGCCGCGGGGTCAGCGCGTGACCTGCCAAATGGTTCACCCCGTAAAGCGGTTTGCCCATCGCCGCCGAGAGCCCCTTGGCGCACATCACGCCCGACACCACGCCGCCGATCAGCCCCGGCCCGGCGGTCACCGCGATGGCGTCGATCAGCGGCAGGCCGATCCCGGCTTCGGCCAAGGCATCCTCGACACAGTGGTCCAATTTCTCGGCATGGGCGCGGGCGGCGATTTCAGGAACAACGCCGCCAAAGTCGGCGTGCAGCTCGGTCTGGCCCGCCACGACCGAGGCCAGCACCTTGCCGCGCCCGTCCTCCTCCATGCGTACCACGGCGGCGGCGGTATCGTCGCAACTGCTTTCCAAACCAAGGATCAAGCGGGTCTGAGACTGGGTAGAGGGCATGGGGGCTTTCCGTTGCAAGGCACCTGTACCGCAGGTAACACCGCTCTCACGCGCAAACAATGCCGGAGCCTTGCGATGCCGCAGCCAAGATTGCTTCTGACACGTCCCCAGCCCGGTGCCGCGCAGTTTCTGGATCGGCTTTCGTCTGCGCTGCGCGACGGGGCCGTGATCTCTCCGCTGATCGAGATTACCGCGACGGGTGAGCCTGTCGATCTTTCGCCCTATGCCGGGGTGATCTTTACCTCGGCCAATGCCGTGGCCCATGCGCCGCCGGGGGAGGGGCGGCCTGCCTATTGCGTCGGCCCGCAGACCACGGCGGCGGCGGGCAAAGCGGGCTGGCAGGCGCAGATGGTCGGGCTGGATGCCGAGGCGCTGATCGCGACCTTGGCGGAACGCCCTCGGATCGGCCCGCTCTTGCACCTTGCCGGGCGGCACCGGCGGGCAGATATTGCCGGAATTTTAAGCGCCGCAGGTCTGAAAGTGGAAAGCGCCACGGTCTATGACCAGACCCTTCTGCCGCTCTCTACCGCCGCGCAGACCCTTCTAGAGGGCCCTAACCCTGTCATCGTGCCGTTGTTTTCCCCGCGCAGCGCACAGCATTTCGCCCGCGAAGCAAGCTCGACGGAACGGGTCATCGCCCTGTCGATCAGCCGCGCCGCCGCTCAGGCGCTTGAAGCTCTGCCGCTCTATGCGCATGATGTCGCCGCAGAACCCACCGGCGAGGCCATGGCAGAGGCCGTTGAAAAACTATTCCGCTGCACCACCTTGCCTTGAGGGGCATAGGTATGCCGGGTAAGCTCGCCATTGCGAGTGAATGACAGGTTCAGAATCGAAAGGCGTGAGGCGTGGCAAAACCCAAGAAGACGGTCAGCAAAAGCGAAGCGGACAAGACCACAGCCGATCAGACGCCTCCCGCGGCGGATAAGGCGACCATGGCAGAGAAGGCCGAGGCCGCGAAACCCAGCCAGACCGTTGGTAAGGGGGCGGAGCCAGTTAAACCCGACACGCCGAAAACCGAGGATGTGAAGCCCGACGCGGCGAAAACCGAAACGGGCAAGGCCGACCCGTTGAAGACATCCAGCACCACGCCCACAACGGATAAAGCAACGGCAACGCCCGCCGCTGGGGCCAAGCCGGACGACAAAGCCCCGGCCAAGCCCGAAACTGCAACACCCGTTAAAGACAAGCCCGAGAGCGCCACACCGGCGAAAGAGACGAAGCCCCAGACGGCCTCGCCCAAGGACGACCCCAAGACAAGCGCCACCAGCGCTGCACCCAAGGACACACCGGCTGCCAAAGACAAACCGGCCGCTGATCCCGCGCCCTCACGCGCCTCGGCGGCTGCGTCTAAGCCGAGCGGTAGCTCATCCAAACCCGCGCCGGAAAAGGCTGAAAAGCCAAGCCCTGCCACGTCCAAACCGATGTCCCCACCCGCCTCGACCCCGGCGCCTGAGCCTGCCCCGAAAGAGCGCAAGCGCAGCGTGTTCTTCCCCATGCTGCTTGGCGGTGCCATCGCTGCGGGCCTCGGCTTTGCCGCATCGGAGTATGACGTCTTGGGCACCCGGGCACAAAGCGCGGCAGAATTGCAGAGCGCGATGGAAGCGCAGCAGGCCCGCATCGCGGAACTGGAAGCCCGCGTTGAAGAGCCTGCCACCCTTCCGGAAAGCCTGCCGCAGGTCGACGCGCTGCGCGAGGAACTGACCGGCAGCCGCGAGGCCCTCTCGGCGCTGCAAAGCCAATTGGCCGAGATCGACAGCCGCCTCACCACGGTTGAAAAGCAACCCGCCACCGGCGGTGACAACCAAGTCGCGGTCGCGGCCTTTGAGCGTGAGATGGAAGCCCTGCGCGCCTCCGTCGCCGAACAGCGCAGCGAGATCGAGAGCCTGCTGGAAAACGCCCAGACCGCCGAAGAGGCTACTGCCGCCGCGGCGGAAGCGGCCCGTGCCCAGACTGCGATGACCCAGATGAACGCCGCGATCAGCGCCGGCCGCCCCTTCGAAGCGCCGCTGGCCGAATTGCGGCAGGCCGGGGTCGAGGACATACCCGAAACCCTGCGTGAAAGCGCCTCGGGCGGTGTTGTCACCCTCGCCAATCTCCAAGCGCGCTATCCCGATGCCGCGCGTGAAGCGCTGGCCACCGCCCGTGCCGCCGTGCCGGAAGAGGGCGAAGGCGGCTTTGGCAATTTCCTGAAACGTCAACTCGGTGCTCGCTCGGTCGCGCCGCGCGAAGGGACGGATGCCGATGCAGTCCTTTCTCGCGCCGAAGCGGCGGTGCGCGATGGCCGTTTGACCGATGCGCTGGCCGAGATCGACACGCTGCCAGCCCCCGCGCAGGATGCGATGGCGGAATGGCTCGCCGATGCCCGCGGGCGTCAGGCGGCTGAAACCGCCGCCAATGAACTCTCCCAACGCCTGACGGCCAACTGAGGAACGAAAAATGCTCTGGTCTCTTATTAAAATCGTTCTTTTTGTCGTGCTGGTCGCCGCTCTGGCTTGGGGTGCAGGCTTCCTGTTGGAAAGCGAAGGTGGCATTCAGCTGACCGTGGCGGGCACGGAATATACCCTTGGACCGTTGCAATCGGTGATCGCCGTTTTGCTGTTGATGCTTGCGGTTTGGGTGCTGCTCAAGATCGTGTCGCTGCTCTCGGCGGTCTGGCATTTCTTGAATGGCGATGAGACGGCGCTGTCGCGCTACTTTGACCGCAACCGTGAGCGTAAGGGCTATGAAGCACTGTCGGACGGGTTGATGGCGCTGGCCAGCGGCGAGGGTCAGGTCGCGATGGCCAAGGCGGCCAAGGCCGACCGCTATCTCAAACGCCCGGCGCTGACCAATCTGCTGACCGCGCAGGCGGCGGAGTTGGCGGGGGACCGTCGCAAGGCCGAACGGACCTATCGCAAGCTGGTCGAAGACGAAAAGACCCGTTTCGTCGGCGTGCGCGGTATCATGAAGCAGAAGCTGGCTGACGGAGATACCGAAACGGCGCTGAAACTGGCCGAGAAAGCCTTCGCGCTGAAGCCGAAACACGAGGAAACCGGCGACACGCTCCTGAAGTTGCAGGCCGAGAAACATGATTGGACCGGTGCGCGTGGCACTCTGCAGGCCAAGTATAAAAACGGCCATCTGCCGCGCGATGTGCACAAACGCCGCGACGCGGTTCTGGCGCTCTCCGAGGCGCGCGAGGTCATCGACGAGGGCAATAGTGTCGAAGCCCGCGAGGCCGCGATCGAAGCCAACCGCCTGTCGCCCGATCTGGTGCCCGCCGCCGTGATGGCCGCGCGCAGCTATATCGCGCAGGACAAGCCCCGCAATGCTTCCAAAGTGCTGCAAAAAGCGTGGAGCGTGCAGCCGCACCCCGATCTTGCCGCCGCCTTTGCCGAGATTCAGCCGGATGAGACACCGCCCCAGCGGATCAAACGGTTCCGCGCGCTGACCAAATCTCAGCCCGACCATCCCGAGACCAAGATGCTGCTGGCCGAACTGCACATCGCCAACGAAGACTTCCCCGAAGCGCGCCGGGCGCTTGGCAATCTGGTTGAGACCGATCCCTCGGCCCGGTCCGTCACCCTGATGGCGGCGATCGAGCGGGGCGAGGGCGCGCCGGACACCGTGGTCAAAGGCTGGCTGACACGCGCGCTGAACGTCTCACGGGGGCCGCAGTGGATTTGCGAGAACTGCCACCACATCCATGCCGAATGGGTGCCGATCTGCGAGAACTGCAAGAGCTTCGACACGCTGGAATGGAAGACGCCGCCGCTGTCGGAGGTGGCCATGCCGAGCGGTGTTCAGATGCTGCCGCTGATCGTGGGCGCGCCGGAAACGACCCCAACGGAGGGGGCGTTGACCACGCGGACGGAGGATATCGAAGATGCGGAACTGGTGACCGAACCGGAAAAGCCGACCGATCCCGAGACGCCCAA
Organism: Sulfitobacter sp. 1A15106; assembly: GCF_043556995.1. Lineage (NCBI taxonomy): Bacteria > Pseudomonadati > Pseudomonadota > Alphaproteobacteria > Rhodobacterales > Roseobacteraceae > Sulfitobacter > Sulfitobacter sp. 1A15106. The sequence goes on along the minus strand of NZ_JBIFFM010000003.1, from coordinate 333,136 downwards.
GAAAGCGCCGGACCCTACAGCTTAATGTCGTAGGTGACCCAGTTGGTCCGGGTGGCCAGCCTGTCATAAACACCACGGCCGCGGTAGTTATCCTCGGCCGTGATCCAGCGGACGAGGCTCCAGCCGCGCTTTTGGGCGATCTTCTTCACCTCTCCGATCAGCGCATCGGCAGCCCCGCTTCCACGGGCTTCGGGGGCCACGAAAAGATCGTCGAGGAAACAGCCCGTCGCCGCAGCGAGCGGGCGGGCGAAATGCCGAAAATGGGTCAGGCCGATCACCCGTCCTTCGGCATCTTCACAGACCAGCCCTTCGACCTCGGTCAGCGGATCATGCAGCCAAGACCAGACCCGCGCGCGCATCTCCGGCGTCTGCTCGACTTTATAGAATTCGGCATAGCCTTGATAAAGCCGCTCCCAATCGGCGCGGTCATGGTCTCTCACGGTTCGGATGGTAAGGTCGGACATGGCGGGCTCCCTTCGCTGGCTGCGCGATCTTTGCCCCAGTTGGTTCAGAAATCCAGCCCAAGGTCCAGCGTTGTCGCAGAATGTGTCAGCGCGCCCATAGAGATATAGTGCACCCCCGTTGCCGCGACCTCGGCCAAGCGCGGCAGGGTCATGTTGCCCGAAGCCTCCAGCACGATGCGCCCCTGTGCCATTTCGACCGCCTGCGCGAGCGTCGGCGTGTCCATATTATCCAACAGCACCACATCCGCGCCGCCTTCGTCCAAGACCTCTTGAAGTTGCGCCAGCGTGTCGACCTCGATCTCGACGCGGATCATATGCGAAGCATTGGCCTTGACCGCCTGCAAAACGGGCCGGATGCCCCCGGCGGCGATGTGGTTGTCCTTGATCAGGATCGCGTCGGAGAGGGAGAAGCGGTGGTTGAACCCGCCGCCATGCAGCACTGCCTGTTTCTCGACCATGCGCAGCCCCGGCGTTGTCTTGCGGGTGCAGGTGATGCGGGTCTCGGTGCCCTTGGTCTCGGCCACGCAGGCCGCCGTCAGGGTAGCGATGCCCGAGAGCCGCCCGGCAAAGTTCAAGGCCACACGTTCCGCCGAGAGGATCGCGGATGCGGACCCTTCGATCTCCATCAGCGTGTCACCTTTGGCGATCCTGCTGCCGTCTTCTTTCAGCGTGCGCACCTCAAGCGTGGGGTCGACAAGGTGGAAGGCCAGCCGCGCGATCTGCATGCCAGAGATGACCCCCTCGGCGCGGGCGCGCAGCCGGGCGGTATAGGTCGTGCCCTCGGGGATCACGCTCCGGGTCGTGACGTCACCATAGGTGCCGAGGTCTTCCAGCAAAGCGGCACGGACCAACGGCTCAAGGATCAGGTCGGGCAGGGCGGTGGTCATCTTCAGGCGTCCTCGGGGTTGGTACGGCGGGCGGTGGCCTCGGCCAATGTCATGAAGCTGCGGGCGGCTTCGGGGAGCGTTTCGGGATAGTCCGTGCGGCAATGCGCGCCCCGGCTTTCGCGGCGGGCGAGGGCGGCGGCGGCGATCAGCGTTGCGGTGGCGGTCATGTTTTGCAACTGGGCGCAATCGGGTTGCGCCGCTTCGATCTCGGCGATGGCCGTCAAGGCGCGGTGCAAGCCCGCCGCATCCCGCAGCACGCCGACCTCTGCGGTCATGGTTTGGCGCAGGCGGGTGACGAGGGTCTCGTTCGGTGTCTCGCCAGCAGACAATTCCGGCAGCTGTACGGCGTCATCGTCACCCGCCTCGCATTCCTCAAGCATGTCCTGCGCCGCGCGGCGGGCAAAGACCAGCGCTTCGAGCAGCCCGTTGGATGCCAGACGGTTCGCGCCGTGCAGCCCGGTCGAAGACGCCTCTCCGCAGACCCAGAGCCCGGCGAGGCTTGAGCGGCCATGCGCATCCGTCGCGACACCGCCCATATGGTAATGCGCCGCGGCGGCGACGGGGATGGGCTGGGTCACCGGGTCGATGCCATTGCGCGCGCAGGCGGCTGCGACGGCGGGGTAGTCGGTCAGCACCGCCGCGCCCAAGGCCGCGCGGGTGTCCAGCATGGGGCGCAGCCCCGTCTGGGTCTGGGCAAAGATCGCATGGGCCACAACATCGCGCGGGGCAAGCTCGGCAAGGGGGTGAACCGCCTCCATAAAACGCGCGCCTTCGTGGTTGATCAGATGCGCCCCGGCCCCGCGCAGCGCTTCGGTCGCCAAGGGCGCGGGGTCTTCGCCGCAGTCGATGGCGGTCGGGTGGAATTGTACGAACTCAGCATCGGCAATGAGCGCGCCCGCCCGGGCGGCCATGCCGATCACCTGCCCGCGAATGCGGGCCGGGTTGGTGGTCAGCGCATAAAGCCCGCCAGAGCCGCCGCCCGCCAGCAAGACCCCCGCGCCGCGCAGCATCACGGGGGCGGAGCCTTCGGGCCGGGCCAGTTCGACCTCGACCCCGGTGACCTTGGTGCCGTCACTTTCCAAACCGCGGGCTAGCACCCCTTCGAGCACTTGGATCGAGGGTGTTTCGCGCACCTTTTCGATCAGGGCGCGCATGATCTCGGCCCCCGCTTGATCGCCTTGCACGCGCACGACGCGGGCAAAGCTATGTGCGGCCTCGCGCGACATGACATAGCCGCCATCGGCGCTGCGGTCGAAGGCGGTGCCGAAATCCGTCAGGGCGAGGATATGGGCCCGGGCCTCATCCGTTACGGTGGCGGCGACGCGCGGCTCGACCGTGCCCGCCCCCGCTTTGATGGTGTCGAGCGCATGGGCCTCGGGGCTGTCGGCCTGCGCCATCGCGGCGGCCACGCCGCCCTGCGCCCAAGCAGAACTGGCCCCAGACCCCAAAGGATCGGGCGAGATCAGCAAAACCGGGCGCGGCGAAAGACAAAGAGCGGCATAGAGCGCGCCCAGACCGGCCCCAACGATGATGATCCTGCCGGTTGTGATCTGCTCCACGCGCGCGCCCTTCAGAGGCCGAGTTCGCGGGAGAGGTCGATCATCCGTTGCACGGCCACCCGCGCCTTGCTGGCAACCTCGGCCTCTACCTCGACGGCGCCGGACATCGTGTGCAGCGACCAGAGCACCTTTTCCAGCGTGATCTTCTTCATGTAGGGGCACATGTTGCAGGGACCGACGAAATCGACCTCGGGCAATTCATCGGCGATGTTCGAAGCCATGGAGCATTCGGTGACCAACATCGCCTTGGCGGGTTTATCGCGGTGCACATAGTCGAGGATCCCGCTGGTCGAGCCGGAGAAATCCGCCTCCGCCACCACGTCGGGCGGGCATTCCGGATGCGCGATGATGCGGGTGTCGGGGTTCCACTCGCGGTAGTCGGCGATATCTTTTGCGGTGTAGCGTTCGTGCACGATGCAGGCGCCGTCCCACCAGACGATGCGCTTTTGCGGCACCTGTTTGGCGATGTTCTGGGCAAGGTATTTGTCCGGCGTCATGATGATCGTCTCTGCCTCAAGCGCAGCCACGATCTGCGCCGCGTTCGACGAGGTGCAGCAGATGTCCGACGCCGCCTTCACCTCGGCCGTGGTGTTGACGTAAGTGACAACCGGCGCGCCGGGATATTGCGCGCGCATCTGCGCCACGCCCTCGGCGGTGATGCTTTCGGCCAGCGAGCAACCCGCTTCCATGTCGGGGATCAGCACGGTTTTCGCGGGGTTCAAGATTTTCGAGGTCTCGGCCATGAAATGCACGCCGCATTGCACGATGACATCGGCCTCAACCTCGGTCGCCTTGATGGCGAGTTGCAGGCTGTCGCCGACGAAATCCGCGATGCCATGGTAGATGTCGGGCGTCATGTAATTATGCGCGAGGATGACCGCGTTGCGCTCTTTCTTGAGCTTGTTGATCGCGGCGACATAGGGCGCGTGGATGGCCCAGTCGGGGGGCGAGATCACGCGGTCCATCCGGGCGTAGATATCGGCCATTTCAGCCGCCAGCGCTGGCGATGGCGCGAGGTCATAATGGCGCTCAAGTTCGCTGGGCGAAAAGATTTCATCACGCATGGTCGGTCCCCCTCCGGCCTTGGCGCGTGTCACGGCACCGCGCTGGACACCACACCCGGCGTGCTGGCCATAGACGACTGGCGGGGTTTGGGCAAGCCAATACCCTTTATGACAAGGCGTTGCTTGCGGGGGGCTTAGGTGAATTTGCGGAACAAACGGGTCTGGTCGAACATGTCTTCCAGCCGTTCGGCCCGGTCCTTCGTATCGGCCCAGTTGATGTCTTGCATGGCCGAGATCACGCTTTCTACCAGCAGCAGCGTGGCCGCCGCGCTGTCCCAAGCTGAGGGCGCGACGATCCGGCTGGAGAAGCAGATATCGGCAAGGCTATGCACCGGAGAGCGCCACTGGTCGGTGAAGAGGATGATCTTGGCCCCCCGCGCATGGGCCATTTCCGCCAGCTTCAGCGTGTTGTTCTCATAGCGCCGCACGTCAAAAATAACGAAAACATCGCCTTCGCCCACGTCCAGCAGGTAATGCGGCCAAGCGTTTGATGTGGATTGAATATGTGTCACTCGTGGGCGGATGATCTGAGCGTGGAGGAACAGATATTCGGCCATCACATGGGTGATGCGCCCGCCCACGATATAGAGCGGATGCGCAGTATCGGCGATCATGGCGCAGGCGCGGTCGAAGGTGGCAGGCTCGATCTGGCCCAACGTATGGCGGATGTTATCGATCACCGCATCGGTGAACCGGTTCAACACATGGCCCGAGGGCGCGCCTTCGGTCCATGTGTCGTGTTTGGCGATGGGGTTCTTGGCCTTGGCCTTCAACTCTTCGCGCAGCTCGTTCTGGAACTCGGGATAGCCCTTGAACCCCAGCTTTTGCACCATCCGCGCCACGGTGGGGGTCGAGACGTTGGCATCCTTCGCCAGTGCCGTCAGCGGGCCAAGGCCGGAGGCGGGGTAGTTTTCCAGAATCGAATGGGCAAGTTGCCGTTCCGCACGGGTCAGCCGGTCCAGCTCTTGCTGGATACGGTCGGAAATGGTCAGCGTCGGTTCAGCCATGGATGCCCCTCTTTTGACGAGTAATAACACAAACTGAATGGCGTTGTAATAAATTTGACATTATTCTGTTGACAGAAGCCCCCCGCCCGAATGAGGTTTGAAGCAATTGAGGGGGACAGGGTGTCAGAACAGACAGATCTTTCGAATGAAGCCGTCGAGGTGATCAATGCCGGGGCCAAGGCACCGATGGTCTTGGTCTGCGAACATGCGGCGCGTGAGATACCGGCCTGCTACGACGGTCTGGGGCTGGATGCCGCGGCCCGCGAAAGCCATGTGGCTTGGGATCCCGGTGCCTTGGGCGTGGCCCGGGCCATGGCACAGGATCTTGATGCGGTGCTGGTGGCGGGGCGCGTTTCGCGTCTGGTCTATGACTGCAACCGCCCGCCCGAAGCCCCGGGCGCGATGCCAGCGCAGAGCGAGATTTTCGCGATCCCCGGCAATGCCACGCTTGATGAGGCTGGCCGAGCCGAGCGGGTGGCGCGCTATTACGAGCCATTCCGCAAGACTTTGGCGGCAACGATCAAACGGGTCGATGCGCCTGCGATTGTCACGGTGCATAGTTTCACGCCGATTTACCACGGCAAACCGCGCAGCGTTGAGATCGGCATCCTGCATGACAGCGACACGCGCCTTGCCGATGCGATGCTCGCGGTGGCGTCGGAGTTCACGGACCTCAATGTCGAGCGCAACGCGCCCTACGGCCCGCAGGACGGGGTGACCCATACACTGAAGGAGCATGGGCTTGCCCATGGTCATCCCCATGTCATGCTAGAGATCCGTAATGACCTCATCACGACCGAGGCCGAACAGCGGCAGATGGCCGAGATGATCAGCAATTGGCTCCGTGCCGCCATGGCTCGGCCCGAGATGGAGGAGGTCAAACCATGAGGTTCATCCGGGGCTATATCCGGGGCATCGACGCGATGAACCGGCGGATCGGGCGGATCATGATGTATGGCATCTTTGTCCTGATGGGGGTGCTGTTGTGGTCCACCGTCAGCAAAGCCTTCTTCGTCCCCTCGCTTTGGACGTTGGAAATGGCGCAGTTTGTCATGGTGGGCTATTACATCTTGGGCGGGCCTTATTCGATCCAACTGGGGTCGAACGTGCGGATGGACCTACTCTATGGCGATTGGTCGCTGCGCCGCAAAGCGTGGTTTGACCTCTTCACCGTGTTCTTCCTGATCTTCTACCTCTGCGTGCTGCTCTATGGCGCGGTAAGCTCTACGGCCTATTCGCTGGGCTACTGGGGGACCGAGCCGTTCAGCTTTTTCGGCGGCTTGATCACCGGCAGTGAAGAGGTTGGCCATATGGAGCAATCCAGTTCCGCATGGCGTCCCTATCTCTGGCCGATCAAGGTCGTGATGATCGTCGGCATCTTTCTGATGCTGCTGCAATGTCTGTCCGAGCTCGCGAAAGACGTGCTGCGGCTCAAGGGTGAGGCCATCTGATGTCCTATGAAATGATTGCGACATTGATGTTCTCGTCAATGATGCTGATGCTACTGACCGGCCAGCGGGTGTTTGGCGCCATCGGCTTTATCGCCGTGGTTTCGGCGCTGCTGCTGTGGGGCGACAAGGGCGGCTATGACATCGGTTTCGCCGCCGCGATGAAGCTGATGAAATGGTATCCGCTGCTGACGCTGCCGATGTTCATCTTCATGGGCTATGTCCTGAGCGAAAGCCGCATCGCCGATGACCTTTACCGCATGTTCCACGTCTGGATGGGCGGGGTGCGCGGCGGGCTGGCGATTGGCACGATTGGCCTGATGGTGCTGATCTCGGCGATGAATGGGCTCAGCGTGGCGGGCATGGCGATTGGCTCGACCATTGCGCTCCCGGAACTGCTGAAACGTGGCTATGACAAAAGGATGGTCACGGGGGTGATCCAAGCAGGGTCCAGCCTTGGCATCCTCGTGCCGCCTTCGGTGGTGCTGGTGCTTTACGCGATGATCGCGCGGCAGCCGGTGGGGCAGTTGTGGCTTGCCGGGGTCATCCCGGGGTTGATGATGGCAGCGATGTTCATCGCCTATATCGTCATCCGCTGCCGGATGAATCCCGAACTTGGTCCCATCCTCTCAGCCGAGGATCGCGACATTCCCCGTGCCGAGAAACTGCGCCTGCTGCGCGCGGGCATCCTGCCGCTGGTGATCTTTGCGGTGATGATGGTGCCTTTCGTCAACGGTTGGACCAGCTTGGTCGAAAGCTCGGCCATCGGGGCCGCGGCGGCGTTCTTTGCTGCCGTTCTCAAGGGCCGCATGACCCGCGAGGTTTTCGAGAACTCCGTGCGCAACACCTTGGGCATCACCTGCATGTTCATGTGGATCATCCTCGCCGCCCTCGCCTTTGGCGCGGTCTTTGACGGGCTGGGCGCGGTGAAAGCGATTGAGAGCCTGTTCACCGAGAAGATGAACCTCAGCCCCTGGATGATCCTGATCATGATGCAGCTTAGCTTCATCATCATGGGCACCTTCCTTGATGATACGGCGATGCTGGTCATCGTGGCGCCGCTCTATGTGCCCTTGGTCGGTGCGCTGGGCTTTGATCTGATCTGGTATGGTATCCTTTACACAATCACCACGCAGATCGCCTATATGACGCCGCCCTTCGGCTATAACCTGTTCCTGATGCGCGCCATGGCCCCGCCAGAGATCACGCTGCGCGACATCTATGCGTCGATCACGCCCTTCGTGCTGGTGATGGTCTTGGCGTTGATACTCGTCATGGTCTTCCCGGAGATCGCGACTTGGCTGCCCGATTACATCTACGACAAATAACAACGAGAGCCGCGCGAAGACGGCCTGACATTTCAACAAAGGAGAGACGTATGACCACTCGCAGAAAGTTTCTATCCGGGGCCGCCGTCGCCGCCCCTGCGGCCCTCGCCGCGCCCTCCATCGTGCATGCCCAAGCGCCGATCAAATGGCGCATGCAGACATATGCCGGCGCCGCTTTGGGTGAACAGGTGACCAAACCGGCGGTCGATTACATCAATGCCGCCGCCAACGGCGAGATGGAGATCGAACTGTTCTACGCCGACCAGATCGTCCCCACCGGTGAGCTGTTCCAAGCCATGCAGCGCGGCACCATCGACATGGTGCATTCCGATGACGACTCCATGGCCTCGCCCACGCCGCTGCAACAATTCGGCGGCTACTTCCCCTTCGCCACCAAGCACATCCTCGACGTGCCAGTGCTGTTCAACCAGTACGGTTTGGCCGAAATCTGGAAAGAGGAATACGCCAAGGTCGGTGTTGAATGGCTGTCGGCTGCGGGCCAAGACCCCTGCAACTTCAACACCACCAAAGAGATCAAATCGGTCGCCGATCTGGACGGTCTGAAGCTCTACACCTTCCCCACCGCGGGCCGCTTCCTGTCGAAGTTCGGCGTGGTGCCGGTGAACATTCCCTACGAGGACGCCGAAGTCGCCGTGCAAACAGGCGAGCTCGACGGCATGGCGTGGTCCGGCATCACCGAAGACTACACCGTCGGCTGGGCCGATGTGACCGACTACTTCCTGACCAACAACATCTCGGGTGCTTGGATCGGGTCGTTCTTCGTCAACCAGCAGCAGTGGGCCGATCTGCCGGATCACCTCAAACAGTTGGTCATGGCGGGGATCGAAGCGGGCCACACCTACCGCAACCAGTGGTACTGGGGCGGCGAGGCGCGTCTGCGGGCGCAGGGCGACAAGCTCAAGCTCAGCACCGTACCTGCCGACGAATGGGCCGAGGTTGAAAACGCGGCCAAGGACTTCTGGACAGAGATCGCCGAAGAAGGCGAAGTGCATGCCAAGATCGTGCAGATCTTCCGTGACTATAACGAAGTCATCAACAAAGCCGGTCCGCCCTACACCAACGGCTGAACCGACAACCGGGGGCGCGCTGCCTGCGCCCCCGCCTTACCCCCTGAAGTGGACAGAACATGCCCGGCACACTGACATTCGACGCGCTGAAAAAACTGGTCAAAGAGGGATCCGTCGATACGGTCCTTGCGTGCCTTGTGGATATGCAAGGCCGGTTGATGGGCAAGCGTTTCCACGCCGTCAACTTCGTCGAGACCTCCTATAAAGAAACCCATTGCTGCAACTACCTGCTGGCCACCGACCTTGAGATGGCCACGCCCGAAGGCTTTGCCTCCACTTCGTGGGAGACGGGCTATGGCGACTATGTGATGCAGCCCGATCTCGACACGATCCGCCCGGTGCCGTGGCTGGAAGGCACGGTGATGGTGCTTTGCGACGTGCTGGATCACGACACGCATTCCCCGGTGCCGCATTCCCCGCGCGCCATGTTAAAAAAACAGATCGCTCGGCTGAAAGAGCTTGGCTTCGACGCGATGATGGCGACCGAATTGGAGTTCTTTCTCTTCGAGCAGAGCTTTGACGCGATCCGCAAGGGCGGCTACCGCGACCTAACGCCGATCAGCGGCTACAATGAGGATTACAACATCCTCCAGACCACCAAGGAAGAGAACGTGATGCGCCCGCTGCGCAACCATCTCTTCGCCGCCGGTCTGCCGATTGAGAACTCCAAAGGCGAGGCCGAGGCCGGTCAGGAAGAGCTCAACATCCGCTATTCCCAAGCCCTCGACTGCGCCGATTATCACACGATTGCCAAACATGCGGTCAAGGAGATCGCTTGGCAGCAGGGTCATGCGGCAAGCTTCCTGCCCAAGTGGCACAAGGACCGCGTCGGCTCTTCCAGCCACGTCCACCAGTCGCTGTGGAAAGACGGCCAAGCGGCTTTCTTTGACAGCGAGGGTGAGTTGGGCATGTCCGAACTCATGCACCACTATATGGCCGGTCTGATCGCCTATGCGCCGGAATATACCTATTTCCTCGCCCCCTATGTGAACAGCTACAAGCGCTTCGCTAAAGGCACCTTCGCCCCGACCAAGACCGTCTGGTCCGTCGACAACCGCACCGCCGGTTTCCGTCTATGTGGGGCAGGGACAAAGGGCGTGCGCGTCGAATGCCGTATTGGCGGATCGGACTTGAACCCTTATCTGGCGCAGACGGTCATGCTGGCCGCCGGAATCAAAGGGATCGAAGACAAGATGGAGCTTGCCCCGCCCACACGCGGCGATGCTTATGGCGAGTCCGACGCTGTCGATATCCCCCAGACCCTGCGGGCAGCAACCGAGACCCTGCGCGGCTCGACGTTCCTGCGCGAGGTCTTGGGCGACGATGTAGTGACCCATTACACCCGCGCGGCGGAATGGGAGCAAGAAGAATATGACCGGGTGGTGACCGATTGGGAAATCGCCCGCGGCTTTGAAAGGGCCTGAGAATGACGACGGTAAAATGTATCTCTCCGATTGACGGTTCGGTCTATGCGGAGCGCGAAACCCTGAGCACGGAGGCAGCGCAAGACGCTGTCGCCCGCGCGCGCAAGGCGCAAAAGGCATGGGCCGCGCGGCCCTTGCAGGAGCGTGTCGATCTGGTGATGGCCGCGCTGAAAGAGATTGAGAATTCCACCGACCGGATGACCGAGGAGCTGGCCCATCAGATGGGCCGCCCGGTGCGCTACGGGGGTGAGTTCGGCGGCTTGCAAGAACGCACCAGCCACATGGCCAAGATCGCCGCCGATGCGCTAGCGCCCAAGGTGATCGAGGACAGCGCCGCCTTCAGCCGCAAGATTATGCGTGAGCCGCATGGCGTGGTTTTCGTCGTGGCGCCGTGGAACTACCCCTATATGACCGCGAACAACACCATCGCGCCTGCGCTGATCGCGGGCAATTCGGTGATCCTGAAACATGCCTCGCAGACCATTCTTGTCGGTGAACACCTCGCCGATGCCTACCGCGCCGCGGGCGTGCCCGAGGATGTGTTCCAGAACGTTGTGCTGAGCCATGACACCACCTCGGCGCTGATCGCCGACAACGCCTTTGATTTCGTCAACTTCACCGGCTCTGTCGGCGGCGGTCAGGCGATGGAACGCGCCGCGGCGGGCACTTTCACCGGTGTCGCCACCGAGTTGGGCGGCAAAGACCCTGCCTATGTCCGTGCCGATGCCAATCTCGACGCGGCTGTCGACGGCGTGATGGACGGGGCGATGTTCAACGCGGGCCAGTGCTGCTGCGGAATCGAGCGGATCTATGTGCACGAAAGCCTCTATGACGCCTTTGTCGAAAAGGCCGTGGCATGGGTGAATAACCTCAACCTCGGCAATCCGCTGGATCAGGCCACGACGCTTGGGCCGATGGCCAACGTGCGTTTCGCCAATGAGGTTCGCGCGCAGATCGATGAGGCCGTGGCGGCAGGTGCCAAGGCGCATATCGATAGAATGCCCGCCGACGATGGCGGTGCCTATCTGACGCCGCAGGTGCTCACCGATGTGACCCATGAGATGCGCGTCATGCGTGACGAAAGCTTCGGCCCCGTGGTCGGCATCATGCCGGTCAAGGACGATGAAGAAGCCATTGCGTTGATGAACGACAGCCAATTCGGTCTGACCGCCGCGATCTTTACCGCCGATGCCGAGGCCGCCGAGGCCATCGGCCAGCGGTTGGAAACCGGCACCGTCTTCATGAACCGTGCCGACTATCTGGACCCGGCGCTGTGCTGGACCGGCTGCAAGCAAACCGGGCGCGGCGCGGGCCTGTCTGAACTGGGCTATCACGCGCTGACACGCCCCAAATCCTACCACCTCAAGAAAGCCTGAGACATGTCCCTGACTGCCAATTGGTCTTACCCCACCGCCATCCGTTTCGGCGCAGGCCGGATTAAAGAGATTGCCGAGGCTTGCGCCGCCGCAGGTATCAAAAAGCCTCTGTTGGTCACCGACAAGGGGCTGGCCTATCTGCCGATCACCCAGTCCACGCTGGATCTGATGGAGGCCGAAGGTCTGGGCCGCGCGGTGTTTTCGGACGTTGACCCGAACCCGACCGAAATGAACGCCGAGGCGGGCATCAAGGTCTATCGCGACGGCGGCCATGACGGCGTGATCGCCTTTGGCGGTGGCTCCGGTCTCGATCTGGGCAAGGTCATCGCCTTCATGGCGGGCCAAACCCGCCCCCTGTGGGATTTCGAGGATATCGGCGATTGGTGGACCCGCGCCGATGCGGATGGCATCGCGCCCATCGTGGCCGTGCCGACCACTGCCGGAACCGGCTCGGAAGTGGGGCGCGCCAGCGTCATCACCAATTCCCAGACCCATGAGAAAAAGATCATCTTCCACCCCAAGATGCTCCCCGCTGTCGTGATCTGCGACCCAGAACTGACCGTCGGCATGCCGCCGATGATCACCGCAGGCACCGGGATGGACGCCTTCGCCCATTGTCTGGAGGCCTTCTGCTCGCCGCATTACCACCCGATGAGCCAAGGCATGGCGCTGGAAGGGATGCGTCTGGTCAAGGAATACCTGCCCCGCGCCTATGCCGATGGCAGTGATCTTGAGGCCCGCGGCCATATGATGTCCGCCGCCGCCATGGGCGCTACGGCGTTCCAAAAGGGTCTGGGCGCGATCCATGCCATCAGCCACCCGATCGGCGCGGTGCATCACACGCACCACGGCACCACCAACGCGGTGGTCATGCAGCCGGTGCTGCGCATGAACCGCCCCGCGATTGAGGAGCGTCTGGCCAAAGCGGCGGCCTATCTCGATATCGTCGGCGGTTTTGACGGGTTCTATGATTTCGTCGGCAAGCTGAACGAAGAGTTGAACATCCCCGCCGATCTGACCGCCCTTGGCGTCACCGACCCGGATATCGACGCGCTGGTGGCCTCGGCCCTGCAAGACCCGAGCTGCGGCGGCAACCCCATTGAGCTTACCAAAGAAAACGTCACGCAGCTGCTGCGCGACTGCTTCTGATCTGAAACAAAAAGGGGGGCCAGATGGCCCCCCTTTCGCATTGCGCTGAATGCGCGAATTACTCGGTTGCCTCTGCCGCCGCTTCGGTTTCGGTTACCTCCGGCCCGACGGAGACCAGATAGGCCCAAACGTCTTTCGCGTCTTCTTCGTCTCTCAGACGGTAAGACATTTTCGACTTGGCCCGTTTCGTATCAAGATACTCGGCCAAAAACCCCTTGGGGTCGGCGACGTAGCCTGTGAAACTCTCTTCGTCCCATGTCAGACCGGCTTCGCCCGCAGCCACGATGGAATCGCCATAGCGGTAGTCTTCGACGGAACCCGCCACGCGGTTGTAGATCCCATAAAGGTTCGGCCCCGTACGGCCCCCTTTTTGGATATCGTTGCCCTCATCATCCGAGATCATGTGACAGCTTTTGCATTTACGAAAGACCTTTTCCCCGGCTTCGGCGTCACCGGAGGCATGGCTTTCCGCCCAAAGGGGCGTGGCCCCAAGGCAGATGGCGAAGATCGACGCGATACGCATGTTCATTGTGAGTTCCTTTGTCAGTCTGACTTGAAACTAGCGTTTGGGGCGAAGGGGTAAAGGATGTTCACTGCGCCAAAAGGTAGCACGGGCGCAGGGCGGGCCGGTTAGCGGTTGAGACTAGGGGGAAATCCCTCGATAATTGCCGGTGAATTTCTTCTGTGCCGAGGGTGAGATGAACACAACGGTAAGCCGCATCTGATGGAGATCATGGTCCCCGCCTGGGTCGACGGCACCCTGCAACCGGTCGAAAAGCTCGCCGCGCATGAACGCGGTTTGCGGCATATGGCGGTTTCGGTCTTTGTCATCTCCGACGGCAAGCTGCTGATGCAGCAGCGCGCGCTTGGCAAATATCACACCCCCGGTCTCTGGGCGAACACCTGCTGCACACACCCGCATTGGGATGAGCCGCCCGAGGACTGCGCCGCGCGGCGTTTGGACGAAGAGTTGGGGATCACCGGGCTGGCCTTGCAGCACCGGGGCCGGGTCGAATACCGCGCCGATGTCGGCGGCGGGCTGATCGAACATGAGGTGATCGAGGTCTATCTCGCCCATGCCGCGCCGGACCTCTCGGTCACGGCAAACCCTGACGAGGTGATGGCGACCCGCTGGTTCACCCTTGGCGATCTACATGCCGACCTCGCGCAGCACCCCGATGCATATACGCCTTGGCTGCGGATTTACATGGCCGAACACGAAGGTCTGATCCTCGGCGGCGGGGCGATGGAATAACAGAAAGGCGGGCCAGAGATGACCGACGACATGCAAGACCAAAAGACACGCGCGGCGGATTGGTTCCGCAAGCTTCGCGATGACATCGTTCAGGCGTTTCACGACATCGAAGCGCGTCATGTGGGCGAGGAAGAGGCCGGGCGTTTCGTGGTCAGCAACACCACCCGCACTGCCCCCGATGGGTCGGACGCTGGTGGCGGTGAGATGTCCGTCATGCGCGGGGGCCGTGTGTTCGAGAAGGTGGGCGTGAATATCTCCACCGTCTACGGCGAGTTGGGCGAGCGGGCGCAGGCCGCCATGGCCGCGCGCAAGGGGGTGCCCGGCATGGCCGAAGATCCGCGTTTCTGGGCCTCTGGGATTAGCCTAGTTGCGCATATGCAAAACCCACATGTGCCGGCGGTGCATATGAACACCCGCATGTTCTGGACCCCCCATGCATGGTGGTTCGGCGGCGGTGCGGATTTGAACCCTTGTATCGAGTATGACGAGGACACCGACCATTTCCATGCCGAGATGAAGGCCGCCTGCGACCCGCATGGGGCCACGCTCTATGATGAGTTGAAGGCTTGGGCGGATGAGTATTTCTACATCCCCCATCGCAAACGCGCGCGGGGTGTGGGTGGCATCTTTTACGATGACCGCAACAGCGGCGACTGGGAGGCGGATTTCGCGCTGACACAGGATGTGGGTCGCGCGTTCCTGCCCGCCTATGTGCCCGTGGTCGACAAACGGCGCGAGATGCCGTGGGACATGGACGACAAGGACGTGCAACTGCGCCACCGGGGGATCTATGCTGAGTATAACCTTGTCTATGACCGGGGGACGAAGTTTGGTCTGGAGACGGGGCATGATCCGGATGCGGTTCTGATGAGCCTGCCGCCGATGGCGAAGTGGGTGTAAGCAGAACTTAGTCCCGGAACCAAGTCTCGGCGAGACCGAGCGGTGACGGTTACCACCTTGGCCCGGAATCAAGCCGCAGGCGCCGGGCCATCGCCTGCCCGCCCGGACGGGTAGGCGATTTGGTTAGTCTGGGCGCCCCGTGTCGGACACACATCATGGTTGAACCATAAAGTGGTATGAACCAACGTGACATCGCCAACCCGCGGGCAGGCGATGGCCCTCATCTCTTAGCGCGGGTGTTCAGCCCCGCGTCCCGCGCACCGTATCAATCATCAACTGCACATTCTCCGGATCCGCATCCGGCGTGATCCCATGCCCCAGATTAAAGATATGCGGCCCCTTCGACAGCGCATCGCAAATCGCCCGGGTCTCCTGCACCAGCGCATCCCCACCTGTCACCATATGCGAGGACTTCAGGTTGCCCTGCACACAGCCATGCGGCTGCACATGTTCGGCCACCCACTCTGCACTCACGCCGTCGTCGACGGCGATACAGTCCGCCCCGGTGGCGGCATGTAGATTGGCGAAGCGCGCCCCGGCTCCACGCGGAAAGGCGATCACGGGCACGCCCGGATGACGCGCCTTCAACGCGCTGATGATCTGGCGCAGCGGCTCTGTCGAATAGCGGTCGAAATCCGTGCCTTCCAGCGATCCGGCCCAGCTGTCGAAGAGCTTTACCACCTCGGCTCCCGCCTTGATCTGCATGTCGAGGTATTCGATCGTCGCCAGCGTGATCCGCTCCATCAGCGCATCGAACACCTCGGGGTTCTCGTCCTTTAGCGCATGGGCTGGCCCCTGATCCGGCGTGCTCTTGCCCGCGATCATATAGGTCGCCACCGTCCAAGGCGCGCCTGCGAAACCGATGAGCGTCGTCTCTTCGGGCAGTTCGCGCGACAGGATGCGCACGGTCTCGTAAATCGGGGCGAGGTGGTCGTGAATGGCGTCCGCTGGTTTCAGCGCTTCCATCTCGGCCTTGGTGGTGATCGTCGACAGACGCGGCCCCTCACCAGTGACGAACCACAGATCGGCGCCAAGCGCCTGCGGCACCAGCAGGATGTCGGCGAAAAGGATCGAAGCGTCGAAACCATAGCGGCGGATCGGTTGCAACGTCACCTCGGCGGCCAGTTCCGGGTTGTAGCACAGCGACAGGAAATCGCCTGCCTCGGCCCGGGTCGCGCGGTACTCGGGCAGGTAGCGCCCGGCTTGCCGCATCATCCAGATCGGCGGCGTCGGCAGGGTTTCGCCCGCAAGGGCGCGCAGGATGGTCTTGTTCGCAGTCATTATGGCGTTCCTATTTGTGGCAAACCCGTAGGTAGCGCAGGTACAGCAGTTGTCAGTTCATGTCGACGGGGGTAGGGATGCGTCATGACGTATCAGCTTCCCACCCCGGCCCGGCCTCTCAACATCGGCACACGCGGATCGCTTTTGGCGCTCGCGCAGGCGAATGAGGTGCGCGACCGGCTCGCCGCCGCCTTCGATCTCCCGTTCGAGGCTTTCACCATCGTCGTGATCAAGACCACGGGCGACAAGATCATCGACCGCCCGCTGAAAGAGATCGGCGGCAAGGGTCTGTTCACCCGCGAGATCGAGGCCGCGCTGCTCGACGGCTCCATCGACATCGCGGTGCATTCGATGAAGGACATGCCGACGCTGCAACCCCAAGGCCTGCTGATCGACACCTATCTGCCGCGCGAGGATTGCCGCGACGCTTTCATCTCGCCGCATCTGAAATCCATCGCCGAGTTGCCCGAAGGCGCGGTGGTGGGCACCTCCAGCCTGCGCCGCCGGGCGCAAGTGAAACTGCGGCGGCCTGATCTGGAAGTGGTCGAGTTTCGTGGCAACTTGCAGACTCGTTTGAAAAAACTCGATGACGGTGTGGCCGAAGCGACCTTCCTCGCCATGGCCGGGCTGAACCGCTTGCAAATGGACGACGTGCCACAGGCTGCCGTGCACCCCGACGACATGCTGCCCGCCATCGCGCAGGGGGCCATCGGGGTTGAGCGGCGGGAGGATGACAGCCGCGCCGCCGAGATGCTCTCGGCGATCCATGACCGCAAGACTGGCGAACAGCTTGCCGCCGAACGCGCGTTCCTCGCCACGCTCGATGGGTCTTGCGAGACGCCCATCGCCGGTCTGGCCGAACTCAACGGCAGCGAGATGCGCCTGCGCGGGCAGGTGCTGCGCCCCGACGGGTCCGATGCCATCGGCGATGACGTTACCTGCGCCATTTCCGACGGCGCCGCGGCGGGTGAGGCGATGGCCCGCAAGCTTCTGGCCGAGGCCGGACCGGGTTTCTTTGACTGGCGCGAATGATCGGCAATCTCTTCACGCTGAAACAGCTTGAAGCGCTGATCTGGGTCGCAGACCTTGGCAGTTTCCGCCGCGCCGCCGCGCATCTGAACACGACACAGCCCAATATCTCGGCCCGGATTTCCGGGCTGGAGGCAACCTTGGGCGTCACCCTGATGCAGCGCGATGCTGGGTCGATCCGGCTCACCGAAAAGGGCAGCGCCCTGCTGACCCAAGCCCGCCGCGTGCTGCGCGAAGCCGAAGCACTGGTCGAGACCGCCGCGCGGCCCGATCTGATCGACGACAGCCTCCGCCTTGGGGTGACCGAAGTGGTCGCGAGCACATGGCTGCGCCCCTTTCTGCGCGCGCTGGCCGATGCCTATCCCAATCTCACTGTCGAACTTACCGTCGATCTCTCGCGCGATCTGGATCAGGAGCTTGCCGCTCATGCGCTCGACCTGACCCTGCAAACCGCCCCCTTCTCGACCCCGGCAAGCGGGCAGCTGGACCTTGCGACCTATGACTACATCTGGGTCGCCGCGCCGGAATTGGCCGCCCAGATCGGCCCCGCGCCCGACTTCGCCGCCATGCTGCGCCATCCGGTGCTAGGCCATGCGCGGCATACGCAGGCCCATTCCGATCTGATCGGCCATTTCGACGGCACGACCGCCCCCAAGGCCCGTTTGGTGCCCTCCAGCAGCCTGTCGGCGGCGATGAACATGGTGCTCGACGGGATGGGCGTGGCCGTGATGCCACGTGTGATGGTGGCAGCCGCGCTGGCCGATGGGGCACTGCGGATTCTACCCGCCGCGTGGCACCCGCGCCCGCTGCAAGTCGCCGCGCGTTATCACGCGGATCGCACGCCCGCCTATGTCGCCCGCGCCGCTGAACTGGCCCGCGAATGCGCCCGAAGCTTCGATGTCGAGGATCGAAAAAACCTTTCACACCCATAGAATATAATAATTTGCACCGATACTGTGCCCACCTCTATCCTGCGCCCAAACAGGAGTGAGACATGGCATCAACCATCCGACTGGGCGTAGACATCGGCGGCACCTTCACCGACGTGGTGCTCGAAAAGGGCGGCGAGAGTTTCTCGACCAAGGTGCTGACCACCTATGCCGCGCCCGAGAACGCGATCATCGACGGGATGCATCAGGTCTGCACCAAGGCCGGGATCACGCCCGCCGATCTCACGCAGATCATCCACGGCACCACGCTGGCAACCAACGCGCTGATCGAACGGCGCGGGGCCAAGACCGCGCTGATCACCACCCAAGGCTTCCGTGACGTGATCGAAATGCGCACCGAAAGCCGGTTCGAGCAGTATGATCTGAACCTCAACCTTCCCGAACCGCTGCTGCCGCGCCAGATGCGCTACACGGTGGAAGAGCGTGTCGATGCCACGGGGGCGGTTCTGCACCCGCTCGACCGCGCCGAGGTCGAGGCGCTGGCGGACCGCATCGCCGACGCGGGTTATGAAAGCGTCGCGGTCGGGCTGATCCATTCCTATCTGAACGACGCGCATGAGCGCATGGTCCGCGAGGTGTTGGAAGAGAAGCTGCCGGGCGTCATGGTCTCGATCTCCTCCGAGGTCTCGCCGCAGATGCGCGAATATGAGCGCTTCAACACCGTGGTTGCCAATGCCTATATCAAGCCGCTGATGAAGAGTTACCTCGGACGGCTCGAAGGGCGCCTGCAGGAGGAGGGCGTCTCCTGCAACATCTTCCTGATGCATTCGGGCGGCGGCATCATCTCGATCGAAAGCGCCGCCGAATTCCCGGTGCGGCTGGTGGAGTCGGGCCCGGCAGGCGGGGCGGTCTTTGCCGCCAATATTGCCGCGCGCTACGGGCTCGACAAGGTGCTGAGCTTCGACATGGGCGGCACCACGGCCAAGATCTGCCTGATCAAGAACCAGACGCCCAAGACCAGCCGGGTCTTCGAGGTGGCGCGGACCTATCGATTCAAAAAAGGCTCCGGCATGCCGATCTCGATCCCGGTGATCGACATGGTGGAGATCGGCGCGGGCGGCGGCAGCCTCGCCCATGTGGACGCCATGCGGCAGATCCGCGTGGGGCCGGAAAGCGCGGGATCCGAGCCGGGGCCGGCCTGTTACGACCGCGGCGGGGAGAAGCCTGCGGTGACCGATGCCGATCTGGTGCTAGGCAAGCTTGACCCTGAGAATTTCGCCGGCGGCTCGATCCGGCTCGAGACTGGCAACTCCGAGACGGCGCTGAGCCAAGTCATCGGGCAGGAGCTGGACATGGACGCCGCGACCGCCGCCTTCGGTCTGGCTGAGGTGGTGGATGAGAACATGGCCAATGCCGCGCGGGTCCATGCGGTGGAGAACGGCGAGGACCTCAGCGACTATACGATGATCGCCTTCGGCGGCGCGGCCCCGCTGCACGCGGGGCGGCTGTGTGAGAAGCTGGGGGTGGAGCGCCTGCTTGTGCCGCCCGGGGCCGGGGTCGGCTCGGCCATCGGGTTCCTGCGCGCGCCTTTCAGCTTCGAGGCCAACCGCTCGGTCTACATGAAGCTGTCGGACTTCGACGCGGGTCGCATCAAGACGCTGCTGGCGGAGCTGCGCGAGGAGGCCACCGGTTTCGTGCGCAACTGCGACGCCGGGGCCGAGATCCTGTCGGAATACAAGGTCTACATGCGCTACAGCGGGCAGGGCTGGGAGATTCCCATCGTGCTGGACGAAGCCGATGCCATGAACCCCGATGCCGCGCGTTTCGAGGCGCTCTTTGAGGCGGATTACGCCAAGCTTTTCGGCCGCACTGTCGAAGGGTTGGACATCGAGATCACGGTCTGGTCGGTCAATGCCACCACCCCGCCAGAAGAGGTGGCGCGCGTCGCGGAAGAGATGCCGGGGAGCGCGGCAGATGTGGCTCTAACCCGGCGCATTTTCGACCCTGCGCTGGCCGAGTACCGCGAGGCCGACGTGGTGCTGCGCGCTCAGATGGCCCCCGGCCAGACCGCCCAGGGCCCTGCGGCCATCACCGAGGATGAGACGACGATCATCCTTCCCGCCTCGCGCCGGGCGATCTGCCAGCCGGACGGCTGCATCGACATCACCGTGAAAGGGTAAGCCCATGGCACAGACACATTCTAACGTCGCCTATCAGGTCATGTGGAACCGCCTCATCTCGGTGGTCGAGGAACAGGCCCAAGCACTGGTGCGCACTGCCTTTTCGACCTCGGTGCGAGAGGCCGGCGACCTCTCGGCGGGCGTCTATGACACCGACGGCCGGATGCTTGCGCAAGCGGTCACGGGCACGCCCGGCCACGTCAACGCCATGGCCGACGCGGTGGCGCATTTCATCCGCCGCATCGGGCGGCAGAACATCCTCGAAGGTGACGTCTATATCACCAACGACCCTTGGGAGGGGACGGGCCACCTGCATGACATCACCATGGTCACGCCCTCCTTTCATCGCGGCAAGCTCGTGGGTTTCTTCGCCTGCACCGCGCATATCGTTGACATCGGCGGACGGGGGTTCGGCGCGGATGCGGCGAGCGTCTACGAGGAAGGTCTTTACCTGCCGATCATGAAGTTCGCCGATGCGGGCAAGGTCGACGAGACGCTGGTGCGGATCATCCGTGGCAACGTGCGCGAGCCGGATCAGCTGATTGGCGATATCTACGCGTTGACCACCTGCAACGAGATCGGCCACCGCCGCCTCATCGACATGATGGAGGAATTCGACCTCGACGATCTCACCGGCATCGCGGCCTTCATCCTCGACAATTCCCGCCGCGCCACCTTGGAACGCATCGCCGCCCTGCCGCGCAAGCAGGCGACAGGCGAGATGACCATCGACGGGTTCGACACGCCGATCACGCTGAAGGTCACCGTGAGCATCGCGGAGGATCACATCCTGTCAGATTTCGCCGGCACGTCCGGGATCGACAAGAAGGGCATCAACTGCCCGCTGGTCTACACCAAGGCCTATGCCTGCTACGCGCTGAAATGCGCCATCGCGCCGGAAATCCCCAACAACGCCGCCTCGCTGGAGCCGTTCCGGATCACCGCGCCCGAGGATACCATTGTCAACGCCGTGCACCCCGCACCCGTGGCGCTGCGGCATATCGTGGGTCACTTCGTGCCCGACACGGTCTATGCCGCGCTCGATCAGATCCTGCCGAACCTCGTGCCGGCCGAGGGAGCGGGGTGTCTATGTAACTTCCAGGTCAGCCTGCGCCCCCGCACCGATGCGAAAGCGCCCGCGGGCGCGCGCCGGGCCGAGGTGCTGACCTTCAACTCCGGCGGCTCGGGCGCGCGACCCGAACACGACGGGCTCAATGCCACGGCCTTCCCCTCGGGGGTGATGACCATGCCGGTGGAGGCCACGGAACACGCCGGTCCAGTGGTGATCTGGCGCAAGGAGTTGCGCCCCGACAGCGGCGGCGCGGGGCGCCAGCGCGGCGGGCTGGGGCAATATATGGAAGTCCGCGCGCGCGAGGGGCATGAGTTCGACATGCAGGCGATGTTCGACCGCGTCGATCATCCCGCGCGCGGGCGGCAGGGCGGCAAGCCCGGTGCCCCCACCACCATCGCCCGCGACGACGGCACGCCGATGCGCGGCAAGGGCAAGCAGTTCGTGCCGCATGGCGCCAAGGTGCTGATGGCCTTCCCGGGCGGTGCCGGCTACGGCCCCGCCGAGGAACGCCCCAAGGCGCAGGTAAAGCGCGACCTGCTGCGCGGCTACATCAGCGCCGAGGTGGCGGCGGCGGACTATGGGCTGAGCGTCGAGGACATCGCCGAGGTGCAAGAGGCCATCCGCAAAGGCGCCGAACTGTGAAAGAGTGGCCGCTCAAAGGCTTATAAGCGCGAGGGGTCATTGACTGTTACAAAGCATGGGTGTTCCTTGGCGGCATTATGCCAAAAGGAACACCCGTGATGTATGTGATTGATCCCCCCAAGCAAAGCAGCCTTGCCGTTCAAGGCACCAGCGACCGTTTCCCGGTGCGCCGCGTCTTTTGCGTGGGCCGCAACTATGAGGCGCATGTGCTTGAGATGGGCAATGACATGCGCGACCCGCCGTTCTTTTTCACCAAACCTGCCGATGCCACGCTCGATACGCCTTGCACCGTGCCCTATCCGCCGCTGACGGAGGATTTCCACTTCGAGGCTGAGCTTGTCATCGCGATCGGCAAGGGTGGCGCGAATATCGCGGAAGCGGATGTGATGGATCACATTTGGGGCGCCTCGGTGGGCATTGATTTCACCCGCCGCGATCTTCAGGCGCAGGCCAAGAAGATGGGCCGCCCGTGGGACTGGTCCAAGGCCTTTGACAACTCCGCGCCCATCGCGCCGATCCTGCCCATGGCCGATGTCCCCTCGGTCGAGAAGGGCCGCCTTTGGCTTGCCGTGAACGGCGAGATGAAGCAGGAGGCCGATCTGTCGCAGATGATCTGGTCGGTGCGGGAGCATACCGCCACCCTGTCGCAGGCCGTGACCTTGGCGCCGGGTGACATCATCATGACCGGCACGCCTGCCGGTGTCGCGGCGGTGCAGCCCGGCGATGTGATCACCGGGGGGGTCGACGGCATCTCCGAGTTCGAAGTCACCGTCGGCCCGCGCGCCTAAAGCGCGCGGTTCGGTCTAGGCCCCGGCCAGCGTGCGTTCGGCCCGCGCGCGGGCTTGGGCCGCCAGATCGGGCAGGCCGGTCTTTTCATAGACCTCGCCCAGCATCAGGTTCAGCGGCACGCCATCGGGGTCATAGGTCCGGCGCATCTCAAGCACCTGCTGCGCGGCAGAGGCCCGGCCATCGCGCACCAGCGCGTCGAGGTGGATTTGCTCGAACAGGTCACGCTGCGCATGGCTGCCGCCACATTCGGCCATGCGGGGCAGGGCCATGCCAAGCTCGCGGATCGCCGTGGCCCACTCCCCCTTGGCATGGGCGGCGATGCCGCGGGCCGCGGGCAGTGCGACTTCGGCCCATGCGGCGTGGTCATGGGCGGCAGTCTCACTCGCGCGGGCATTGATCGCGCTGAGCATCTCTGCCGCCTCGGGCCGCCCGGTGCGGCAAAGGGCATAGAGGTATTGCAGCGTCAGGAAGGGACTCACGGTATCCGCCCCCCGCGCCGCCACATGGTCGGCCACATCGCCCCAACGGTCGCCCACATCGACACCCGCGAATTCCATCCGCGCCAGCAGAGACACGGCGCCGACTTGGTCTTGGGAATAGTCCTTTTCCAGCCCCCAGATATGCTGGTCATAGGCGGCGCGCACATCGTCGTGACGGCCCTGCGACAGGTAGAACAGCGCCAGATGCCACCATTTGTGGCTCCGCATGAAGGAGTTCAGGTCGCTCCACGTCTCGGCCACGCTTTCCATGAAACGCGCGCCTTCAGCGACGCGGCCTTGCGTTAGCATCACATGGGCCAGCGCGTGATGCGCCCAAGGCTCATCGTGCCGCAATTCCATCGCCCGGCGGGCAGCAGCTTCGGCCCGGTCGAGCAGGTGACATTGCTCATAACCAAAGGCGATCATGCCGTGGGTATAGGCGATGTCTTCGGCCTCGGGCAGGGATTTGAGTGCGAGGCGCAACATGCCAGCGGCATCGCCGGTGGTGAACAGGTGGTATTGCGCCAGTTTCAGCATCGCCAGATCGCGCGGCCATTGGTCGGTGATGGCGTCACAGGCGGCGACGAGGGCGGGCACATCGCCGTCGATCCAGTGCCCGACTGCGCGGATGACCTCCTGCTCGCGAGCATTGGCGCCGGGGGCTGCCTTGGCGCGCTCCAGATAGGGGCGGGCCTTCTCAGGGGCGATGGGGTGTTCGAGGAACATCCACAAGAGCGCCGCATAGGCATTGACCAGCGGGCCATCGGGGTCGGCATCGGCGGCGGCGATCACGCCTGCGGCCTTGGGTTGGTAGGACAGGAAGCCGTGGATGAAGTCATTGATCGCCTGCAAGGTTTCCGTGCGGTCGGTAGAGGTTTCCAATCCGTAAAGGTCTTGTGTCATCTCGGGTCTCCGGCGGTGTCGTGGAATTGGCGCAGATGTTGGGCAACGGCCTCGGCGGCGTCCCAATGGATCGAATGGCCCGCATCGGGCAGGGTGGTCTGGGTCACACTTGGGATCTCCGCAAAAGCCTCCTCGGCGGCGGCGCGGGGGATCAGCAGATCTTCGGCCCCGTGGAGCACCTTGGTCGGACAGGTCAGATCAGAGGGCCGTACCGTGGGGCGGAAACCGCGCAGCGCTTCGAGTTGATGGGCCATGGCATCCGCGCTCTGCGCATGGGGATAGGCCAGTGCTGCGGCGAGGGCGGTGTTTGTATTGTTGGGGTCAGTGAAGAAACCGGTGGCAAAAATCCAAGGGTAGAGCGCGCGCAGCCAAAGCTGCTCCCCTTCCGGCGCGCGGCGCACGGCGAGCAGCGCATCAAAGACTGCCATGGTCCGGGGGGCGCGAACCGGGGCAGAGGCGAGGATGCTCAGCGCTCGGATGTGATCCGGCGCGAGGCCAAAAAGCTCCATCGCCATTAGCCCGCCCATCGAATGGCCGACGACGTGAAAGGTCTCATGCCCCAGATGATCCATCAGCGCCAGCGCATCCCGCGCCATCTGCGCGACAGAGGTTTCGGCATCCCAAGGGGTCGTGCGCCCGGTGCTGCGGTTGTCGGGCCGGATCAGGGTGAAGTGATCGGAAAGCAGCGGGGCCAAAGCGCCCCAACTCGCGCTGTCGCTCAGCATCCCGGCCAGCATCAAAAGCGGCGGGCCGCGCCCGTCGACCTCATAATGAAGTGAAATATCGGAGAGGGGCAGATCAGGCATTCAACGTGCTCCAACAAGGCAAAAGATCCCCATCGGCGGGGGTGGCCGCATAGATGGCGCGGGCAATGGCGCGCGACAGGCAGAGGGCCGCGGCATGGCCGATCATCGCCACATCCCCCGCAGGCCGCGCCGCGGTGGAAAGGGAGAAGACCAGATCGCCGTCATTGGGCATATGCGCAGGCACCACGGCGCGGGCGATGCCGTCATGGGCCGCCACGGCGACGCGCTGGCATTCGGCCTTGGTCAGCGTGGCATCGGTGGCGACGATGGCGATGGTGGTATTGGCGCGGGCCGACATGGCCGCCATCTTGCGGCTCTCGAAGCTCAGCCCCAGCCCGGCGGACGGGTCCGGCCCCCACCCGCCGAACTCTCCGTCGATCTCAAAGGGGGCGGCGTGGAAATAGCGGTCACCGGGGGTGGTGACGGCGCCCACCGGATTGGCCCCGACAAGCGCGCCGACCGTGCTGCCATCTGGCAATTGCAAACTGGCGGAGCCGAGGCCCCCTTTGACCATTGCGCTGAGCGCGCCGGTGCCCGCGCCGACAGAGCCGATTTGAAAATCTTCGCCCGCCGCATCCAAGGCCTGGCGGCCAAGAACGGCATAGGGGTTCTGCGCCCAATCCTTATCGCCGCCGTTCAGCAGATCGAAGAGGATCGCGCCGGGTACCAGCGGGATCAGCGCGTCCCCCACGCGAAAGCCGCGGCCCTTTGCGCGCAGGGCATCGACCACGCCCGAACAGGCATCCAGCCCATAGGCAGAGCCGCCCGAGAGCACCAGCGCATCGACCGCGGCGACGGTCTTGTCAGGGGCCAGCAGGTCTGTCTCGCGCGTGCCGGGCGCGCCGCCCATGACGTGGATAGAGGCGGTGAAGGGCGCGTCGCCGATCAGCACGGTGCTGCCGGATTTCAACCGCGCATCCTGTGCATTGCCCACCTTCAGTCCTGCAACATCGGTGATCAGGTTGCGCGGGCCAGGACGCATTGGCGCGCTCATGGCAGGCTCTTCACGTGAAACATCCCCGCAAGGGTGCGCATGGGACAGGGGGCTAACAAGGGCATCGTCACTCCGGCGTTGATTTCGGGCGGAGTTTGCGCGCTTCCCCGGCGGATGCCAAGGGCCGAGGTGGGACAGGATGCCCCCGCCGGAGGGGCGCCATAAAAATGGGCGCGCAGGTTGCCCCGCGCGCCCGATCCATCCGGTGTGACCGTTTGGTTTACTTCTGCTCTTCGGCGACAGCAGCGGCGACGGCCTCTTCAAAGATGGCGAGACCCTCTTCGACAATGGCGTCGGATGCGGTGAGCGGCACCATGACCCGGACGGCGTTGCCGTGCATGCCACAGCTCAGCAGCAGCAAGCCGCGCTTCAGCGCGTGGGCGATGACGCGTTTGGTGAAATCCGCGTCGGGCGTGGCGCTGTCAAAGTCGGTCACGAATTCAACGGCGACCATGGCGCCAAGGCCGCGGATGTCCCAGAACCGGAAGGGCGCGGAACGCTCGCCAATCTCGGCAAAGCGGGCTTTGAGAGTGTCGCCCATCGCGGTCGAGCGGGCCAGCAGACCTTCGTCTTCGATCGCCTCGATGGCTGCCAGTGCCGCCGCGCAGGCCACAGGGTTGCCGCCATAGGTGCCGCCCAAGCCGCCGGGGGCCATCGCGTCCATCACGTCAGCGCGGCCAATGACACCGGCCAGCGGATAGCCACCTGCCATGGATTTCGCCACGGTGATCAGGTCTGGCACCACGCCGGAATGCTCGATCGCGAACCATGTGCCGGTGCGGCCAAAGCCCGCCTGCACCTCATCGGCGATCAAGAGAATGCCGTGCTGGTCACAGATCGCGCGCAGCTCTTGCATCATCTCGAAAGGCACGGGGGTGTAGCCGCCTTCGCCAAGCACCGGTTCGATGATGATCGCGGCGACACGTTCGGGCTGGGCATCGGTGAGGAAGAGGTTCTTCAGCCCGGTCAGCGCGTCCTGCACGGTGATCCCGTCGCGGACAGAGGGGAAAGGCGCGCGGAAGACATCCGCGGGGAATGGGCCGACGTCTTTCTTGTAGGGCGTGACCTTGCCGGTCATGCCAAGCGTCAGCAGGGTACGGCCGTGGTAGCCGCCGGTGAAGGCGATGACGCCCGGGCGGCCGGTGGCGGCGCGGGCGATTTTCACCGCGTTCTCAACGGCTTCGGCGCCGGTGGTGACCAGCAGCGTCTTCTTGGGCGCGTCACCGGGGGCGAGCGCGTTCAGCTTCTCGGCCAGTTCGACATAAGGCCCGTAGGGCACGACCTGAAAGCTGGTGTGGGTGTAGTGATCTTCCTGCGCCTTGGCGGCCTCGACCACTTTGGGGTGGCGGTGACCGGTGTTCAGCACGCCGATACCACCAACGAAGTCGATGTAGCGGTTGCCTTCCACGTCCCACAGCTCGGCGTTCTCGGCATATTTCGCGTAGATCGGCGCGGCGGAGGCGACGCCGCGCGGTACGGCGGCATCGCGGCGCGCGATGAGGTCGGCGTTGGTCTGACCGTCGGGCTGGGTCGCTGGGTTGGTTTCGACCACGGAGATCTGCGGCGCGGCTTTGGCTTTGGCTGCGGATTTCCGGGGTGATTTCTTGACGGTGCTGGACATGGAACAGATACCTTATTGCGAAAGAGAGGGGGCAGTGACGTG
This sequence comes from Sulfitobacter sp. 1A15106, assembly GCF_043556995.1. NCBI lineage: Bacteria > Pseudomonadati > Pseudomonadota > Alphaproteobacteria > Rhodobacterales > Roseobacteraceae > Sulfitobacter > Sulfitobacter sp. 1A15106. Next base: position 305,459 of record NZ_JBIFFM010000003.1, on the reverse strand, counting down.
TCGTTTAAAAAATCCATATTCCGTTTAATATAATTGTCAATCGCGATCGCAGCCTCTATCTAACAATTCCCGTGACCCCCCGGTTGACCCAAGGCCGTGCCCCGTAGCGGCGGCGCGGGGGCCTACAAAGGACAAGCCATTGAACGTCGGCGATAAACTCAGAGCGATCCGCAAGAAACACGGGCTCTCCCAACGGGAGCTTGCGGCCAAGGCCGGGCTGACCAATGGCACGATATCGCTGATCGAAAAGAACCGAACCAGCCCCTCGGTCGCGTCGCTCAAAAGCCTGTTGGACGCGATTCCCATCAGCATGGCCGAATTTTTCGCGATTTTAGAAGAAGACGACAGCGCCAAAGTCTTCTACCGCGCGGAGGAGTTGACCGAGATTTCACCAAGTCATCAGGGCGGCGTATCCCTGCGTCAGCTGGGCAGTGCCGCGCATCACGCGCTTCAGGTTTTGCATGAAACCTATGAGCCCGGCGCCGATACCGGACCTGAGTTTCTGAGCCATGAGGGCGAAGAGGCGGGGGTCGTGGTGCGCGGGAGCATCGAAGTAACGGTGGATGGCGCGGTCAGCTTGCTTCATGCCGGGGACGGATATCTGTTCGACAGCCGCCTGCCGCATCGGTTCCGCAACACCGGGTCCGAAAGTTGCGAGATCGTCAGCGCCTGTACCCCGCCCAGTTTTTAAAAAAAGGTGCCCCATAAATATCGACCGCCCCGAGCATTCTGCTCGGGGCGGTCGATAGGGGGTGTCAGGTCTTAGTAGTCTGACCGGTAGTTCGACCTTTGGGCCTCCGGTTGCTGTTTTTCGCGCCCGGTGCGGTCCTCATCCGGGTGAAGTTCCCTTCGGCCCGTGGTGAGGGCAAGGATGATGACCGCCGCTAAGGTCAGGATGGTCAGACCGCCGAGAAAAAGCTCCGTGGTCATCTCCGTGTTCCTTTTTAGCACTGCGTTTCAGGTGCTCAACCGCGCGCAGGCCAAAGGGTTCCGACAAATTTTTCGCCTATGACGAGTCTGTGATCGCTCCGCCACGTTTCGGGCCAGATTCCATTGGGGCTTTGGGGCCTTAGTAATCGTAGATCATTTTACTGTCGGTCGGGACGTGGAAGTTCACCCTGATCTGGTAGATGTCGTCGTTGGTTTCCACCTCGACCTGGCCGTTCAACTGGCGGGTAAAGGCTAGGATCAGACGCGAGCCTAGCCCGGTGCCAGATTTCACCTCTTCGGGGTTGCCGATGGTGTTGCGCACTTCGAGCATCGCCTGCTCTGGCCCGGTTTGGATCAGTTTAAGCGAAATAAAGCCTTTGCCATGTTCGACCGTCGAGACGTATTTAAGCGCATTGGTCAGCGCCTCAGAGACCAGCAGGGTCAGCGGCGCGGCATCGTCGGCGTCGATCTTGATCGGCTCGAAGGACTGTTCGACCTTCACGCCAGAGCCGGATGGCAAGCCGACTGAGAGCATCTGGCCCACAATCTCACGCAGCAACTCGCTGGCATTGACGCGGACCAGATCGTCATTCTGATAAAGGTTCTTATGCACCGTGGCGAGGCTGAGGATACGGTCTTGCAACCGGCGCAGCACGAAACGCGCATCTTCGCTTTTGGCCTGCCGGATCTGCATGTTCATGATCGAAGAGATCAGTTGCAGGTTGTTTTTGACCCGGTGGTGCACCTCTTTCAGCAGGATGTTTTTCTGCCGAAGGCTGTCTTCCAACGTCGCCTCGTCCCGCAAGATGGATTCCGCCATGCCGACAAAAGCAGCCTCCATCTCGACCAATTCGGTGGGAACCGAGGGGCCGAGTGTCCCACGCGGCAGAGTACGGTTCAGCGCGAAGCGCCGCATCTGCCGCCCGAGCTTGCGGATATGGTTGATCGCCAGACGGTTCAGCGCCCAGAAGGCCACGATAAGGCTCGCCAGCCACATGACGATGGGCAAAAGCGCGCTGAGGCGGGTCGAAACGCCAGTGTCCAAAAACGGGGTGTTGCTGGGCCAAACGCTAAGCGCGAAGACCGTGTCGGGCACGATCGGCACGATCACGTAGGCGCGCTCTTGGCCGTCGGAATTTTGCGAAAGAAAGACATTGGGCTCTTTGGTGGTCAGCAGCGACAGGGCGACATCGCTGGGATATTCCGTCTTGGCCACCTCAAGTCCGTTTTCGGTGGTAAGGATATGACCCATCTTATTGAGGGTCATCATCGCGACGCTGCTGTGTTTGCTCTTGGGCTCGCGGATCGCGTTAATGGCATCCTCGGGGATGCTAAGTGCCATGAAGCCGATCAACTCGCGCTCTTCGTAGACCGGCGCGTTGATCAGCGTGACCACTTGGTTGCTGACCGCCCCCTGCAGCACTGGCATCGCGCGGCGGACCGGGTTTTCCAGCAGGGTCTGGAAATTCTCATCCTGCGAAAAGTCATGATCCTGCCCCGTGGAGGAGCAGGTCATATGTCCGTCTAGTCCGATGAAACCCACAAGCGAATAGATGTCTGACGCCTGTTTATATTCCCTAAGGAAAGCCGTGCATTCCTCGGGATCTTCTCGCCTGAGCCGCACGATGGCGGTGAGCGCTTCGGCCGCGCCAAAGGCCTCTTGGATCACCCGGCGTTCCGCCGCGGAGGCTTGTTCCGTGACTGCGATCAGCGATAGCTCCGCGCTTTGGCGGCTTTGATCCGCAATCTGCCGTGTCTGTACAACCGCGATCAGCCCGATGGGCAAAAGCGCGAGAGACAGAAACAGCAGGATACGGATCGTCAGCCCACGCATCAGATCACCGCTGAAGAAGCCAGATGTCATATTTAGAAAGAGGAAACTTTAGATGCGGATAGGACAGACATTGTTGCGTCATCGGTCATTTCAAGCGACTCGTCGTCATGGTGACCCAGCAGTTCGGCAAGGCGGGCACGCGCCCGGTTGGTACGGCTTTTAATGGTGCCAACAGCGACCCCACACATTTCCGCAGCCTCTTCGTAAGAGAAACCGGAGGCCCCGACAAGAAGCAGCGCTTCGCGTTGTTCGTCCTTCAAAAGAGCCAGTGCCTTGCGGAAGTCGGTCATCTGCATGTGGCCATCGTGCGCGGGCTTTTCGGCCAGCCCATCGGTCAGCACGCCATCCACGTCCGAGACTTCGCGCTTCGCCTTGCGGCGCGAGGAATAGTAGGTGTTACGCAGGATCGTGAAGAGCCAAGCACGCATATTCGTGCCTTCTTGGAACTTTTCGATGTTGGTCCACGCCTTGACCAAGGTGTCCTGCACCATGTCGTCTGCCGTGGCACCATTGCGTGTCAGGCTGATGGCAAAGGCCCGCATGGCCGGCAGATGTTCTACCAGCTCGTCGCGCGGATCGGGACGGGTCATTATGACGTTCCTTTTTCTGAATCCTGTTCCTTCAACTTCTGAAGCAGATCCTTGAAACGATCAGGGATGCCTTCTTCGAGCGTCTCATCGAAGACCCGTTTGAGGTTGTCGTCGATGACGCGCTCGCGCTCGTCCTTGTTTCCTGAATTCACTAACATCACCTCTGGCATCGTCGTCTCGTTTGAATAATTATGCATGCATACTGGAACCAAACACAATGTCGACGTGTTTGGTTCCAAGAAAAGTAAAAAGGATTCGACTAGATGAACGATGCGACACAAAAGACCAGCATCAGCGATGAACTGGGAGCCAACATCCCCTACCTTCGCCGGTTCGCGCGGGCGATGACAGGCAGCCAGACCAGTGGCGACACCTTTGCCGCGGCAGCCCTCGAAGCCATCTTGGTTGATCGCTCGGTGCTCGATGGAGTAGATACAAAGACGGGTCTTTTCAAAGTTTTGTACGGTATTTGGGCCAGCGCAGGCGCCCCGGTGGAAGAGGGCGAAAGCGGCCCACGGGCCAAAGCACAGCGCCATCTTTCCAGCCTCACGAACAACAGCCGTGAAGCGCTTTTGCTGCACACGATCGAAGGCTTCTCTCACGGGGAAATCGCCAAGATCATCGGTGTGGATGAGGCCGAAGCGGGCGAGTTGATCCAGATCGCCCATCGCGAAATGGCCGACAGCACCTCGGGTTCGGTGATGATCATCGAAGACGAAGCCATCATCGCGATGGACATTGAATCCATCGTGGCCGAGATGGGCCACCGGGTGACCGGCATCGCCCGCACCCGTGAAGAGGCGGTGAAACTGGGCAAGGCCGATGTGCCGGACCTGATCCTCGCCGACATTCAACTGGCCGACAACTCTTCCGGCATCGACGCGGTGAACGACCTGCTGAACGAGTTGGGCATGCGTCCGGTGATCTTCATCACGGCCTTCCCCGAACGTCTGCTGACCGGCGACAAGCCCGAGCCTGCCTTCCTGATTTCCAAGCCCTATTCGGTGGATCAGGTCGTCTCGGCTGTGTCGCAAGCGATGTTCTTTTCCTCCACGGAAACGCTCAACGCCTGAAGCTGAGCCGCGAAAACAGGGTTCCCCGCGCGCAACGTCGCGCAGGGAACCCTTTGCATTAGAAGCGCGTGCCGCCTAACATCACCCAAACATTCAGGAGGCTTGCATGGCCAAGACCACAACCGCTGCCGCAAAAGAGGTGACGATTGACGATCTGTCGGATCAGATCGCACTTCTCAAAAAAGACATCGCCTCCCTGACCGAAACCCTGGGCGACTATGGCAAGGCCAAGTCGGAAGAGATGCGGGACAATGCCCGCAATGCGGCGAATGATTTCGCCGATACGGGGCGTCTCAAGGCGATGGAAGTTCAGCAACAGGCCGAGGAATTCCTCAAGGCCCAGCCCGGAACCGCTTTGGGGATTGCCGCAGGCATCGGTTTTCTTGTCGGTCTTGTGACGGCCCGCCGCTAAATGCTGTCTTCGGTGATGCAACATCTGCGCGGCTCCCTGCGACGGGCGCTGCGCACTGCCATGCTCAGCGCCGGGGCCGTGCTTTTTCTGCTGATCGGCCTGCTGTTTCTCACGCTGGCGGCATGGCTTTACCTCATCACCGTCACCACCGCGCTCACCGCCGCGCTGATCCTCGGCGCGGTTTACTTCGGTATGGGCTTTCTCTTGCTCGCCATCGCCGGGTCAGCTGGTGAGGCCGCGGCGCAGCCGTCCCGGCAAGAAGACTCCGCCGCCTCCGATCATGATGGCTTGAAGAACCTGGTCATGGCATTTCTGGCTGGCATAACCGCGGGTCAGAAAGCGCGCCGTTAACCGCGGCCAGCAGGTTGCTGCTGGAAAACGGGCGGGTGATGAATTTCAGCCGCTCGCCTACCTTTGCCAGCCGTGGTGTATCGTTCATGATGCAGATGATCGGAAACCACTCCTGCAAGTTCGACAGTTCCGACAAATGCTGATGCAACTGTTCGCGCCGCAGCGACAGGACCGCGAATTCCGTGTCGTTGACGTTGTCCACCAATGCGCTAAGATCAAAGCTTTCCAATACTTCAATTTGAGATTGCGGAAACGCGGCAGAAAGCGTTTCATTTATGTCTGAACAGACCAATGGGTCCGGTTCGTAGATCAAGATCGACATGGTCTTCCCCCGGGTAAGCAAAGTCGTCGGTGTAGGGGGTGCGCAAAACACGCGCATTAAACTAAGACATATAAAGGCAAATTTTATCTAATGACGACACAATGCCGCTATTGCCCCCTTCGGCGCAAGGATGCCTTCCTGCCGATGTCGAAAGAAGAAGTGAGCTTCATGGAGAAGTTCAAGTCGGGTGAGTTGACCGTCGAACCTGGCACGCCGATCCTGATGGAAGGGTCGAACTCGCCCCAGCTTTACACGGCGCTCACCGGAATGGGCATCCGCGACAAGACGCTGGAGAACGGTAGCCGGCAGGTCATCAGCTTTGTCTTCCCCGGCGATTTCATCGGGCTACAGGCTGGCATCATGGGCGAAATGGGCCATTCCGTCGAAGCCCGCACCCATATGCGGCTCTGCGTTTTCAACCGCAGTGAGTTCTGGAATTTCTTCAAATCTCACCCCGAACGCGCTTTTGACATTACTTGGCTGGCCGCCATCGAAGAGCATTTCATGGGCGAAGTCCTCGCCACCATCGGCCAACGCAGCGCGATGCAGGCCATCGCTTGGGCGATGGTCAAGATTTTCGAACGCGGCCAGTCGCTCGGGATGGTCACCCACAACCAGATGCTGCTGCCCTATTCGCAACGCGATCTGGCCGATGCGCTTGGCCTCTCGGTGGTGCACACCAACAAGACCCTCGGCGCTCTGAAAGAACGTCAGTTGCTGTCATGGTCCGACAGGGTGCTGCAAATCAACGATCTCGCCGCCCTGGCGAAAGAGGGGATGACCGATCCGGAAAGCCGCCAAAAACGCCCGCTGCTCTAACCGTCAGTCCTGCGCCACATCGATATAGGTATCCGCCGCCTCCGCCCCGCGTTGCCCGCGCGGTTTGGCCGGGCCAACGGTGCTGTCAGGCCGCGTCCGCCGCTCCACCTGCGCGTTCAACGCGGCCCCAAACAAGATCAGAAAGCTGCTGATCCAAAGCCAGATTAACATCGCGATCACCGCCCCGATCGAGCCATAGACCTGATTGTAGTTGCCGAAATTGGCCACATAATAGGAAAAACCGATGGAAAGCACCGCCCAAGACAGCACCGCCAAAATCGCCCCGCTGCTGAGCCACGGCAGCCGCGCCGCCCGCCGGTTTGGGCCAAAGCGGTAAAGCACCCCAACCCCGGCAAACAAAACCACCGTCGCCACGGTCCAACGCAAAAGGTCGGCCACCGCATTGCCAAAGGGACCAAGCGGGAAGAAGGCCAGAATGATCGGCGCTATCACTACCGCCAGCAGCGCCACGATGCCGACCGCCACAAGGCTCACCGTCAGAAGCAGGGCATGAAGGTAGTGTTTCGCGGCATTGCGGTTGCGCTCATTGTAAACGGCGTTCAATCCGATCACCATCGCCCCCACCCCGGCCCGGGCGGACCAAAGCGCCACCAGCAATGACACGATACCGGCCCAACCCAGCGTATCGGCCCGCGCAGTGACCAAGCCGGTCACCTGCGTATTAATGATGTCATAGACATCATCCGGCAGCAGCCCGCGCACTTCCTCCAATTGGGCGACGACGACGACAGGGTCCGAAATCAGCCCCAAAAGCGCGATCAATGCCGCCAGCGCCGGAAACAGCGACAGCATGGCGAAAAACGCCACCCCGGCCGAGATCAGCGCAAGGTTGTCCTCCGCCGCCTGTTTCAGGCTCGCTTTGAAAGCATCCCAATAGATCGCCGGTCGGGTCGGGGGTCTGCGCAACACCAATGCCATTCCTCTCAATTCGGCCCCGACCTTGATCGGGACCGCTTTGCCTCAACTGTCCTCCACATCGTCGCGGACCTGGCCCCAAGCAACAAGGGTGAAGACCACCGTGCCGCCGATGATGTTGCCCACAAGCACCGGCAGGAAGAAGCCAAAGATCGCCTGACCGACCCCCAAGCCGCCATGCAGGATCAGCGCGGCCATCTCGACCGAACCCGCGACGATATGCGTGAAATCCCCCGCCGCAATCAGCCAAGTGAAGGTCAGGATCAGGAAAAAAGCGGTCTCATCCGCCTGCGGAAGCATCCAAACGATCAGCGCCACGATCACGCCCGCCGGAATCCCGCGCCAGAATGCCTCCGATACCCCCATCCCGGTGGCATGTTCCGAAAGGCTGATAATGGCGGGCAGAATGTTTTCTGGAATCGCAGGCGTATAGATAAATAGCGCCGCCGCCGCAAAGGCCCCGACGACATTCGCCCCCAATACAACACCCCAAAGCCGCAACAGGCTGCACAAGACCCCCAAGCTGCGCTCCTGCATCAGCGGCAAGACGGTGGTGATGGTGTTTTCGGTAAACAACTGCATCCGGCCCATGATGACCGCGATGAAACCCAAGGAATAGCCAAGGTTCTCAAGCAGGAAGCGCCATTCTGCATCCGGCAGATAGGTCCGGAAAATCGCCTCGCCCAAGACAGAAAGACTGATCAGCATCCCCGCAGAAATCCCCGACCAGATCAGCGAACGGTTGGTTCGATTCAACTCGTCGCGCCCCTCGCGCCGGATTACCTCATAGATCAGCTTGGGCGACAGCGCCGCCGCATCACTGACAGAGCGTTCTTCCGCCTCCTCCTGCACAGCAGAGGTCGGGGGCTTTTTCTGGATCAGAGGGGCCATGCGCGTTCTTCCTAAAGACTACGGACATGATGAACATAGCCCGCCGCGGCCTCCTGCACAGTAAAAAGACCGCAGCCTCACGCCGCACCACCAGCGGCCCTTTCGAGCCCCCCTTCACCTTCATCCTTTCTCAAATACCGATCCCGCACTCTCAACCAGCCGGATCAGCCGTGTTCATCCCCACCGGCCTGCAAGGCCAACCCCTCAACAATCGCCGTCAGCGCCGCCCCCCGATGCAGTTCCGCCCGTGGAAACCGCGCCCGCATCTCCTCTTCGACCACCGCCATCAGGCTCGACCCGCCGACAAAGATCAGCCGGTCCACTGCCTCGGGCGCGAGGCCTGCCTTCTGCGCCGTCGCCTCTGCTGCGTCCCCCATCTGCACGGCGAGTTTCGACAGCCGCTTGCGCATCCAATCGCGGGGCAGGGGCAAGGTCGCGCGGGGTTTGAGCATCGACACATCGATCACCGGATCAGCATCCCCCGCGCCCCCCGCACCATTGGCGCGGATTTTGCCCGCTTCGACAGCAAAGGCGAGGTCATGGCCAAGCTCTTCATCAAGCACTTTGACCAGTCGGGCCAAGCGTTTGGGATGTTCGGCAAATTTATGCAGTTCCGCCGCCGCCTTGCGGGTGTCCGGACCATAGAGGAACGGAATTTTCGCCCAAGTCGCCAGATCGTTAAAGATCGCATTGGGCGCGATATGGGTATCACCGCCGAAAGCATGGCGAATTTCGCTACCCATACCAAGCTGCGGCATCACCCGCCCGATCGACAGGGACCGGTCGAAATCGGTCCCGCCCAGCCGAATGCCGTGGCTTTCCAAAATGTCGATCTCATCATTCCCGCGCTGCCGGAAGAGCGTGAAATCCGAGGTGCCGCCGCCGATATCGATGACCAGCCCCAGATCCCCCGGACGCAAGGCCGCGCGATTGGCAATCGCGGCGGCTTCGGGTTCGTTCATAAAGTCCACATGATCGAAACCCGCCCGGCCATAGGCCTCGCGCAGGTCTGTCAAGGCTTGGGCATCTCGAGCATCATCGGCGGAATGAAAGCGCACCGGACGGCCCGAGAGCGCCCTGTCGAAGTGCATCCCCGTGGCTGCTTCCGCCTGCGTTTTGACCCGTGCCAGAAAGCGCGACACGATATCGATAAAATCCAACCGTTCGCCCAACAGCACCCGCCGTTCGCGCATCAGCCGGGTGCCAAGCAGGCTTTTCAAGCCGCGCATATAGCGGCCCTCGGCCCCGGCCAGCAGCGCGTCGGATGCCGCGGCACCGATCCGCATCTCCCCCGCCTCGAAATCAAAGAAGACCGCTGTCGGAAGGGTCTGCGCCTCGGCCTCCAGCGGGATCAGGCGCGGCGTGCCGTCGATGGCGATGCCCGCCGCGGTGTTGGAGGTTCCGAAATCAATCCCCAGCGTGGCCATGATGTTCTCCTGATGCCTTTTCACGGTCGCCCCGATGCGCGGCGCGCCCGTGCAAAGCACCCGCGATACCCTTCTCGCGCGCGCTTGGCAACGAAGGCTGGCGTGCCGCGTGGCTTTTGGCTAGCCTCGCAAAAAAATACACCAATATGGGAGACTTTCATGAACCGTTTGAACCGCTTGATGACCGGTGTGGCCAGCGCCGCATTGGTCGCTGCCGCCACAACGGCCCTTGCCAAGGATGACATCACCGTCGCCATGCAGCTTGAGCCGCCGCATCTCGATCCGACCTCCGCCGCTGCGGGCGCCATCGACTCGGTGCTATATACCAATGTTTTCGAAGGGCTGACCCGCTTCATGGGCGACGGCTCTGTCGTGCCGGGGCTGGCGGAATCTTGGGAGATTTCCGAAGACGGGCTGACCTATACCTTCAAGCTGCGCGAGGGGGTCACCTTTCACGATGGCACCACGATGGATGCCGAGGACGTGAAATTCACCCTCGACCGGATCAATGCCGAAGACAGCGCCAACGCGCAAAAGGCCCTCTATTCCGCGATTTCCGAGGTAAATGTCATCGATCCCCAGACCGTTGAGGTCACACTAAGCGAGCCGAACGGCAACATGCTTTTCAACCTTGCTTGGGGCGATGCGGTGATCGTGGCGCCGGAATCGGTCGAGACGATCAAACAGACCCCAATCGGCACCGGCGCTTTCAAGTTCGAGAACTGGAACCAGGGCGACAAGATCACCCTGACCCGGAATGAAGATTATTGGGGCGAAGCGCCCGCCCTGGCCAGCGCGACCTTCAAATTCATCTCGGACCCGACAGCGGCTTTCGCCTCCGTCATGGCTGAAGATGTCGATGTTTTCACCGGCTTCCCCGCGCCTGAGAATATCCCCCAGTTCGAAGCCGACCCGCGGTTTCAGGTTCTGATCGGCTCGACCGAAGGGGAAACGATCCTGTCGATCAACAACCAGCGCGAACCTTTTGATAACGTCAAAGTGCGCGAGGCCGTGGCCCATGCCATCGACCGGCAGGCGATCATCGACGGCGCGATGTTTGGCTATGGCACGCCCATCGGCACCCATTTCGCGCCGCATAACCCAGACTACGTCGACCTGAAGGAGATGAGCAGCTACGATCCCGAGAAATCCAAGGCGCTGCTGGCTGAGGCCGGTTTCCCCGATGGGTTCGAGACGACATTGCACCTGCCGCCCCCATCCTACGCCCGCCGCGGGGGTGAGATCATCGCCGCGCAGCTGGCCGAGGTTGGCATCAAGGCGCAGATCATCAATGTCGAATGGGCGCAGTGGTTGGAAACCGTGTTCAAGGGTAAGGATTTCGGCCTGTCGATTGTCAGCCATACCGAGCCGATGGACATCAACATCTATGCCAACCCGGACTATTACTTTCAGTATGACAATGCCGAATTCCAGTCTCTGATGACCGAGTTCAACAAGACCGCCGACCCCGCCGCGCGGAGCGAGATGCTGGCCAAAGCACAACGCATCATCGCCGAAGACTATGTGAACGGCTACCTGTTCCAGCTTGCCTTCCCGACGATTGCGAAGGCCGGCGTCGAAGGGCTTTGGGTGAATGCGCCGACACAGGCGACAGATCTAACCGGTGTAAGCTGGGCAGAGTGATCTGAAAGGATCATGTCGAGGCACTAAAAAAGGGCGCGCCGTGAGGCGCGCCCTTTGTAATTAAATGCGAAGACCTATTAGTCTTTGCCGCGCATGCCAGCAGCAGCTTCGCTTACCAGTGCATCGGGGTTCTGGTTGCAGACGACCATGAAGTCTTCCATTTCCTGCTGCATGTCCGTGTCTGCCATTTCGTCGGCTTCTTCGGAATCTTCAACAGCTTTGGTGTTGTCGATCAGGGAATCTTCGGTCTCTTCGGAATCTGTCGCTTCTTCAGCGGAGATGTCGCTCGGCTCGGAACCGTCGCTCTTGGTTTCGGTGATCATGGAGCCACCGTGGCCGCCATCTTCCAGCTCGGCGATTGCCATGGAAGCGACTTTCATTTTGTCGTCATCGCTCAGTTCTTGGTACTGGGCGCAGGTCATGGTTGCCATATCCATGTGCGCAGCGGCGAAGGCGGGTGCGGAAACGGTGCCCAGAAGGCCGGCGATCGCAAGTGTTTTCAAAGTCGTTTTCATTTTCATTCTCCAGTTTTGTCTGTTCTCCCGAAAACAACACCGCATAACCGATATGGTTCCAGCGCATAGCAATAAGCCCCGCGAAAACCGCGCCTAGAAAGGCTAAGGGCATGCCTTGACTGGATTCTTTCGGCGATCATTCGGGGCGCAGCTGGCCGAACATCCAAAAAATGATCATTTTTTTCTTTCTCGCGGGGGAAACTGCACGCGGGCTCTGGACCCTTCCGAGCGTGCCGCCTAACCTCCGCGCTATGTTGCGCTATGCGTTGAAAAGATTTCTCTCCTTGCTCATCAGTCTCGCGGTTGCGTCGCTGGTGATTTTCATGGTGATCGAGGTCGCCCCCGGCGATCCGGCCTCCTTTATGCTGGGCTTGAATGCCCAGCCCGAAACACTGGCCGCGCTGCGCAGTGAACTGGGGCTCGATCAGTCCCGGCCAGAGCGTTATCTGGAGTGGGTTGGCGGCATGTTGCAGGGCGATTTCGGCACCTCCTACACCTATCGCACCCCGGTGACCGAGATGATCGGCGACCGGCTTTGGGTCTCTGTGCCCTTGGCGCTTTATGCGCTTTTCCTCTCTGTCATCGTGGCCTTTCCGGCGGGCATCTATGCCGCCTCGCGCCGCGGTCGGGCGGGGGATGTGGGCGTGATGGGGGCGACGCAATTGGGTGTGGCTGTGCCGAACTTCTGGTTCGCCATGATCCTCGTGCTGATCTTTTCGATCAATCTGCGCTGGTTTTCGGCGGGCGGTTTCGTTGGCTGGGACAAGGGGCTTTTCGCCGGGCTGCACGCGCTGACCCTGCCCGCCATCGCGCTGGCCTTGCCGCAGGCGGCGATCCTTGCGCGGGTCATGCGCTCGGCCCTGCTGGATGTGCTGGGCGAAGATTTCATGCGCACCGCGCGGGCCAAGGGGCTGACGGCGCGGCAGGCGCTTTGGCGGCACGGGCTGCGCAATGCGCTGATCCCGGTGCTGACCATCATCGGCCTGCAATTCTCCTTCCTGCTGGCCGGGTCGATTATTATTGAGCAGGTCTTTTACCTGCCGGGGCTCGGGCGGCTGGTGTTTCAGTCGATCTCGGCGCGGGATTTGATCGTGGTCGAGTCGGTCGTGATGCTCTTGGTCTTTTCGGTGATCTTGGTGAACTTCCTTGTCGATCTGGCCTATGCCGCCGTCGATCCCCGGTTGAGGGCCCGCACATGAACCGCAATCTGTTTCTTGGGGCCGTGCTGACTTCGGTCTTTCTGCTGGCCGCGCTGATCTCCTTTGTCTGGACACCCTATGACTATGCCGGACTTGATATCGCGAACAAGCTGCACAGCCCTTCGCTGGCGCATCCGATGGGGACGGATCACTTTGGCCGCGACATTCTAAGCATGATCATGGTCGGCGCGCGCACCTCTATCGCCGTGGCGCTGGTGGCGGTGGGCATTGGCATGGGCGTGGGTGTGCCGTTGGGGCTTTGGGCTGCGGCGCGGCGCGGCAGCCTTGTGGATGAGGTCATCATGCGCGGCAATGATCTGGTCTTTGCCTTTCCGGCCATTGTCATCGCCATTCTGATTACGGCGGTCTTTGGCGCCGGGGCGATCAATGCGATCATTGCCATCGGTATCTTCAACATTCCCGTTTTCGCCCGGATCACCCGCGGTGCGGCGCTGTCGCTGTGGCAGCGGGAGTTCATCATGGCGGCACGGGTGGCAGGCAAATCCGCGGCGCGTATCTCGTTCGAGCATATCCTGCCCAATGTCGCCAACCTGCTGATCGTGCAGGGGACCATCCAATTCTCTCTCGGCATCCTTGCCGAGGCGGGGCTGAGCTATGTCGGCCTCGGCGCGCAGCCGCCGGTGCCGTCTTGGGGCCGGATGCTGGCCGATGCGCAGACCATGGTCAGCATCGCGCCGCATATGGCCCTGATGCCGGGGTTCGCGATCATCCTGACGGTGTTGGGGCTGAACCTGATGGGTGACGGGCTGCGCGACCTGCTTGATCCCCGCCTGAGGGTGGCACGCACATGACGCTTCTTTCTGTCTCCAACCTTTCGCTCTCTATCCACGGGCTGCGCATCCTCGACGGGGTGACCTTTTCCGTCGCACCGGGAGAGATCGTGGCCGTGACCGGGGAAAGCGGCTCGGGCAAGTCGATGACCGCGCTGGCGGCGATGCAGCTGCTGCCCAAGGGCGCGACGACGACCGGGCATATCATGCTGGGCGAGGACGATCTGACCCAGATGGACGAGGCAGCGCTTTGCGATATGCGCGGCAATGACATCGGCATGGTGTTCCAAGAGCCGATGACCGCGCTCAACCCGGTGCAAAGCATCGGTCGCCAAGTGGCTGAGACCATCCGGGTGCACGAACCCAGCGTCTCCCGGGCCGAGGCTGAGGCCCGAGCCGCCGATACGCTGACCCGCGTTGGCCTGCCCCAAGACCGCTTCCCCCTGTCGCGCTATCCGCATGAGCTGAGCGGTGGGCAGCGCCAGCGGGTGGTGATCGCCATCGCCATCGCCCTGCGCCCCCGTCTGCTGATCGCGGACGAGCCGACCACCGCGCTGGATGTCACCACGCAGGCGCAGATCCTCGCCCTGCTGACCCGATTGGCGAGCGAAGACGGCATGGGGCTGTTGATGATCACCCACGACCTTGCCGTCGTGGCGGATATGGCCGACCGGATCATCGTCATGCGCAAGGGGCAGATCGTCGAACAGGGGGAGACGCAGGCCCTGCTGCACAACATGCAGCATCCCTATACCAAAATGCTTTTCGACGCCTCCCGCCATGAGGTGAACCTGCCCGCGCCGCCCGCGCCTAAGCCTCTGCTAGAGGTCAAAGGCGTCTGCCGCGACTACCATCTGCCGCGCAAGGCACTCTTTGGCGCGCCCGGCACGTTCCGCGCGGTGGACAACCTCAGCTTTACCCTAAACCGGGGGGAACGTTTGGGGCTGGTCGGGGAATCCGGTTGCGGGAAATCGACCCTGACCCGGGCGATTTTGGGTCTGGAACCGGTGCAAGAGGGCAGTATCACTGTCGATGGCCAGCCGGTCTTTACCGGGACGCAGCCGAACCTCGCCGTGCGCCGCAAGATGCAGGTGGTGTTTCAAGACCCTTTCGGCAGCTTCAACCCGCGCCACCGGGTCGACCGTTTGGTGACCGAGCCGTTTCACCTGCTCAACACCCCGCCGCAGGGGGCCGAGCGGTCCCGAGCGATTGACGAAGCCTTGACCGCCGTGGGACTGCGGGCCTCGGATGCACGGAAATACATCCACGAATTCTCCGGCGGGCAGCGGCAGCGGATCGCCATCGCCCGGGCGCTGATCATCCGGCCCGAGTTGATCCTGTTCGATGAGGCCGTCAGCGCGCTTGATGTCTCCGTCCGGGCGCAGATCCTTGATCTGCTGGCCGATCTTTGCAGCCATTATGACCTGACCTATCTCTTCATCTCGCATGACCTATCGGTGGTGCGCACGGTGACGGATCGGGTGCTGGTGATGCAGTCTGGCAAGATCGTCGAGGCCGGAGAGACAGCGCAGGTCTTTGACGCGCCGCAGCATGCTTATACTAAATCGCTGATCGCCGCTGCCCCGGTTCTGCCCGACTTGCCCCAGCCCGTCGGGTAGGCTTTGCGGCCCTTCGTGTCAGCCGCATTGATTGCGATGAAAAACCGACCTAACGTGAAATCGGGGATTCCCGCCACAGGGGCATGTCTGCTCGCGGTCTGAATGGTGTGTGAAGAATTTCCCAGCCCAGTCAATTGCCTGAAGGCTGCGGCGCTCTACTTGTGCATGCAATGGTGTCCGCCTAAAGGGTGGTCCGCCAATTATAACAATGGGAGACATCTTATGAAAATGTTCAAAATGCTCGCGATGACCGGTGCCATGGTGGCCGGCACTGCGGCTATGGCGCAGGAAAAATTCATCACCATCGGCACCGGTGGTCAGACGGGCGTTTACTTTGTCGTCGGTCAGTCGATCTGCCGTCTGGTGAACCGCGGCACCGCGGATCACAACCTGAAGTGCACCGCGCCCTCCACCGGCGGGTCGATCGCCAACATCAACGCGATCAAAGCGGGCGACATGGACATGGGCGTGGCCCAGTCCGACTGGCAGTTCCACGCCTACAACGGCTCCTCCCAGTTCGAGGGTGACAAGTTCGACAAGCTGCGCGCGGTCTTCTCCGTGCATGGTGAGCCCTTCAACGTCATCGCCCGTGCCGACAGCGGCATCGAGAGCTTCGATGACCTCAAGGGCAAGCGCGTGAACATCGGTAACCCCGGTTCCGGTCAGCGCGCCACCATGGAAGTCGTGATGGACGCCCTTGGCTGGACGCTGGATGACTTCGCGCTCGCTTCCGAGCTGAAGCCGGCCGAGCAGGCCGCCGCTCTGGGCGATAACAAGGTCGACGCGATCATCTACACCGTGGGACACCCCAACGGCTCGATCCAGGAAGCCGTGTCGACCATCGACGCCAAGCTGATCCCGGTCGAGGGTGACGCGATTCAGGGTCTGATCGACGACAACCCCTACTACGCCGAGGCCACCGTGCCGGGCGGCATGTACAAGGGCACAGACGAAGACGTGAAAACCTTCGGCGTGAAAGCCACCTTCGTGACCTCCGCCGATGTTGACGACGAAGTCGTTTATCAGGTGGTCAAGGCGGTCTTTGACAACTTCGACCGTTTCAAGCGTCTGCACCCTGCCTTTGAGAACCTGACCCAAGAGGAAATGATCTCGGGCGGTCTTTCCGCGCCGCTGCACCCCGGCGCAGAGAAGTATTACAAAGAGCAAGGTTGGCTCGAGTAATCTATCCGTGACATGATAGCTCTGGCGGCGGTACGCTGCCGTCAGAGGCCCGAAAAACAATATGCGCATCCGCCCCAAGGTGGAGCCGACAGGGGGACGATATGTCTGAGAAGGACCAGCAAAAGGCGGCGGCTGTTGAAACCGCCGCGACCGGTGACCGGGGCGGATTGAGCCAGGCGGAACTGGACGAACTTGTCGCTTCTTCTGATACGGGTGGGCGTTCTGTCAGCGGTTTGATGGGCACCTTGCTGCTGCTGGTGGCCTTGGCTTGGTCCCTGTTCCAACTCTACATCGCCTCGCCCATCGGCCTTTTCAACGATACGCTGGCCCGCTCCATCCACCTCGGCTTTGCCGTATTCCTTGGCATCATGGTGTTTCCGGCCACGCGCACCAGTTTTCAGGTGGCGCTTGGCGTCATCGTTCCCATCGTTCTTGCCGCCCTATTCATGGTCAGTACGAAGGATTCTACCGCGGTCTGGTGGATCCCGATCCCGGCGGCCTTTGTGGTCGCGACAGTGCTGCTCGGCTCGCCCAAGAACCGCATTCCGATCTGGGAATGGGCCTTGGCCATCGTCGGCACCTTCTGCGCGCTGTATCTCTTTATCTTTTACCGTGACATCGCCAACCGCGTCGGCGCGCCGATCCTGCCGGATTATATCGCGGGGGTGACCGGTCTATTAATCCTGCTCGAAGCCACCCGCCGCGCCCTTGGGCCTGCGCTGATGATCGTGGCGAGCGTCTTTCTTTTCTACACCGTGCTCGGCCCCTATATGCCCAGCATCATCGCGCATAAGGGCAACAGCCTTTCGGAGATCGTGAACCACCAGTGGATCACGACCGAAGGTGTCTTTGGCATCGCGCTTGGCGTGTCGACCTCCTTCGTCTTCCTCTTCGTGCTCTTCGGCTCGCTGTTGGACCGTGCGGGGGCGGGCAACTACTTCATTCAGGTCGCCTTCAGCCTCATGGGCCACATGCGCGGCGGCCCGGCGAAAGCGGCGGTCGTGGCCTCGGCGATGACCGGCCTGATCTCTGGCTCTTCCATTGCCAACGTGGTGACCACCGGCACCTTCACCATCCCGCTGATGAAGAAAGTGGGCTTCAACTCCGAAAAAGCAGGCGCGGTCGAGGTGGCTTCGTCGGTCAACGGCCAGATCATGCCGCCCGTCATGGGGGCTGCGGCCTTCCTGATGGTCGAATATGTCGGCATTCCCTATTTCGACGTGGTCAAACACGCCTTCCTGCCTGCGGTGATCTCTTACATCGCGCTGGTCTACATCGTGCATCTTGAGGCGATGAAAGCCGGGATGCAGGGGCTGCCGCGTGCCTATACGCCCAAGCCGCTGGTGCAGCAGCTTATCGGCATCGCCTTTGCGATCATCGCGATCTGCGCGCTGTCCTTCGCCGTTTACTACCTGATGGGCTGGATCCGCCCGGCCTTCCCCGAAACGGCGGGCTATATCATCTTTGTCTTCCTCACGGCGGTCTATGTTGGCCTGCTTTATGTGGCGAGCAAGGAAGAACCGCTTGAGATGGAAGACCCCAACGCCGAGGTGACGACCCTGCCGATGCCGGGGCCGACTGCGCGGTCCGGTCTGCATTTCATCCTGCCTGTCGTGGTGCTGGTCTGGGCGCTGATGGTCGACCGCTTGTCGCCCGGCCTCTCGGCCTTTTGGGCCGCGGCCTATATGATCTTCATCCTGCTGACGCAGCGCCCGCTTATGGCGATGTTCCGGGGGGAGAGCCAGTTTGTGAACGACGTGAAAGCGGGTGTGCTTGACCTGATCGACGGTCTGGTCACCGGCGCGCGCAACATGATCGGTATCGGCATCGCCACCGCCACGGCGGGCATCATCGTCGGCGCGGTCAGCCAGACCGGTGTCGGCTCGGCGCTGGCGGATGTGGTCGAAGTGCTTTCGGGCGGCAATATCCTTGCCATCCTGTTCCTGACCGCGGTGCTGTCGCTGATCCTTGGCATGGGGCTGCCCACCACGGCGAACTATATCGTCGTCTCGGCGCTGCTGGCGCCGGTGATCGTGACGCTGGGCCAGCAGAACGGGCTGATCGTCCCGCTGATCGCGGTACATCTCTTCGTCTTCTACTTCGGCATCATGGCCGATGTGACCCCGCCGGTGGGATTGGCGAGTTTTGCTGCCGCCGCCGTTTCGGGCGGTGATCCGATCCGCACAGGTCTGGTTGCCTTCTTCTACTCCCTGCGCACCGCGGCGTTGCCGTTCCTGTTTATCTTCAACACGGAATTGCTGCTGATCGGGGTCACATGGGGGCAGGGGCTGTTCATCTTTGTGGTGGCGACCGTGGCCATGCTGCTTTTCGCGGCGGCGACCCAAGGTTTCTTTCTGGCCCGCAACCGTTTCTACGAGACTATCGCGCTGCTGCTTATCGCCTTTACCCTGTTCCGCCCGGGCTTTTGGATGGACATGATCTATCCCCCCTATAGCGAGGAGGCCCCGACCGAGATTGTTCAGGCCGCCGAAGAAACCCCTGCGGGTGAACGGCTGCGGCTGCGCATCTCGGGCGTGAACGATCTGGGCGATCCGCTGGAGTTCGTGGCGCTGCTGCCCATCGGCGAAGGTGAGACTGGGGCCGAGAAGCTGGAGGCCGCGGGTCTCATGTTCCGCAAAGATGGCGACAAGATGATCATCGACGATGTCCTCTACGACAGCCCGGCCCAGGGCGCGGGTCTCGATTGGGATCAAGAGGTGCTGCGGGTGCTTAAACCGATGCCGCAACCCAGCAAGTACTGGATGTTCATCCCCGCCCTGCTACTTCTGGCGCTGGTGGTGTTCTTGCAACGGGGCCGTGCCGCGCAGGCCCCCCGTAAGCCCGCGACAGCCTGAGGAGGGCGCATCATGTTCGATAACATTCTGCTGACCGTTGATCTGAGCGACCCGAAATCATGGGAAAAGGCGCTGCCGCAGGCGATTGATATGATCCGCCTCTCCAAGGGCACGTTGCATATCCTCTCGGTCGTGCCGGACATGGGCACGCCGCTGGTCGAAGGGTTCTTTCCCGCAGATTACGAGAAACAGGCCACGGGCCGCGCGGCCAAGGCGCTTGAACAGCTGGTCGAGCGTGAGGTGCCTGATGACGTAAAGGTGAAGCAGCATCTGAAATTCGGCAAGATCCACCGCGAGGCGCTGAAAACGATAAAGAAATCAAACGCCGATCTGGTGGTCATGGGGTCCGAGCACCCCGACAGCCTGCGCGAATTCCTCGTCGGCTCCAACGCCGACCGCATTGTGCGTCGTTCCCCTGTTTCCGTTCTGGTCGTGAGGGCGTAAGACACGTGCGTCGCGGAGATAGGCAAGGAAATGGTCCATTGCGCCGCGTAGTTCGGAGTATTCACGCATGACCCCTTTCGCGATTGCCGGCGTGCAGATGTACGTCAATGCCTTGCAGCCCAATGTCGAGGGCATGATCCAGCGGCTCGACATTCTGATGGCGCGTTTCCCTTGGACGCAGATGGTGCTGTTCTCCGAACTGGCGCCTTTCGGCCCGCTTGACCGGTTTGCCCTGCCGCCCGAGAATGAGACGATCGAACAGTTTCAGGCCGCCGCGCGGCGGCATCGGGTCTGGCTGATCCCCGGTTCGATGTTCCTCAAGCATCCCGAGGATGGCCGCGTATATAACACCTCGGTCGTCATCAACCCCGAAGGCGAAGTGGTGCGCCGCTATGCCAAGATGTTCCCCTTCCGGCCCTATGAGGCCGGGATCGCGGCGGGCAATGAATTCTGTATTTTCGATGTGCCGGGTGTGGGCCGCTTTGGCCTGTCGATCTGCTATGACATGTGGTTCCCCGAAACGACGCGGCAGTTGACCTCGCAAGGGGTCGAGGTGCTTCTGCACCCGGTGCTGACCGGCACCACCGACCGCGATGCGGAACTGGCCATCGCGCGTGCCACGGCGGCGCAGTTCCAGTGCTATATCTTCGACGTGAATGGCCTGGGCGCCGGGGGCGTGGGCCGCTCCTGCGTGGTCGACCCGACTTCGATGGTGCTGCACCAATCGGCGGGGCAAGAGGATATGTTCCCGATTGAGATCGACCTCAACATGGTGCGCCGCCAGCGTGAGACGGGGATGAAGGGGCTGGGCCAACTGCTCAAATCCTTCCGCGACCGCCCGACAGACTTCCCGGTCTATGACCGTGACAGCGGCGCGGATGCCTTCCTCCACACGCTTGGCCCGCTTGAAATTCCGCAACAGGGCAGCCGTGCGGGGCTGCATGTCGATGTGCCCGCGCAGCAGGTCCCTGCCGAAATTCCCGCCTACAAGGGCAAGAACGGCTTCCCGCCCGAACCGCTTGCCAGCCCCACGGCTGGCACGGCGCCTGAGGTTGCGCAAACACCGGCGCCCGCGGTACCCGCTGCGGCCATGCCCGACCCACAGACAACGCCCGACACGCCCGGGCAGAACGACAATACCAGCGGCTAGGCCGGGGTTAGGTTCGCACAAAGCGCTACCTGACGCATCGGTCGGCCCTCCAGCAGAGGACGACTGATGCATTCTATGAACGACTATTCCTCGGCCATTCAACTGCGGTCGGATCGGTGGAGCGCCCTGCGCGCCGCCGCCGCCGCCATGTCACGCGATCCGAAAGGCAAGGGCGCGGCGCAGGGGCGCAAGGAAATCGAGGCGCTGTTTGAGTCACTGGCCCTGATCGAGCCCTATTGGGCCTTTCCGGGCATGTCCGCTTTTGACCACATGCGTCGCCAGTTCGCCCACGGCAATTTCGAAGATCTGGCCTTTGCCGTGAACCGGGTGACGCGGGCGCTAACCACCGGCGCCTATCGCCGCCGCACCATCCCGTTGGAACGCGACAGTCTGGATCAAGACGAGCATGACGACGAGGCGATGTTGCCGCCCGAGGCGCGGGCGCTGGCGAAACCCTATTTCGAAGTGCTGATCGTCGACAATGTGAACGAACAGCAGGAACGCTGGCTGCGCAGCAATGTCTCCCGCATGCGCCGGACCGAAGACCCGTTCATCTACGAAGCCGTCGTGGTGCCCAGCCTCGAAGACGCGCTGATCGCGGTGATGTTCAACCACAATATCCAAGCCATCGTCGTCCGCCCCGGGCTCACGTTGAAATCGAAAGTCGATCAACAGATCCTGACCCGCTACCTCGCCCGCGCGGGCGGGCAGGATGAGATAGACGCACTTCAGCCTGAGAGCTATGGCCCAGAGCTTTGCCGCATGATCGCCAAGGTCCGGCCCGAGCTTGATGCCTATCTGGTCACCGAACGCTCGGTCGAGGATATCGCGGGGCTCGATCTGGGGATTTGTCGGCGGGTCTTCTACAATCAAGAAGACTTCATGGAGCTGCACCTCAACATCCTGCGCGGGGTGCAGGCGCGCAACAAGTCGCCCTTCTTCACCGCGCTGGTGGAATATTCCAAACAGCCCACCGGCGTCTTCCACGCCATGCCGATCAGCCGTGGCAAGTCGATCACCCGCAGTCACTGGATTCAGGACATGGGGGCGTTCTACGGGCCGAATATCTTCCTTGCAGAGACCTCGGCGACATCGGGCGGCCTCGACAGCCTGCTAGAGCCGCATGGACCGATCAAAGAGGCGCAGGAACTGGCAAGCCGCGCTTTCGGCTCTAAACAGACGTTTTTCGCCACCAATGGCACCTCGACCTGCAACAAGATCGTGGTGCAGGCACTGGTGCGGCCCGGGGATATCGTGCTGGTCGACCGCGACTGCCACAAGTCGCACCATTACGGGATGGTGCTGGCAGGCGCGCAGGTCAGTTACCTCGACAGCTATCCGCTCAACGAATACTCGATGTACGGCGCCGTACCGCTGCGTGAGATCAAGGAGCGGTTGCTGGAGCTAAAGGCCGCGGGCAAGCTCGACCGCGTGCGGATGCTGTTGCTGACCAACTGCACCTTCGACGGGCTGGTCTACAACGTCGAGCGGGTGATGGAGGAATGTCTGGCGATCAAGCCCGACCTCATCTTCCTTTGGGACGAGGCATGGTTCGCTTTCGCCCGGTTTAGTCCCACATATCGCCAGCGTACCGCGATGAACGCGGCCAATACCCTACGCGCGAAGTTCAAATCCGAAGCCCATACCCCCGCCTATGAGGCGCAGCAGAAAGAGTTGAAGGACGCGGACGACGAGACGCTGTTGAACACTCGGTTAATCCCCCCGCCGCAGGCGCGGGTGCGGGCCTATGCCACGCAATCGACCCACAAGACGCTGACCTCGCTGCGGCAGGGCTCGATGATCCACGTCAACGATCAGGACTTCAAAGGCGAGGTCGAGCAGAGCTTTCACGAAGCCTATATGACCCACACTTCGACCTCGCCGAACTACCAGATCATCGCCTCGCTCGACGTGGGGCGGCGTCAGGTCGAACTCGAAGGGTTCGAGTTTGTCCAACGGCAGGTCGAAGCGGCGATGTCGATGCGCCGCGCGATCAGCGAACACCCCCTCTTACGCAAGTATTTCAAAGTGCTCTCCGCCGGGGACATGATCCCCGAACAGCACCGCGAAAGCGGCGTCACCAGCTACTATGACGTTGAGCAGGGCTGGACCGACATGTGGGATTGCTGGGAGCAGGATGAATTCGTGCTCGACGCGACCCGCGTGACCCTCGCCGTCGGCGGCACGGGCTGGGATGGCGATACTTTCAAGACCCAGATCCTGATGGACAAATACGGCATCCAGATCAACAAGACCTCGCGCAATACCGTGCTGTTCATGACCAACATCGGCACCACGCGCTCTTCGGTCGCCTATCTGATCGAAGTGCTGGTGGAGATTGCCAAATCTCTCGATGATCTTTTGGACGATGCCAGCCGGATGGAGCGGCTGTCATTCGACCGGCGCGTCACCAATCTGATGGAGAACTACCCGCCGCTGCCGGATTTCAGTTGCTTCCACGAAGCCTTCCGCGCCGCAGACACGCCCGAAGGCGACATTCGCACGCCCTTCTTCCTCGCCTATGATGAGAAGAACTGTGACTACCTCGATCTGAACGGATCCTTGCAAGAGGTCATGGACGCGGGCGACACGGTGGTCTCGGCCAGCTTCATCATCCCCTATCCGCCCGGCTTTCCGATCCTCGTACCCGGACAGGTCGTCAGTCAGGAAATTCTCGACTTCATGCGCGCGCTCGACGTGAGCGAGATCCACGGATACCGGCCCGATCTGGGCCTGCGCGTCTTTACTGCGGAGGCGCTGAAACGCGTGCGCCGCAAAGACCTTTCTTCTTCACCCGTTTGACCAAAAGGACCTACGACATGGTAAAAATTCTTAAGAATATCTCCGAAATCCGCCGGTTCTTTCACCGAAACGAAGATCCGGTTTATTTCATCTCGGCCACCAATTTTAACCTTTTGGGCCTCGATGAATGGGTGAAAAACTTCAAATACATCTGCTACATCGACTGCTACGGCGGCAAGCATCCCAACGTCTTCTGCCCCTCGGAACAGCCCCATGCGGAGTTCCAGAGCATCGAGGACATCAACAACTACCTGCTGCAGCACAAGGAGGTCATCGACTTCATCAAGCGCCGCGGGGGCAAGCCCAAGTTCGTCTTCCTGATGTTCGACGAAGAGACCGAGCGCCTGAGCAAAGAGCTCGGGGCCGAGGTCTGGTTCCCCAAGGCCAAGCTGCGCCAATCGATGGACAACAAGATCGAGACGGTGCGCATCGGCAACAAGGCCGGCGTGCCTTCGGTGCCCAACACGCTGAGCGAGGTGAAAAGCTACGACCACCTCCGCGAGATCTGCGAGAAGGCCGATCTGGGCCATGACCTCGTGCTGCAATCGGCCTATGGCGACAGCGGGCATACCACCTTTTTCATCAAGACCGAGGCCGATTTCCGCCGCCACGAGAGCGAGATCGTGGGCGAGGGCGAGATCAAGATCATGAAGCGGATCGACTGTCGCGGTGCCGCGATCGAGGCTTGCGCCACCAAGGAGGGCACCATCGTCGGCCCGCTGATGACCGAACTGGTCGGCTTCAAGGAATTGACCCCCTACCGCGGTGGCTGGTGCGGCAACGAGATCCTCGCCACCGCCTTCCCGCCCAAGGTGCGGGAGAAGGCCCGCGATCTGACCTTCAAGTTCGGCGAGCAGTTGCGGAAAGAGGGCTATCGCGGCTATTTCGAGCTCGACTTCCTGATCGACAAGAAGACCGGCGACTTGTGGTTGGGGGAGTTGAACCCGCGGATCACCGGGGCAAGCTCGATGACCAACCACGCCGCCTTCGCCCATGCCGACGCGCCGCTGTTCTTGTTCCACTTGCTGGAGTTCAGCCGCAAGAAGTTCACCCTCGACGTGGATGAGCTGAACGCCCGCTGGGCCGATCCGGATAACATCGACGGCTGGAGCCAGATGGTCATCAAACACACCGAAGACAGTGTCGACATCTGCACCGAGGCGCCCGAGACCGGGATTTACAAGATGAAGGAAGACGGCGGCGTGGTCTTTGACCGTTTTGACTATCACCGCCGCGCGGTCGAAAGCGAGAACGAGGCTTTCTTCCTGCGCATCCTGCAACCGGGCGATTATCGCTATGAAGGAGCCGACATTGGCATCCTTGTGACGCGGGGTCGGTCGATGACCAAGTCTTTCCAGTTGAACGAACGCGCGAAAAAGTGGATTCACGGGATCAAACGCAGCGTGGACGGCAAACCCATTCCCTCCGCTTCCGCTGGTCCGGAGTTTTCGGATCCGGCGTTCAAGATCCTGTAACGAGATGAAAGGCCGCGATGTACTGGCGCGCACTGTCCGAAGACCAGCCCGGCCCGAAATGGGCTGGTCTCTTCGCGGCCTATTGGCCTGATTACCACGCCTGGTGGCTGAAGGAGGGGGAGGCCGCGCGTCCGACCTATGCCCAATGCCGCCGTGCGCTGGCCCAGCATATGCCCGAGATGCTGCCGCTTTATGACCAGCTTTGCAGTCTGGCAGGCGGCGGCGATCACGCGGCGCGCTTCCTTAGTTTCTATTGCCCGCCGCCCTATCTCTCGGCCTGTTCGCAGGCGATCTGGGCGGGGAAAGAGCCGGTCATGGTGCGCAACTATGACTATAACCCCAATGCCTTTGACGCGATGGTGCTACGCACGGGCTGGCAGGGGCGGCAGGTCATGGGCACCTCCGACGGGCTTTGGGGGCTGGTCGACGGGGTGAATGATGCAGGGCTGTCGATCTCGCTCACCTTTGGCGGGCGACGTGTGGTGGGCGAAGGCTTCGGCGTGCCGCTGATCCTGCGCTATGTCTTGCAGACCTGCGAAACCGCGCAGGAGGCGGGCGAGGTGCTGGCGCGGGTGCCCACACATATGAGCTACAACGTGACCGTACTCGACCGAAAGCGCAGTTACCTGACCGCCATGATGGCCCCCGATCGCCCCGCTGTCATCACCCGCGCCGCGGTGGCGACCAACCATCAAGAGAATGTGGAGTGGATCAGCCACGCCCGCTTTACCGCCACGGTCGAGCGGGAGCGCTACCTGTTGCAACGTCTGCGTCTGCACCGCGACCCGGAGGAAAAGTTCATCGGGGCGTTCCTCAAGCCGCCGCTTTATTCCACGGCCTTCAACGCCGGGTTCGGCACGCTTTACACCGCCGTCTACCGTCCGCGCAAACGCGAGATGGAGTTGCGCTGGCCCGGCACGACATGGGCGCTGTCACTGTCGGATTTCACCGAAGGGGCGCGGCAGGTCTTGGTGCCGGGGGCGGCATGAGCGGGGCGGCGCGCAAAGGGCCGCTGTCCTCGCTCAGGGTGGTGGAGTTTTCCGGTCTTGGCCCCGCGCCGCTGGCAGGGCAACTGCTGGCCGATCAAGGCGCGGATGTCATCACGGTTGACCGCAAAGCCGCCCCGGCGGAGCCGTCGGACATCAACCGGCGCGGCAAGCGGTCGGTGGTGTTGAACCTGAAAACCGCCGAAGGGATCGCCGCGGCAAAGGCGCTGATCGCTTCTGCCGATGTGCTGATCGAAGGGTTTCGCCCCGGCGTGATGGAACGTTTGGGCCTTGGTCCCGAGGATTGCCCTAAAACCCTGATCTATGGCCGCATGACCGGCTGGGGCCAGACCGGCCCATGGGCGCAGACGGCGGGGCATGACATCAATTATTTGGCTCTAACAGGGGCACTTCATGCCATGGGCCACGCCGACGCGCCCCCGGTGCCGCCCCTGAACATGGTGGCGGATTACGGCGGCGGGACGATGTTTCTACTGTTCGGCATCCTTGCAGCCGTCATCGAACGCGGTGTGACCGGTAAGGGCCAAGTCGTCGACGCCGCGATGGTCGATGGGGTGCCTGCGATGATGGGGCTGATCCATGGCATGCTGGCCCAAGGCGCATGGACCGAAGAGCGTGCCGCCAATTGGCTTGACGGGGCCGCGCCCTTCTATCGTTGCTACACCTGCGCCGATGGGAAGTTCGTCTCGGTCGGGGCATTGGAGCCGCAGTTCTACGCGATCTTGTTGGAGAAGCTGGGCCTGCCTGCGGCGCTTGCCGACAGCCAGAACGATAGGACGACATGGGAGGCGCGTATCGCCGAGTTCTCCGCGATTTTTGCCACCCGCGCCCGGGACGACTGGGCGGCGCATTTCGACGGCTCAGATGCCTGCGTGGCCCCGGTGCTCAGCTTTTCCGAAGCGCCGGATCATCCGCAGATGGCGGCGCGGGGCAATGTGGTGAGGGTCGATGGCGTGTTGCAATCAGGCCAAGCGCCGCGGTTTGACGGTTCCGCGCCACAGATGCCTAGCCCCCCACGGGCAATCGGTGCGGATACCGATGCTGTGCTGGCGGAGCTTGGTCTGCCGCGCGACCGCGCATGAAAAACCCCCGGTCAAAGGACCGGGGGTAAATCTTGTCATAGAGGTAAGGCTCAAGCCGCCTTGCGGTCGTGTTTGCCCTCTTCGACTTCCTCGACGATCTTGGCGACGAAAGCGTCGAGATCCTCGGGCGAGCGGCTGGTCACGATGCCTTGGTCGGCCACCACTTCGCTGTCTTCGTAATGCGCGCCGGCATTCTTTACATCCGTCGCGATGGAGGAGAAGGAAGTCGCCTTGCGGCCCTTGATGATGCCCGCCTCGATCAGCAGCCACGGGGCGTGGCAGATGGCGGCGACGGTCTTGCCGCTGTCGTGGAACTTGCGGATCAAAGCCACCGCGTCTTTGTTGGCGCGCAGCAGGTCGGGGTTGATCTGGCCACCGGGCAGCACGATGCCTTGGTAGTCGTCGACACTCACGTCCCGAAGGGCGAGGTCTGCGGGCACGGTGTTGCCCCAGTCATCTTCGTCCCAACCCTTGATCTCATTGCCGTCGGGCGTGGCTACATGGACGGTGGCACCGCGGTCGCGCAGATCGTTCAGGGGTTTTTCCAGTTCGGACTGCTCAAAGCCATTGGTGGCGAGGATCAGGATCTTTGCATTGGTGATATCAGTCATTGCTTTCTCCTTTGTCATTTCTGCTAGACCAACGGTCTGCATGGCCGCCTGTTCCCCTCACATTCGCGCGAGGGCGATGATCCGCCGGTGCAGATGCGCCACAGGGCGGTGAATATTTGTTGATACGTCAAAGGACGGCATCATATATGCGTTCAGAATGGATCGCCCCGACACCCCCCTTGCCGAATTGCCCATGGACGAATTGATCGTCTGTCCGCAATGCGACGCCGTCTATCGGCTGCGCCGCCCCGCCCATGGGGAGCGGGCGAGTTGTGAGCGGTGCCATACCGCCCTGATCACGCCCCGCAGAAACGCCGGGTTGCAGATCATCGCCGTGGCGGTGGCGGTCATGGTGCTGATTATCGGGGCGGCGGTCTTTCCATTCCTCACCATCGACGCGGCGGGGGCCAGCAACGCGGTGTCGGTGCTGGATGCAGCACTTGCCTTTTCCGGCGGGCCGATGATCCTCTTGTCGCTGGCCACGGCGGCGCTGATCTTTTTCATCCCGCTCTTGCGGGTGCTGCTGGCGCTCTATGTGCTGATCCCCGTGGTGCTGGATCGCCCGCCCGCGCGCCATGCCGTCGCCGCCTTTCGCCTGTCGGAGGAACTGCGCCCTTGGTCGATGGCCGAGGTTTTTGCCATCGGCTGTGCCGTGGCGCTGGTCAAAGTGGCCGATCTGGCCGATGTGGGCTTTGGCCCCGCGTTTTACATGTTCGGCGCGCTGGTGATCCTCGTCATCGCGCAGGACAGATTCTTATGCAAATGGTCCGTATGGAACTCTCTGGAACATCCCAAGACATCGTGAGCGCACGGGAGTTGGGCATCGTGGCCTGCACCCGCTGTAACAAGCCCGCGCCGATGGGCACGGAGCTTTGCAGCCGTTGTGGCAGCAAGCTGGTCTCGCGCGATCGGATGAGCCTTCAGCGTGTCTGGGCATTCTGGACGGTGGGGCTGATGTGCTACATCCCCGCGAATACCTATCCGATGCTCAAGACCCGCACGCTGTTTCAGGTCGAGGAAAGCACGATCATCGGCGGCGCGGTGGAACTGGCGCAATATGGCAACTGGGGGATCGCCCTGATCATCCTCTTCGCCTCTGTCGCCATTCCGTTGGCTAAATTCATGGCCGTGGCCTTTCTTGCGATCAGCGTCAAACGGCGCTCGGTCACCTCGCAGCGCCAGCGGCATTACCTTTACGAAGTGGTTGAGTACATCGGACGCTGGTCGATGATCGATATCTTTGTGGTTGCGATTTTGTCGTCTCTGGTGCAACTCAAGACACTGGCCGCCATCAATCCCGGTACCGCGAGCATCTTTTTTGCCCTCTCCGTGATCTTTACCATGCTGGCGGCACAAGCGTTCGATACCCGCATGATCTGGGACGCTCAGACCAAGGACGAGGGCCTGAAAACCAATGACTAAGACGCCTCCCGACGTACCGATTTCCCCGACTCGCAAGATGTTTCTCAGCGGGGCCTCGGTGATCTGGATCATCCCGATCCTCGCCCTGATCGTGGCGCTTTTCGTGGCCTATCGCTCTTACAGCGAACGCGGCCCGGTGATCGTCGTGGAATTTGAAGAGGGCGCGGGTATCTCTGCTGGCGAGACCGAGTTGCGCTTTCGCGATGTGACGGTCGGGGTGGTCGAGAAGGTCGGCTTTACCTCGGGTTTGGACCGGGTGACGGCGCATATCCGCGTCGACAAGGACGTGGCGCCTTATATCGACAATGGCGCGGTCTTCTGGGTCGTGCAGCCCGAGGTCACGGCACAGGGCATCACCGGTCTCAGCACGGTGCTGAGCGGTGTCTATATCGAAGGGTCATGGGACCAACAGGTCGGCCCGGCGGCGGAGCGCTTTCAGGGATCGTCGACCGAGCCGTTGATCCGCGGCGGCCAAGGCGGGCTTGAGATCGCCTTCCGCTCCACCGCAAACGGGCATCTGACCGACAATGCGCCGATCCTTTACAAGGGCATCGAAGTGGGCCGTGTCGGCTATGCCAAGATCGCCCCGCGCGGCAACTATGCCATTGTCGAGGCGCTGATTTTCGAAGAGCACCGCCAGCTGATCAATGAATCCACCCGGTTTTGGGATGCATCGGGCTTTAGCGTCAACATTGGCCCGGCGGGGGCCGAGATCGACTTTTCCTCGTTGGCGACCCTCGTTGGCGGCGGCATCACCTTTGACACTTTCGTCTCGGGCGGCGCGCAGGTGTCTGACGGCACGGTGTTTGAGATTTACCCCGACAAGGAAACCGCGCGGAACTCTGTCTTTAACGCCTCCGAAGTCGATCCGCTGAAGCTGAGTGTCGTGTTCGACGACAATATCTCGGGTCTGATCGTCGGCGCCCCGGTTGAGATGAGCGGGCTGGAGATCGGTGAGGTCGAGACCCTCTCGGGGCTGGTCGACTTCGAACGGTTCGGCGACAGCCGCGTCCGGCTGAACGCCATCCTGTCGATCCAACCGGCGCATTTGGGGATGCAGGACGATGTGACCGCCGAGGCCGCTTTGGCGTTCTTGAAAGAACGTGTGGAAAACGGCCTGCGCGCGCGGCTTGCCTCGGCCAGCCTTCTGACCGGCGGTTTGAAGGTTGAGTTCGTGGCCGTCGAAGACGCGCCTGAAGCTTCGTTGAACGAGACGGAGAATGGCCTTGCGCTGATGCCCACTACCGAAAGCGATGTCTCCGATGCGGCGGCCACGGTCGAAGGGGTCTTTGCCCGCATTAACAGCCTGCCGATCGAAGAGTTGCTCAACAGCGCGATCACCTTCCTCAATTCGGCAGAGGCTTTCGTGTCGGACGAAGACCTGCGCGAAACCCCGCAGGACGTGCGCACCCTTTTGGGCGAATTGACCGGGCTGGTCTCTTCCGAAGAGGTCAAGAACGTGCCTGTCGCCCTGAACGGCACGCTGGTGCGGATCGAAGAACTGGTGGCCCAGCTTGAGGAGGAGCGGATTGCCGAACGGCTTTCCGACGCGCTTGAGGGCGCGTCGGATGCGGCCAATGCGGTGTCCTCCTCGGTCGAAGGCGTGCCGGAGTTGGTGGAGCGCATTCAGGCGGTGGCGGCCAAGGCCGAAACGCTTGAGGTCGAAGAACTGGTCGTCGCACTCACCGACCTCACCGAATCCGCCGATGCGGTGATCGGCACCGAAGATGCGGTGGCCCTGCCGGGCGCATTGAAACGCGCCTTGGACGAATTGAACGCCACGTTGGAAGAGCTGCGCGAAGGCGGCGCGGTCGAGAATGTGAACCGCACCTTGGCCTCGGCCCGCAACGCCGCGGACAATATCGCCCTCTCGGCCCAAGACCTGCCGCAGGTGGTCGAGCGTTTGACCGCGCTTTTTGCCCAAGCCAGCCGCACCATCGAAGGCTATAATCAAGGTGAACAGCTGAGCCGCAGCGCCGAACGCACCCTGCGCGACATTCAGAAAGCCGCCGATGCCCTTGCATCTTTGGCGCGGACCATCGAACGTAACCCCAATTCTCTATTGCTGGGACGGTAACGCATGACATTTGCAAGACCCTTGATCACCCTTGGCCTGCTGGCCGCCTTGGCGGCCTGTGGCGGCACGGCTGAACGTTTCCCCGTCCGCGCCCCGGCGGTGACAGAGAAGACCTCCATCGCTTTCAGCTCTGTCGAAGTGCGCGACGTGTCTTTGCCGACCTATGCCGCCGCCGAAGAGATTTCGGTGCAATTGGCCGATGGCCGTCTGGTCAGTTCGACCGATGTGCTTTGGGCCGATGCGCCCGAACGGGCCGTGGCGCTGGAGCTTAGTCAGAACCTTGCGCGGATGACGGGGCGGCGCATCGCGTCTGAGCCTTGGCCGTTCGAAGCCTTCCCCGATGCCAGCCTCGAAGTGCGCTTTGCCGAACTGGTGGCCACCGAAGCGGGGGAGTTCCGCGCCTCCGGCCAGTATTTCGTGGCCGTCCGGGATGACCGTCGGGAGCGGTCGGGCCTGTTCGACCTCAGCGTGCCGTTCAATCCCGAAGGTGGCGCAAACGCCATCGCCGCGGCGCGGGGGCAACTCGTCCTTGATCTAGCCCGCTATATCGCCCGGAACGGGTTGAAGTAGGGCCAAACGCCGGGGCTACGGGCGACGCGCGTTGTTCCGTCTGTTCGGAAAATTCTGAATAGTCTTGATTTGTGCCCCGCCTTGTCTATCTACCGTCAACGCGCCTGCCGTGGACGGGGAATGATGGATAGCACTGACCAAATCGACCAAGTCCGCGATGACTTCATCACCCGCATGGGCGTCGTTGCCATGGGCGAGGGGTTGCCGCGCATGGCAGGGCAGGTCTTTGCCATGCTGGTTTTCGAGGGCGAGCCGATTGCCTTTGGCGCGCTGTCGCGCCGCCTTTCCGTCAGCCGCGCCACAATCAGCACTTCCATTCGCCTGCTCGAAGAGCGGGGGTTGATCCGGCGTGTGAACAAGACCGGCGACCGGCAGGACTACTTCCAACTCGCCGATGACGCCTATGCCGCGATGACGAAATACGCGCTGGCAGGGACCCGCCACGCCAAATCCGAGATTAACGATACGATCCGCAAGCTGCCCGAAGAGGCCGAAGGGGTGCGCGAAAGGCTCGATACTTTCGCCGCCTTCTATGACACGATCAGCGCCGCGCTTGATGACGTAGCAACCCGGGTGAGCAAGCCCAAGAATTGACGCGCGCCTGATCACAGGGCCGCGGTGATGGAGTTCGATCAATGAGTGACACATCTCAAGAGCGCCAGACGCTTTCATTCGACAGCGATGCCGGTTCGAAACGGTCGAAGTTCATCGCCGGTGGGATCGCGCTGTTGATCGCTCTTTGGATGGGCAGCGGCTATATTATCCCCTCCGAAGAGACCGAAGAAGCCGCGCCTGCGCCCATTGCTCCCGAAGCGGTGACAGTGGCCGTGCGCGGCTCTCAGGCGGACAGCGTGACGCAGGTCTTCGTGGCCGAAGGGCAGGCCCTGCCGGACCGCGATACGATGGTCCGCGCCGAAGCGGGTGGTGAAATTGCCGAGGTGCTGGTCGCCAAGGGCGATGTGGTCGGAGCGGGCGCGCTGATCGCGCGGCTCAGCACCACGGCGCGCGATTCCGATCTGGCCCGCGCGCGTGAGGAATTGAGCCGCGCACAGCGCGAATACGACAACGCCCAAGCCCTACTGGACAGGGGCGTCTCGACCGTGGACCGTGTGAGCCAAGCGCGCGCGACCTTGGCCGCCGCTCAAGCGTCGGTCACCGCCGCCGAAGAGGCGCTGAACAACACCGAAATCCGCGCCCCCTTTCCCGGCCGGTTAGAGATGCTCGATATCTCAGCGGGAGAGTTCGTGTCGACCGGTGAGGAAATCGCGCGTCTGGTCGACAACACGCCGCTGACGATCCAAGTGCAGGTGCCCCAGCAGTCGCTTAAAGACATCAAAGAGGGGCAAAACGCCGAGGTTGTCTTCATCACCGGGACAGAGGCGCAGGGCAAGGTGCAATTCGTCTCAAGCAGTGCGAGCGCCGAAACCCGGACCTTTACCGCCGAAGTCAGGGTCGATAACACCGATGGGGCGATCCCCGCGGGCATTTCGGCCCGCGTGCGCATCCCCACGGGCGAAACCCGCGCGCATTTCGTCTCTCCGGCGATCTTGTCGTTGGACACCAATGGCACCTTGGGCGTCAAAACGGTGAACGATGAGGACAAAGTTGTCTTTAACAAGATCGCCATCGTGCGCGCCCAGACCGATGGCATCTGGATCGCGGGCCTGCCGGATGAGGCCAAAATCATCACCATCGGGCAGGGCTTCGTCAACGACGGGGAAACGGTCAACCCGCAGCCCGAAACCGGTGGCGACAACGAAGGGGAAGCGCAGCCCATGACGGGTGTGCCCGAGATTGACGAGTTGGAAGACCAGCCAAGCGGCGACAGCCAGATCACCGGCAGCGCCGAAGCCGCCCAGCCGGAGCAAGTGGAATGAACACGCTGATCGACGCCGCTTTCAGCCGCGCCCGCGTGGTGATCCTGAGCTTGGTGATGATCTTGGCGGTCGGGGCCTATGCCTATGTCGGCATCCCCAAGGAAAGCTCGCCCGAAATACCGATCCCGACGCTCTATGTCTCGACCTCCCTCGAGGGCATCTCGCCCGAGGACAGCGAGCGGCTGCTCGTTGAGCCGCTTGAGACCGAACTCAGCGCCATCACCGGGTTGAAACAGATCACCTCGAACGGGGCCGAGGGCCATGCCTCGGTGCAATTGGAGTTCGAGCCGGGGTTTGATTCAGATGAGGCACTCGACAAGGTGCGCGAGGGCGTGGACCGTGCCAAGTCGGACCTGCCCGAAGACGCCACCGACCCGGTCGTGACCGAGATCAACACGGCGCTCTTCCCGATCCTGACCGCGATCCTCTCCGGCCCGGTGCCGGAACGGACGCTCAACTCCATTTCCGAAGAGTTGAAGGACGCGATCGAAGGGCTGTCCGGCGTGCTTGAAGTCGATGTCGGGGGGGAGCGGACCGAGCTTTTGGAGGTGTTGATCGCCCCCACGGTCTTTGAGACCTATAACATCTCTTTCGAAGAGCTGATCAGCCAGATCAACCGCAACAACCGCCTGATCGCGGCGGGGGCGATTGAAAGCGGCGCGGGGCGGCTGGTGCTCAAGGTGCCGGGGCTGATCGAGAATGTCGAAGACGTCATGTCGCTGCCGATTAAGGTGCGCGGCGATACGGTGGTGACCTTTGCCGATGTCGCCACGATCCGCCGAACCTTCAAAGACCCGACTGGCTTCGCCCGGATCGACGGCCAGCCCGCGCTGGCGCTTGAGATCAAGAAACGCTCGGGCGCGAATATTATCGAGACGGTCGCGGCGGTGCGCGAATTGATTGACGAGATGCGCGCGGAATGGCCCGACAGCATCACCGTCAAATACACCCAAGACGAATCCGAGCAGGTCCAAGACATGCTCAGCGATCTTGAGGCCAATGTTATTGCGGCGGTGATCCTTGTGATGATCGTGATTGTCTGGGCCTTGGGCGTCCGCTCGGCCCTGCTGGTGGGCTTGGCCATTCCGGGGGCCTTCTTGGCTGGGGTCACGGCGCTTTGGGTCATGGGCTATACGATGAACCTTGTGGTGCTCTTCTCGCTGATCCTTGTGGTGGGTATGCTGGTGGACGGGGCCATCGTGACCACCGAACTGGCCGACCGCCGTCTGCAAGAGGGGCATTCGCCCCGCGCCGCCTATGCCCATGCCGCCAAGCGCATGGCATGGCCGATCATCGCCTCCACGGCGACGACGCTCAGCGTGTTCTTCCCGCTGCTGTTCTGGACCGGCACGGTGGGGGAGTTCATGAAGTTCCTGCCCATCACGGTGATCCTGACCCTGACCGCATCACTTTTCATGGCGCTGGTCTTTATCCCCGTCGTCGGCGGGATCATCGGCAAGCGGCCCCCGCAATCTGCCAAGGATAAGGCGACGCTCTATGCTGCCGAACAGGGCGACCCGCGTGACCTGAAGGGCTTTACCGGCGGCTATGTCAAACTGCTGCAATTCGCCATCCTGCGCCCGTGGATGACCCTGATCCTTGCCATTTCCATGCTGATGGGCGGCTTTACGGCCTATGCGGAATTCGGCAATGGGATCACCTTTTTTCCCGATGTAGAGCCTGATTTTGCGCAGGTGCAGGTGCGTGCGCGGGACAATTTCTCGATCTACGAACAAGACGCGCTGGTGCGGCAGGTCGAACAGCGCCTCTTTGCCTATGACGAGATCGCCAGCGTCTATGCCCGCACCGGCAGCAGCAACCGCGACAGTGCCGATCTGATCGGCACCATTCAGGTTGAGTTCACCGAGTGGGACGAACGCCGCCCCGCCGCCATCATTGGCGAGGAAATCCGGACCGAGATGGCGGCCATTCCGGGGATCGACGTGCAGGTGCAGACCGCCTCGAACGGCCCCTCAGCGGGCAAACCCGTCAATCTGCGGATCGAGGCGCATGACCTGCAGGTGCAGCAGCAGGTGGTGGATCAGATTCGCGAGAAGATGGCCGATATCGGCGGATTCACCGATGTGACCGACTCGCGCCCCCTGCCGGGGGTGGAATGGCGCATCGCCGTGAACAGGTCCGAAGCCGCGCGGTTCGGGGCCGATATCTCGACCCTGGGGCAGGCGGTGCAACTACTGACACGGGGCATCACGGTCGCAGATTACCGGCCTGACGATGCCGAAGGCTCCATCGACATCAACGTGCGCTTCCCCTCCGATGAGCGCACGCTGGAAGAGTTGCAATCGCTGCGCGTGCCGACCTCCGCAGGGCTGGTGCCGATCTCGAACTTCGTGACTTTCGAGCCGAGTCCGCGGACCGGCACGATCACGCGGGTGGATCAAGAGCGGGTGGTGACGATCGAGGCCAACGTCGCACCGGGCGTTTTGGTGAACGACCAGACCGTCGCGCTGCGCAGCGCGATTGACGCGATGGACCTACCGCCGGGTGTAGAAGCCTCCTTCGCCGGGGAGGCGGAGGACCAGCAGGAATCGATGATCTTCCTCGTCGGCGCCTTCATCACCGCGATTTTCCTGATGTTCGTGATCCTCGTGATCCAATTCAACAGCTTTTACCAAGCCTTCGTCGTCATGTCGGCCATCGTCTTTTCGATCGCCGGGGTGCTCTTTGGCCTGCTGATTACCGGACGGCCCTTCGGGGTGGTCATGGGCGGCATCGGGGTCATCGCGCTGGCAGGGATCGTGGTGAACAACAATATCGTTCTGATTGATACCTATAACGACCTTAAGAAACTGGGGCTGTCGCCGCTAGAGGCTGCACTGCGCACCGGGGCGCAGCGTTTGCGGCCCGTGGTGCTGACCTCGGTCACCACGGCGCTTGGCCTGATGCCCATGGTGATTGGCCTCAACATCAACTTCTTCACGCGCGAGATCGTCTATGGCGCGCCTTCCACCCAATGGTGGACCGAGCTGAGCTCGGCCATCGCGGGCGGTCTGGTGGTCGCTACCGTGCTGACGCTGGTGGTGACACCGGCGATGCTGATGTTGGGAGAGAAGAAAGCGAAACGCGCCGAGCCGACCCCGCCGGAGCCGG
Organism: Sulfitobacter sp. 1A15106; assembly: GCF_043556995.1. Classification (NCBI taxonomy): domain Bacteria; kingdom Pseudomonadati; phylum Pseudomonadota; class Alphaproteobacteria; order Rhodobacterales; family Roseobacteraceae; genus Sulfitobacter; species Sulfitobacter sp. 1A15106. The sequence goes on along the minus strand of NZ_JBIFFM010000003.1, from coordinate 268,441 downwards.
AACCGGTCGCCGTCTAGCGCAAGGTAAGGCGGCCCAAGATCAGGCGGCCTTATCGGCCTTGTCTTCGGTCAGGATGGTGTAAAGCGTGGCCGGGTCTGGGTTTGACCGCAGCTTGGTGCAAATGCTGGTGTCGCGCAGCGTGCGGGCCACCAGTGCCAGCGCTTTGAGATGCTCCACCCCCGCATCTTCGGGGGCGAAGAGGGCAAAGGCCACGTCGACCGGCTGGCGGTCGACCGAGGAGAAATCAATCGGCTTGTCCAGTAGCACGAAGGCACCGACGACCTTGTCGATCCCGTCCATCCGCGCGTGGGGCAGGGCAACGCCATGGCCGACACCGGTCGGCCCGAGGGTTTCGCGCGTCATCAGCGCGTCCACCACTTGGCCGGCCGGCAGCCCATAGGCTTGCTGGGCGAGTTCGCCGATATCCTGCATCAGACGCTTCTTGCTCGAAGCCGAAGTCAAAACCTTCACGGCCTCTGGCTTGAGGAGTTTGCCGAAATCCATTCCGCTCGCCCTGCTCTGTGGCGGAAGTTACCGCCGTGGGTTACGAAGGGTCGATCCAGCCGATGTTGCCGTCTTCGCGGCGGTACACGACATTCATCCCTTCCTGGCCTTCCTTGCGAAACAATAGCACCGGATCGCCCGACAATTCCATCTGCATCACCGCTTCGCCGACAGACAAAGTTGGCACCTTCGTCTGCATCTCTGCAATGATCATGGGTTGGAGGGTATCAGGTTCCTGCGCATCTGAATCGCTGTCTGACGCGAGGATATAGGAGGACGCCCCCAGAAGTTCAACCGGTTCGGCGCGTTCTTTGTGATGGTCCTTCAGGCGGCGCTTATAGCGGCGCAGCTGTTTCTCCATCTTTTCGCAGCAGCTGTCGAAGGCGGCATAGATCTCTGTCGCCTTGGCCTTGGCCGACGCATTAAGACCGGTGGAAAGATGCACGGTCGCCTCGCAGGCAAATTCGTGGCCCGTTTTGGAAAACACCACCATCGCATCTGTCGGGCGTTCGGCATATTTGCTGACCGCCTCGTCCAGTTCGGTCCGGACATGTGTCCGAAGCGCGTCGCCAATGTCGATCTGTTTGCCACTGATCTGATACCGCATATCGTCTCCTTGTCTTTCTTGTTCCGAACATTGCCAAACGGTCCACGTGCGTGGAGCGCGACAACTTTCAGATATGGAGGAATGGCGCTGCGACCAGGATGATTTTGACCGTTCCTTCGCGGGAAGGGCGATGCAGGATCAAACAGGAACGCGATGTCACCATAGCTCAATGAGGCCGCGTTTCGGTTTGAAAGTCAATGGCGCCGATGCGCGCGCCATCCTTTTATCGCTACAATCAGAGCGGTTTTCCGCATCATGCGAGCAAGGCTTCGCCGAGGGCTGGCAGGCCCGGAAAAACGCGCTAAGTCTTAGGAAATACGGAAATTATCGCCAAGGTAGACGCGGCGGACATTCTCGTTTTGCACAACTTCTTCGGGCGTTCCGGACATCAGAACTTTGCCCTCATGCAGAATATAGGCGCGGTCCACGATCTCTAGGGTTTCGCGCACGTTGTGGTCGGTGATCAGCACCCCGATGCCGCGTTTCTTGAGGTCGGCAACCAGTTGCCGGATGTCCCCGACCGAGATCGGATCGACCCCGGCAAAGGGTTCATCAAGCAGCAGATAGTTCGGGTTGGCGGCCAGACAGCGGGCGATTTCCACCCGGCGTCGTTCCCCGCCCGATAGCGCCAGGGCAGGTGCGCGGCGCAGGTGTTCGATGGAAAATTCGGTCAGCAACTCTTCCAGCCGCTCGCGGCGCTGGTGGCGGTGTTTGACCCGGATATCGAGGATTGCGCTGATGTTGTCTTGCACCGACAGCCCGCGAAAAATGCTCATCTCCTGCGGCAGATAGCCGATGCCAAGCTGCGCGCGGCGGTACATCGGCAGGGTGGTCACGTCTTTGCCGTCCACCGTGACGCGCCCGCCCTCGGGCGTGACCAGACCGGCCACCGCGTAGAATGTCGTCGTCTTGCCTGAGCCGTTCGGCCCCAAAAGCGCCACGACCTCCCCCCGGTCAAGCGCCATCGAAAAGTCGCGGATCACCGCTTTCTTGCGGTAAGACTTGCGCAGATGTTGAATGCGCAGGCCGGAATCGCCCCCGGCGACTTTCAGCTCGGGCGGCATCAGTTGTCGCTGCCGGGCTGCAAAATGGTCTTCACGCCACCCGACATCTGCGCCGTGCCGTCGTTCAGGTTCACCGTCATTTCCTGCGCGCTCAGGGCACTGGGGCCTTGGGTCATCAGCACATCGCCGCGCATCACCAAGGTGCCGGCGTCGATGTCGTAATCGGCGCGCTGCGATTCAGCGGCGTCCTCACCCGCGACCAAGACCACGCCGCCGGTGGCCGCCAGCTTGGCGATGCCCTGATCCGAGGCGCGATAGACGACCTCGACCTTACCGGCGGAAAGGGTCATTTCACCCTGAGAAATCATGACATTGCCCGTGAAGACGGCGGTGCCGGTGGCATTGTCGACCGACAGGTTGTCGGCGGTCACTTCGACGGGTTGACTGGTGTCTTGCTCAAGCGCGCCGAAGGCGACGTTGGCAGATTGTGCAGAGACAGGGGCGGCCTGCAGCGCGAAAAACAGCGGCAGCATCAAAATAAACAAATGTCTCAAGGCAGTTACTCTTTCGTTGCTTGCGGCGTGTATATCAGTTTCACGCCCTTTGTGAAAAGCAATTGCGATCCGGCGCTGTTCTGCCGGTTGGTGATGGCCATGCTTCCGGCGGTGATCTCGCCTGCGGGGCTGGTGGCGCGCACCGGGCCGGGCGATTGCAGGTCCAGCGTGGTGAGGTTCGAGATCATCCGCTCGGACAGGATTTCGTAGCCGGTTGAGGTGCTAACCCGCACATTGCCCGCCAGTTCCGCCTCCTCAGCCCCAGTGTCGAACCGCCCGCTGTTGGAGTGCAGCGTGATTTTGGAGCCGCCTTCTAGGTCCAGCGTCGCCTCGATCTCTTCGGCCTCATTTGTGCCCGTCTCCCCGCCGGGAGTGGTCAGCTTTTCGGCAGAGAAAGAGATCAGATCGCCATCCGCGGTGGTGCCGGAATAGAAGGGGCCGGTGATCTGTTGGTCGCGCAGCCGTTCCTGAACCTCTTTATCCGCGAAAGGGATCACGGCCTGCGGTTCAATCGCCCGCGACAGCAGGAACAGGGTCGATAGCAGCGCCAGCGCGATCAGCGGAAAGAGCACTTTCAGCCACGACACGACACGAGAGTGGCGATCCCCCTTCATCCTGCGTCACCCCAGCCCGACGCGTAGGCAGTCGTGGATATGCAGCAGCCCGATCGGCGATTTGCCGTCGTTCTGCGCGGGGTCGGTCACGATAAGACAGGTGATTTTGCGGCTGTTCATCACGCCCACGGCCTTTTCGGCCAATTCGTCGGGGGTGATGGTCACGGGCGCGGGGGTCATGACATCGCGTGCGGTCATGGTCATCAGCCCATCCAGATGCCGCGCAAGGTCACCCATGGTGATGATCCCGGCCAGCGCGCCTGTCGCATCGGTGACGCAGACCACGCCAAAGCCCTTGCGGCTGATCTCGCTCAGCGCCTCGGGCATCGGGGCGTCGGCGGTGACCAGCGGCAGCTTATCGCCCACATGCATCAGATCGGCCACGCGGCTCAGCCTTGCGCCCAGCTTACCGCCGGGGTGGAAGTCGCGGAAATGCTCGGCGGTGAAGGCGCGGTTTTCCATCAACGCCACGGCCACGGCATCGCCCATCGCCAGCGTCAGCGTGGTCGAGGTGGTGGGCACCACGCCGGTGCCGCAGGCCTCTGCCGTGCGGGGCAGTTCAAGCACCACGTCGCTATGGCGGCCAAGGCTGCTTTCGGGGCGGCTGGTGAGGCCAATAAGCGGGATCTCGTAGCGGCGCGAATAGGCGATGAGGTTCGCAAGCTCGGGCGCTTCGCCGGAGTTGGAGATTGCCAGCACCACATCGGCGGCGGTGATCATGCCTAGATCGCCGTGGCTCGCTTCGGCCGGGTGGACGAATTGCGCGGGCGTGCCGGTGGAGGCCAGCGTCGCCGCGATCTTATTGCCGATATGGCCCGATTTGCCGATGCCGGTGACGATCACGCGGCCCTTGCAGGTGCGCATCAGGTCAACCGCGGCGCGAAAGCGGTCATCAAGGCTGTCGGCCAGCAGTGTCAGCGCGTCGGCTTCGCAGCGGATCACCCGGCGGGCGGTGTCGAGGAAAGGTGTGTTCATGCGTGTGCGAAGATGTCCGTATCCGGCCATCCCTCCAGATCCAGCCGGGCGCGCATGGGCAGGAAATCGAAACAGGCCTGCGCCATGTCCATCCGGCCTTCGCGTATCAGGCGTTTGTTAAGTTCATCGCGCAGCCGGTGCAGGTAAAGCACGTCAGAGGCGGCATAGTCGATCTGCGCTTGGGTCAGCTCTTCGGCCCCCCAATCGCTGGATTGCTGCTGTTTCGAGATATCGACGCTCAGAAGTTCTTGGCAAAGCTTCGCCAGCCCGTGCCGGTCGGTATAGGTGCGCACCAGACGGCTGGCGATCTTGGTGCAATAGACCGGCGCCGCAGTGGCGCCGAAGGCGTTGAGCATCGCGGCAATGTCGAAGCGGCCATAGTGGAACAGCTTCAGCACATGGGGGTTTTCCAGTAGTGCAGAAAGGTTCGGCGCCTCGGTCTGGCCCTTGGCAACCTGCACCAGATGCGCGTGACCATCACCGCCCGAAAGCTGCACGACACAGAGCCGGTCGCGATGCGGATGCAGCCCCATCGTTTCGCAATCAATCGCGACCATCGGCCCAAGGTCGAGGTCATTCGGCAGGTCGTTCTGATAGAGGAAATTTGTCATGAGCACGTCTATATCCTGCTTGTCCGGCATGGGAAAGCAGGGCTTTGCGCCGCGTCAGGCGGTGGCCAGATCCTGCAGTGCGGGGCGCGGGTAGCGGCGCAGAAGGCGGTCGACCAGCAGATGGCAGCGGTAGCCGGGCCAATCGGGGCGGATCAGCCCGCCGGGCAGAGCAGGATGCTTTAGCACCAATCGCCGCCAATTGTGCACGATCAGGCAGCGCAAGACCGCGACGTCCAAGGGGGTGAGTTGCTCTGGCGCGGGAAGCTCGGCATCCAAGGCCGTGAGCGCGGCCAAGAGTGCGTCATAGTCAGCCTCAAGCTCGGCGGGTTCCACTGCGCGGCGCAGCCACTCGGGCGGTGGCGTGCCGGGCAGGGCAAGGGATCCCGTGGGGGCCGCGCTCACGGCCCGCCCGACATAGGCGCGGGGCAGGGCGGCGATGAACCCCGCCTCTCGCAAGGCGCTGTCGGTCTCGCGCGCGTTCTCCTCGGTCACGACCATCTGCCAAGGTTCCGACAGGTCTGGGGGCGCGGCGTAGATGCGCGGACTGGCGGCAGCGCTTTCCGCGCGGCCTTGGGCGGTCAGGCTGTGCTGGCTGATGCGCCCGGCCTTGACCGATTGTAGCCAGCCGTCATTGCGCAGCCGGTGCAGCGCCACGCGGCTCGCCTCGGGCCGCACGTCGAGCGCGGCCATGATCTGCGACAGCACCGGCCCGTCGATTGCATTACCCTGTCCCTGTGCCAGATCGCCGAAGAGGCTGACCATCAGCGACCAAACCCGCTGACCGCCAAGGCCAGCGAGTGCCGCGACGACCGAGGGGGCGTGGTCAGACGGCATTCATCGTCAGCAGGTCGTATTCGGCGACCGCCTCCTCACGCTGGTTGGTGAGGGTCACATGCCAGCGCACCTCGCCGTATCCCTCGTTGCGCGGCGTCTTGTGCTTGACCGAAAGCCGCACCTTGATGCTGTCGCCCGCCGAGACCGGTTCAAGGAAGCGCAGGTTGTCGAGGCCGGTGTTGGCCAGCACCGGACCGGGGTCGGGCTGCACGAAAAGCCCTGCGGCAAAGCTGAGCAGGAGGTAGCCATGCGCCACGCGCCCCGGGAAGAAGGGGTTCGCGGCGGCGGCCTCGTCATCCATGTGGGCATAGAAGGTATCGCCGGTGAAATGGGCGAAGGTCTCGATATCCTCGAGCGTGACCTCGCGGCTGGGCGAATGGAAAGTCTCGCCCAGATCGAGCTCGGTGAAGCGGCGGGTGAAAGGGTGCGCGCGGTCGGTGATCTCCTCGGCACCCGGCACCCATTGCTTGCCGATGGCGGTAAGGATGTCGGGGCTGCCCTGCACCGCGGTGCGCTGCATGTAATGCATCACGCCGCGCACGCCGCCCAGTTCTTCGCCGCCGCCTGCGCGACCCGGCCCGCCATGCACCATATGCGGCAGCGGCGAGCCGTGGCCCGTGGCCTCGGCCATCGACTTGCGGTTGTTGAAGTAGAGCCGCCCGTGAAAGGCTGCAGAGCCCATGGTCAACTCGCGCGCGACTTCACCATCGTTGGTGATGATGGAGGCAACGAGCGAGCCTTGGCCGCGGTTCAGAAGCGCGCTCGCATGGGCGAGATCGCGGTAGGGCATGAGGGTGGAAACCGGGCCGAAAGCCTCGGTGTCATGCACGCGCTCGGCGGCATCGGGATCGGCGCAGTGGAACAGCATCGGCGGCAGAAAGGCGCCCTTGTCGCGGTCGGCACCCTTCACGGTGAAGTTGTCGGGGTCGCCGAAAACGCGCTCCGCCTCGGCGCTCAGCAGCCCGACCTTCTCCAACACGTCGCGTTTCTGGCTGCCCGAGACCAGCGCGCCCATGCGCGTGTCCTCGGCCCGCGGATCGCCAATGGTGGTCTTGGCGAAGCGCTCGGACAGGGCTGAGATGACCGCGTCGATCTGCGCCTGCGGCACCATGATGCGGCGGATGGCGGTGCATTTCTGCCCCGCCTTGGCCGTCATCTCGCGCTGCACTTCCTTCACGAAAAGGTCGAATTCGGGCGTCCCCGGCACGGCATCGGGGCCGAGGACGGAAGCATTCAGGCTGTCCTGCTCGGAGGTGAAGCGCACCGAGTTTTCCATGAGCCGCGGGTTGCCGCGCAGCTTCAGCGCGGTGTCGGCGGAGCCAGTGAAGGCCACGGCATCCTGACAGCCGAGCAGATCGAGCATGTCGCCCAAGCCGCCGCTCACGAATTGCAAAGCACCCTTCGGCAGCAGCCCGCTGTCCAGCATCAGCCGCACGCAATGCTCGGTCACGTAGCAGGTGGCGGTGGCCGGCTTCACAATCGCCGGCACGCCGGCCAGCAGCGTTGGTGCTAGCTTCTCCAACATGCCCCAGACCGGGAAGTTGAAGGCGTTGATATGCACCGCGACGCCCTGCAGCGGGGTGCAGATGTGGCGGCCCATGAACTGCCCCTCGCGGCCCAGTTGCTCGGGCGCGCCGTCGAGGTAGACATGGGCGTCCGGCATCTCGCGCCGGCCCTTGGAAGCGAAGACCAGCATGGTGCCGATGCCGCCATCGACGTCGATCTTGTGGTCCGAGAGCGTGGCGCCGGTGTCATAGCTCAGATCATAAAGCGCCTGTTTGTGCTCCATCAAATGCAGCGCCAGCGCCTTGAGCATGCGCGCGCGGTCGTGGAAGGTCATGGCGCGCAGGGCAGGGCCGCCGTGTTCGCGGGCGAAGCCCAGCATGGCGCCCGCGTCGAGCGCATCGTTGCCGGCCTGCGCGATCACCTCGCCGGTAATGGCGCTGGCGATGTTGCGAGCGCCGGCCCCGGGGGCCAGCCATTCGCCGGCGGCGTAACTGTGAATATCGCGCATGTCGGCTCCTTCAGTGGGTGTCGTAGTCGATGGTGAGTTTGTCGCTCAGCGGGTAGGACTGGCAGGTCAGCACGTAGCCGCGTTCGACCTCGTAATCCTCCAGCGCGTGGTTCGAGATCATCTCGACCTCGCCTTCCAGCACCTTGCCCATGCAGGTCGAGCAGACCCCGGCCTTGCAGGAGAACGGCGCCTCCTGTCCGTTCTCGAGCGCCGCTTCGAGGACCGACTGCCCCTTCTGCATGGTGAAGCTGCGCCGCGCGCCGTCGATGATGACGGTGATCTCGGTGCCCTTCTGGCCCTCGCTGCGCTTGGCCATTTCCTGTTTAGCCAGACGGCCCTGCTGGCTTTCGCTGAAGAGTTCGAACTTGATCTGCTCGTCGGTCAGCCCATTCGTCTTCAGCGCCTCAGCGATGGCCAGCATCATCGGCTCCGGCCCGCAGATGAAGGAGGTGTCGATGTTGTCGATCTGAATCCAATGCTTGAACAGCGCGTTGCATTTGTCCTGATCGACCCGGCCCTCGAAAAGCTCCATGTCCTGCCCGGATTCGAGGATATGGATCACCGTCAGGCGGCCCATGTAGCGGTTTTTCAGGTCTTCGAGTTCCTCGCGGAACATGATCGTGTTCACCGCGCGGTTGGCATAGACCAGCGTGAAGGTGGACTTCGGCTCGCGTTTCAGCACCGTTTTCAGGATCGACAGCACCGGGGTGATGCCCGAGCCGCCCGCGAAGCCGAGGTAGTTCTTGGCGACCTCCGGTTCGATCGGGGTGAAGAACTTGCCCTGCGGCGGCATGGCGTGCAGCACGTCGCCGACCTTAAGCTCGGTATTGGCATAGGTCGAAAAGGCCCCGCCGTCGACGCGCTTGATCCCGACCTTTAACTCGCCGTCATCCAGCCCTGCGCAGATCGAGTAGTTGCGGCGCAGCTCGGTGCCGTCGAAATCCTGTTTGAAGGTCAGGTACTGGCCTTGTGTGAAGGCGAAGGCGTCGGGGTCTTCCGGCTTCAGCGTCAGCACCACGGCATCGCGGATGGTGTGGTGGATGTCGGTGACGGTGAGGGGGTGGAACTGGCTCATCGGGGCCTCAGATACATTTGAAATAGTCAAAGGGTTCAAGGCAGTCCAAGCACCGCCATTGCGCCTTGCAGGGGGTCGAGCCGAACTGGCTGATCCGCTCCACCGCTTTCGATTGGCAGTGCGGGCAGTGCTGCGGCCCGCCGGCGGGGCGCGGCGGCGCGATGCCGTAGGCTTCGAGCTTGGCGCGGCCGGTGTCACTCATCCACTCGGTGGTCCAGGGCGGGGAGAGCTGGCGCTTCAGCTCCAGCTTCTCGATCCCGTGGCCGTGCAGCGCCGTCTCGATGTCGAGGTTGATGATGCTGGTGGCCGGGCAGCCCGAATAGGTCGGCGTAATGGTGACGACCAGCGTGTCGCCGTCCCATGCCACATCGCGGATGATGCCCAGATCGGTGAGCGAAATCGCCGGGATCTCGGGGTCCGGGATCGCGGAGAGCCACGCCCAGACCGTCTCCACCGACGGCTTCTCGCCGCGGGCGGGGCCGCGCGGGGCGGTCTCGCGCACCACCCCCGGCACCGGCGCGGGGGCGGGCCGGCTGTGGGGGGCGGGTTTCACCATGTGGCGTCCGGGTAGGCGCGTTGCAGCCACTGCATCTGGGTCAGCATATGGCCCAGATGTTCGCTGTGCCGCGCGCCGCTCTTCCCGCCCCTATGGGCAAAGTCATCCTCGGGCTTACTGAGGGTCGCCGCCGCCAGCGTGTCGCCGACCAGTTGGTCATAGCTTTTGCGCATGCTCGCCGGATCGGGGGCGATGCCAGCTTCGGCCATGGCGGCGTCGACATCATCGCCAATGAACATTTCGCCCACATAGGGCCAAAGCAGGTCGAGCGCCGCCTGCATCCGGCGGTGGCTTTCCTCGGTCCCGTCACCAAGGCCGATCACCGTGTCCGAGGACCGCTCGAGGTGATAGGTTACCTCTTTCGCGGATTTCTCGGCGATGGCGGCGATCTCTTTGTCGCTGGAATCGATCAGCGCGGTCAGCTGCGCCAGATGCCATGCGTCGAACAGAAACTGCCGCATCATGGTCTGGCCGAAATCGCCGTTGGGCTGTTCCACCAGCAGGACATTGCGAAAGTCCCAGACATCGCGGTGAAAGGCGAGCTTGTCGGCGTCGCGGCCTGCGCCCTCGACCTCGCCCGCGAGTCCCAGCCAAAGCTGGGTCTGGCCAATCAGGTCGAGCGCTACGTTCGCCAGCGCGATGTCCTCTTCCAGCACCGGCGCCACGCCGCACCATTCCGAGACGCGGTGCCCGAGCACCAGCGCGTTGTCACCCATGCGGCAGAGGAATTCGAACTTGGGATCGGTGCTCACATCGCCCCCACTTCGTCGGGAATGTCGTAGAAGGTCGGGTGGCGGTAGACCTTGTCGTTCGCCGGCTCATAGAGCGCGCCCTTCTCCTCGGGCGAGGAGGCGGCGATGGCGCTGGCTTCGACCGCCCAGATGCTCACGCCCTCGTTGCGGCGGGTATAGACGTCGCGGGCGTTCTTGATCGCCATTTCCGCATCCGCCGCATGCAGGCTGCCGACATGGCGGTGGCTCAGCCCGTGCTGGCCGCGGATGAAGATTTCCCATAGGGGCCATTCGGTGGGCCGTGCGTCGCCGTGGGGGGCGGCTTCGGTGCCTTTGTATTCGCTGGATTCAGGGCTGCTCATGTCGCTTACTCCGCTGCCATTTGTCTGCTGCGCTTCTTCTCGGCGTGGGCCAGAAGCCCCTCGCGCACCCAGCGGCCCTCGTCCCAAGCCTTGTTGCGCGCCGCCAGCCGTTCGGTGTTGCAGGGGCCGTTGCCCTTGAGCACCTGGAAGAACTCTTCCCAGTCCGGTTCGGCAAAATCGTAGTGGCCGGTCTCTTCGTTGAACTTCAGCGTCTCGTCGGGGATCGTGAGGCCGAGGTATTCGGCCTGCGGCACCGTCTCGTCGACGAACTTTTGGCGCAGCTCGTCATTGGTGTTCATCTTAATCTTCCACGCCATTGACTGCGCGGAATGGACCGAATCCTTATCCGAGGGGCCGAACATCATCAGCGCCGGGAACCAGAAGCGGTTGAGCGCGTCCTGCGCCATCTTGCGCTGGGCGGGCGTGCCATTGGCCATCTTCATCATGATGTCGAAGCCTTGGCGCTGGTGGAAGCTTTCTTCCTTGCAGATGCGGACCATGGCACGGGCGTAGGGCCCGTAGGAGGTGCGCTGCAGCGGCACCTGATTCATGATCGCGGCACCATCGACGAGCCAGCCCACGGCGCCCATGTCGGCCCATGTCAGCGTGGGATAGTTGAAGATCGAGGAATACTTCATCTTCCCGGAAAGGAGGTCGCGGGTCATCTGGTCGCGGGTCACGCCCAGCGTTTCCGCCGCGCAGTAGAGGTAGAGACCGTGGCCGGCCTCGTCCTGCACCTTGGCCAGAAGGATCGCCTTGCGCTCCAACGTCGGCGCGCGGGTGATCCAGTTGCCTTCCGGCAACTGGCCCACGATCTCGGAATGCGCATGCTGTCCGATCTGGCGGATCAGGTTCTTGCGATAGCCGTCGGGCATCCAGTCCTTGGGCTCGATCTTGCCGCCCGCGTCGATGCGTTCCTGAAAGGCGCGCTCGTCGGGGTCCATCTCGTCGAGGGATTTGACGCCCTTGCCAGTGGATTTGATCATCTGTGCATACATCGGTCCGTTCCTTTCGAGGAAAGAAGTGTCAGCCTGCGTTTTCGAGGATCAGGGCAACGCCCTGACCCACGCCCACACACATGGTACATAGCGCATATTTGCCGCCCGTCCGCTTGAGCTGCAGCGCCGCCGTCATCACCAGACGTGCGCCGGACATGCCAAGGGGGTGGCCGATTGCGATGGCGCCGCCGTTGGCATTTACATGGGGCGCATCGTCCCGCACGCCAAGCGCGCGCAGCGTGGCGAGGCCTTGGCTCGCGAAGGCTTCGTTAAGCTCGATCACGTCCATCTGCTCGATCGTGAGGCCCGCGCGGTCCAGCACCTTGCGCACCGCCGGGATCGGGCCGATGCCCATAACCCGCGGCTCGACGCCCGCCGCGGACATGGCGACGACGCGGGCGATGGGGGCAAGGCCGTGGTCCTTCACGCCGGTCTCAGAGGCTAGCAGCATTGCCGCGGCACCGTCGTTCACGCCCGAGGCATTGCCGGCGGTGACGGTCAGATCGGCGCCGTTGATGCCGCGCAGCTTGCCCAGTTTTTCCAGCGTGGTGCCGGGGCGGGGGTGTTCGTCGCTGTCGACGACCACGTCATCGCCCTTGCGCTGCGGGATGGTGACCGGGGCGATTTCCTCGGCGAAGACGCCTTTCTCGGCGGCGGCGGCATAGCGTTCCTGGCTGCGTGCGGCGAAGGCGTCCTGATCTTCACGCGACACGTCATAATCGGCGGCGACGTTGTCGGCGGTCTCGGGCATGGAATCCACGCCGAACTGGGCTTTCATCTTCGGGTTCACGAAGCGCCAGCCGATGGTGGTGTCATAGACGGCGTTGTTGCGGGAAAAGGCTGTTTCCGCCTTGGGCATCACGAAGGGGGCGCGGGACATGCTCTCGATGCCGCCGGCGATGGCAAGGTCCATGTCGCCCGCGCGGATCGCCCGGGCGGCGGCGCCGACGGCGTCCATCCCGCTGGCGCAGAGACGGTTGATTGTGGCACCCGGCACATCGACCGGCAGACCGGCCAATAGCGACGCCATGCGTGCCACGTTGCGGTTATCTTCGCCCGCCTGATTGGCGCAGCCCATGATCACGTCATCGACCCGCGCCCAGTCGACGGAAGGGTTCCGCTCCATCAGCGCCTTCAACGGCACGGCGGCCAAGTCATCGGCGCGAACCGAAGAGAGGGCGCCGCCGTAACGGCCAATGGGGGTGCGCTGCGCGTCGCAGATGAATGCCTGCATGGGGGTCTCCTGTTGTTGCACCGTAATCTACACATCGGGGCGATTCGGTTCAATCAAAATGTTACGGAATGAAAATAGGGTACGGATTTTGGTAACACGTTATCGCGCTGTCACCAAAGCTTTGCCAAAGAGTCACGCCGCTGTCGGCCATCTGTCACGCATCGGGGGTTCTGTGCCGCCATCGCCACCCTCAGAGGAAGCTCACGATGACCAAACTGATCCGCCCGACCCGTCGCGCTGTGCTGGCGGGCTCCACCGCCTTTGCCGCAAGCCTTGCCATGCCCAGCCTCAGCCGTGCAGCCTCGCGCCCGGTGTTTACCCATGGGGTGCAATCGGGCGATGTCGACACGCAGTCCGGCATGATCTGGACCCGCACCGACCGCCCGGCACGGGTGCAGGTCGAAATCTCCACTACCGAAAGCTTTGCCAACGCGCGCCAGCTTGCGCCGATGAATGCGTTGCCGAACCATGATCTGGCGGTGAAACGTCTGGTCGAAGGGCTGCCCTCGGATCAGGATATCTTTTACCGCTTCACCGCTGCGGACTTGAGCGACATCAACGCCACCTCCGAGCCGATCATCGGCCAGTTCCGCACCGCGCCCACCGCGCGCCGCGACGTGCGCTTTGCTTGGTCCGGTGACACTGCCGGTCAGGGCTGGGGCATCGACGATGAGGGCATGCGCACCTATGCGACCATGGCCAAACACCGCCCCGACTTCTTCCTGCATTCCGGTGACACCATCTATGCCGATGGCCCGCTTGAGGATGAGGTGCAGCTTGACGATGGCACGATGTGGAAGAACACCACCATCATCGACGAGAAGCGCAAGGTGGCTGAGACGCTGGACGAATACCGCGGTCAGTGGAAATACAACCTGATGGACGACCATGTGCGTGAGATGAACGCCCACGTGCCGACCTTCATGCAGTGGGACGACCATGAGGTCGTGAACAACTGGTCCTCCTCGCGCAGCCTGATGGAAGACGACCGCTACAGCGAGAAGTCGATCCATGTCCTCGCCGCGCGCGCTTCGCAGGCCTTCCATGAGATGACCCCGCTGCGCATCACTCCTGCCGAGCCGGGCCGGGTCTACCGCAAGATCAACTACGGTCCGATGCTGGATGTCTTCTTCCTTGACCTGCGCAGCTACCGGGGGCCGAACAGCGAGAACATGCAGACCGAGATGTCGCAGGCCACCGATATCCTCGGGGCCGAGCAGATGGCATGGCTCAAGCGTGAGCTGACCAATTCGGCGGCCACATGGAAGGTCATCGCCTGCGACATGCCCATCGGTCTGGTCGTCGGCGGCGGGGCCGAGGCGGTTGCCAATGGCGACAATGGTGCCGCCAAGGGGCGCGAGCAAGAGATCGCGGGGCTGCTGCGTTTCATCAAAACCGCGCAGGTCGACAACGTGGTCTGGTTCACGGCGGATGTGCATTACACCGCCGCGCATTACTACAACCCCGACAAGGCGCAGTTTCAGGACTTTGACCCGTTCTGGGAGTTCGTCTCGGGCCCGCTGCACGCAGGCACCTTTGGCCCGAACGAATTGGACGGCACCTTTGGCCCCGAGTTGAAATACGTCAAAGCCCCCGAAGAAGGTCAGGTGAACCTGCCGCCTTCCGCCGGTCTGCAATTCTTTGGCTTGGTCGATATCGACGCCAAGACCCAGCAGATGAAAGTGCGCCTGATGGACCGCGCCGATACCGAGCTTTACTCGGTGACGCTCGACCCCAAGGGCGCGGCGATCTAAGCGCCCTCTGCATGGCACAGTGAGAGGATCGCCGGGAAGCGGGCGATCCTTTTCGTTTCAGTAGTCGACGCCGCGCTGTGCTTTGATGCCCGCTTTGAACGGGTGTTTGACCTCGGACATTTCGGTCACCAGATCGGCATAGTCGCAAAGCTCGGGCCGGGCGTCGCGGCCTGTCAGCACCACGGCGGTGCGCTTGTCGCGCGCGTCGAGCCCGGCGATCACGTCTTCGATCTTGAGGTATTCATAGCGGATGGCGATGTTGATCTCATCCATCACCACAAGGTCATAGTCGCCGCTCTCCATCATCTCGCGCGCCTTGCCAAATGCGGCTTCGGCGGCGGCGATGTCGCGGTTGCGGTCTTGGGTGTCCCAAGTGAACCCTTCGCCCATCGTGTGCCATGTCACCTCGTCCAGCCGTTCAAAGAACAGCCGCTCGCCGGTTTTCCATTTGCCCTTGATGAACTGCACCACGCCGACGCGCTGTTTCCAGCCAAGCGCACGCACCACGACGCCGAAGGCGGAAGAGGATTTGCCCTTGCCCGGGCCGGTATGGACCAGCACCAGACCCTTCTCGGGGTCTTGCAACTCGGCCACCTTGGCGCGCTGTTCGGCCTGACGCTGCTGCATCTTTTTCTTGTGATCTTTCGGATCCGCGTCGCTCATCGGTCATCTCCTCTATCCGGTTTCGGGGCACCATAGGGAGAGGTCGGGCCGGGCGAAAGCCCGCATTCGATCACGCTTTGGGATCGGTGACAGACCGCGCCTTGCCGCGCTCCATCCCCAACTGCCGCTCGCGCCAGATCACCAGCGCGCCCGCGCTGATCACCAGCGCCGCGCCCGCCAGCATCATCATCGTGGGCAGTTCGGCAAAGAAGACATAGCCCAGCAAAATGGCGAAAAGCATTGAGGTGTAGTCATAGGGTGCCAGCATTGAGGCCGAGCCAAAGCGATAGGCCGAGGTGATCAGGATTTGCGCCACCCCGCCGATCAACCCGGCGAGGACCAGCAGGCCAAAGGTTTGCAGATCGGGGATGACCCAGCCGAAGGGCAGGGTGCAGAGCGCCAGCAAGGAGGCGGTGCAGGAGAAGTAAAAGACGATCGCGGCGGTGTCTTCGTTCTGCACCAATTGGCGAATGTGGATTTGCACGAGGCTGCGCACCATTGTCGCCATCAGGATCAGCAACGCGCCGATGGTGGCTGTCTGCTCCATCGTGCCGATGCTGGTGAAACGCGGCCAGAGGATGATCATCACCCCCACCAATCCAATCGCCACAGCACTCACGCGGATCAGACGGATTTTCTCGCCCAGCAACACGGCGGCGAGGATGACCGTGAAAATCGGTGTGGCAAAACCGATGGCCGTGACCTCGGGCAGGGGCAGCAGGCCGAGGCCGGTAAAGGTCAGCCCCATCGCCGTGGTGCCGAACAGCCCGCGCCAGACATGGCCCATCGGGTTTTGCGTCTTTAGCCCGCTTTTCAATTTGCCGCGCTGCGCGAGCCAGATCAGGATCACCGGAATGGCAAAGAAGGACCGGAAAAAGACCGACTCCCCGGCGGGAACCTCGTCGGCCAGCGATTTGATGATCGCGGACATGCAGGTGAAAAGCAGGATTGCCGTGATTTTCAGACCGACACCAAGGGCGGGGCGGGCGGAGAAATCATCGACTTTCATGCTTTGATCCTCACGCCTCGGGGCCGATTATGCCGCGGTTCTGGCCAATTTGTCCGCGATGCAGCAGCAGGTGATCCAGCAGCACGCAGGCCATCATCGCCTCGCCCACCGGCACCGCGCGGATGCCGACGCAGGGATCGTGGCGGCCCTTGGTGATGATCTCGGTCTCTTCGCCCTGTTTCGTGATCGTGCGGCGCGTGGTTAGGATGCTGGAGGTCGGCTTCACCGCGAAACGCAGCACCACATCCTGCCCGGTGCTGATCCCGCCCAAGATGCCGCCGGCGTGGTTCGAGGAATATTCCGGCCCATCGGGCCCCATGGTGATCTCATCGGCATTCAATTCGCCGGTCAGCATCGCCGCCGACATGCCCTCACCGATCTCCACGCCCTTGACGGCATTGATGCTCATCATCGCGGCGGCCAGATCGGTGTCGAGCTTGCCATAGACCGGCGCGCCGAGACCCGCAGGCACGCCGCGCGCCGTCACCTCGATGATCGCGCCGACGCTGCTGCCCGATTTGCGCAGCCCGTCGAGGTAGTCGGCCCAGTCCGCCGCTGCCTTGGCATCCGGCACCCAAAAGGGGTTTTGGTCGATCTGGTCCCAATCGAACGCTTCGCGGTCGATCTTATGCGGCCCCATTTGCACCATGTAGCCGGTGATCTGAAGCTCCGGGGCCAGCGCCTTGATCGCCTCACGCGCCAGACCGCCCGCCGCCACCCGCGCGGCGGTCTCCCGGGCCGAGGAACGGCCACCCCCGCGATAGTCGCGGATGCCGTATTTCTGGAAATAGGTGATGTCGGCGTGACCGGGGCGGAACTTGTCCTTGATGTCGCCGTAGTCTTTCGAGCGTTGATCGGTGTTCTCGATCATCAGCTGGATTGGCGTGCCTGTGGTGACCCCTTCGAAGGTGCCCGACAGGATCCGCACCGCGTCCGCTTCGCGCCGCTGCGTGGTGTATTTGTTCTGGCCCGGTTTGCGCTTGTCGAGCCACTGTTGAATCATGCCCTCGTCAATCGGCACGCCTGGGGGGCAGCCATCGATCGTGGCGCCAAGGGCGGGCCCGTGGCTCTCGCCCCATGTGGTGACCCGGTAAAGATGGCCAAAGCTGTTGATCGACATGGGCGGACCTCCTGTTGTCAAACCCTTAGCGGGGGCAGCGCGCTGCCTCAAGGGGATTTGCCTTGCCAATTGTGCAGGTCCGATCTACCCCTGACGCTACCTCGGGGGGCCTTTGGGCTGAGATGTGCATGTTGTGCGGACCCGTTGAACCTGAACCGGTTAACACCGGCGGAGGGAAGGTCAGGACAGACATCCACCTTTTACCTTTCGCCGCAAAAGGAGGATGCGATGAAGTATCTTACACTTGCTGCGGGCGTCATGGGCGCATCGGCCGCATGGGCCGAGACGCCTGAACTGACGGTCTATACCTATGACAGTTTCGTCACCGAATGGGGGCCGGGCCCGGCCATCGAAGAGGGGTTCGAGGCCGAATGCGGCTGCGATCTGAAATTCGTCGGCATGGGCGACGGTGCGGCCCTTTTGGCGCGGCTCAAGCTTGAAGGCGCACGGTCCGACGCGGATATCGTGCTGGGGCTGGACTCCAGCCTTGTCGCCGCCGCGAAAGAGACCGATCTGTTTGCGCCGAGCGGGTTGCAGGCCGAGTATGCCCTGCCGATCACGTGGGAAGACGAAGTCTTCGTGCCCTATGACTGGGGCTATTTCGCCTTTGTCCACGGCACCGATCTGGATACGCCCGGCGATTTCAAAGCGCTGGCCGAGAGCGATCTGAAAATCGTGATCCAAGACCCGCGCTCTTCGACGCCCGGTTTGGGGCTGCTGATGTGGGTCAAAGCGGCCTATGGCGATGAGGCGCCCGAGGTTTGGGCAGGGCTGGCGGATAATGTCGTGACGGTCACCAAAGGCTGGTCCGAAGCTTACGGTCTGTTCCTCGAAGGCGAGGCCGACATGGTGCTGAGCTACACGACTTCCCCCGCCTACCACCTGATCGCCGAGGAAGACGACAGCAAGACAGCGGCGCTGTTCGACGAGGGCCATTACATGCAGATCGAAGTGGCGGGGAAGCTTGCCGGGTCGGATCAGCCGGAACTGGCGGATCGGTTCTTGCAATACCTCGTCTCTGATGCCGCGCAATCGGTGCTGCCGACGACCAACTGGATGTATCCCGCCGTGACGCCCGAAGGCGGTCTGCCCGCAGGGTTCGAGGGCATGATCCAGCCCGGCAAGGCGCTGTTGGTACCGAACGGCGAGGTCCCCGCGCTTCGTGAGGAGGCTTTGGACGAATGGCTGACCGCGCTGTCGCGTTAAGCGGCAAGACGGGGCTTTTCGCCGCCGCGCTGATCGCGGGGCTGATCCTTGCCGCTTTGGTCGCCGTCTTCGCGGCAGCCGATGTGGGCGCAGGGCTCGGCCCGGCGGATTGGGCGGCGGTGCGCTTTACCGCGACACAGGCGGTCTGGTCGGCGGTGCTTTCGGTGCTGCTGGCCGTGCCGGTGGCGCGGGCGCTGGCGCGGCGGCGGTTTTGGGGGCGCGGGGCGCTGATCACGCTGCTGGGCGCGCCTTTCATTCTGCCGGTGATCGTGGCGGTGCTGGGGCTGCTGACCGTCTTTGGCCGCTCGGGCGTGCTGAACCAGTTTGGCGCGGCTCTTGGCCTGCCGCCGGTGTCGATCTACGGGCTGCACGGCGTGGTTTTGGCGCATGTCTTCTTCAACCTGCCGCTTGCGACGCGGCTTTTGCTGCAAGGCTGGCAGAGCATCCCGTCCGAGCGGTTTCGGCTCGCGGGGCAGCTCCAGATGACGCCGCGGGCGCTGTTTTTGGCGCTGGAATGGCCGATGCTGCGGCAGGTGCTGCCCGGTGTGGCGACGCTGATTTTCGTGATTTGCCTGACCAGTTTCGCCGTGGCCCTGACGCTGGGCGGTGGGCCGCGGGCGACGACGATTGAATTGGCGATTTATCAGGCCTTTCGGTTTGACTTCGATCTGGGCCGCGCCGCGCTTCTGTCCGTGGTGCAGCTTGTTCTGGCTGGCGCTGCGGCGGTGGCGGCGCTTTGGCTGATCCCGCCGATCAGCTTGGGGGGCGGGTTGGACCGCCCCCTGCGCCGCTGGGATGCGCGGGGCGGCGTGCAGCGAGCGTTGGACGGGCTGGTGATCGCGCTCGCCGCGCTGTTCTTGCTGCTGCCGCTGGGGGCCGTGGTGCTGCGCGGGCTGGCGGGGGTCGCGCAACTGCCTGCCTCGGTCTGGCAGGCCTCCGGGAATAGCATTCTGGTGGCGGGGTTGAGCGTGGCGGTGCTGGCCCTGCTGGCGCTGCCGATGGCAGGCTGGATCGCCACCCGGCGACGCGGCGGGGTGGAGGCGATTGGCCTGATGGGGCTTGCGGCCTCTCCGCTGATGATTGGCACGGGGTGGTTCATCTTGATCAACCCTGTGCTGGACCCGGCACGGCTGAGCTTGCCGGTCACCGCCTTGGTCAACGCGCTGATGGCGCTGCCTTTCGTGCTGCGCATTCTGGTGCCGCGCCTGCGCGAGACCTTGCAGGATTATGGCCCCCTGACCCAGACCCTCGGCATGACGGGTTGGGCGCTGTGGCGGTTGCTGGTCCTGCCGCGTCTGCGCCCGCAACTGGGCTTTGCTGCCGGGCTGACGGGGGCGCTCTCGGTGGGGGATCTCGGCGTGATCGCGCTTTTCGCCGATCAGGAACGTGCGACGCTGCCTTTGCAGATGTACCGTCTCATGGGCGCCTACCGGATGGAGGCCGCGGCGGGCGCAGCGCTGCTTTTGTTGGTCTTGGCGCTGGCGGTGTTTTTCATCTGCGACAAATGGGGGCGCTGGCATGCTGACGCTTGAAGACATGCGCATTGAGCGGGGCGAGTTCTCCCTCGCGGCCGATATGACACTGGCGCAGGGGCGCAACTACGCGGTGATCGGCCCCTCGGGATCGGGCAAGTCGACGCTGCTGGCGGCAATCTGTGGGTTCGTGCCCGTGGCGGCGGGGCGGCTGCTGCGGGAGGGGGAGGAGATCACGGATCAACATCCCGGCCAGCGCGGCATGACGATGCTGTTTCAGGACAACAACCTATTCCCGCATCTCACCGTGCGGCAGAACGTCGGCCTTGGCCTGCGCCCCGATTTGCGGCTGAAAGCAGCGGATCGGGAGGCGGTCGATGCCGCCCTCGCGCGGGTGGGGCTTGCCACCCATGCCGCCAAACGCCCGGGCGCGCTGTCGGGCGGGCAGCAAAGCCGCGTGGCGCTGGCGCGGGTGCTGGTGCAGGCGCGGCCTTGGGTGCTGTTGGACGAACCCTTCGCCGCGCTCGGCCCGGCGCTGCGGGTCGAGATGCTGGATCTGGTCCAAGACCTCGCCCGTGAGACCGGCGCGGGGCTGATCATGGTGACCCATGCCCCCGATGACGTGCGCCGCATTGCGGATGAGGTGATCTTTGTCGAAGGCGGGCGCGCCCATGCGCCGGGACCGGCGGCGGAATTGCTCGACAACCCGCCCCCGGCCCTGCGCGCCTATCTCGGCTAGGCGGCGGAAATTTTTGAAATTTCCGCGCCGTTTTCTTTTGAAGAAAACGTCTCCAGCGCTTGGGTCATGCCAAGGGCGGCCTGCGCAGCCTCGCGCCCCTTGGTGACGAAATGATCGCGGTAGATCGCGTTGTGATGATCCGTTTCCTGATAGTGGTGCGGCGTGAGCGAGACCGACAGCACCGGCAGGTCGCAGTCCAGCCCCACGCGCATCAGCCCATCGATCACCGTCTGCGCTACGAAGTCATGCCGGTAAATGCCGCCATCCACCACGAAGGCCGCGCAGATCACGGCGTCGTAGCGGCCCGTCTTGGCCAGACGCTGCGCCATGAGCGGCAGTTCAAAGGCACCGGGAACGGCAAAGCTGTCCACCTGCGCGGCGTCAATAACTTCGGTAAACCCGTCATAGGCGCGGTCGACGATATCCGCATGCCAGCTTGCACGCACAAAGGCGAAACGGGCGGAACGTTCTTGTGTCATGGTGATCTCCTTTAGGTTCAGACACGTCCACCCAAGGCGATCACGCGCAAAGACCGAGGCTTCGCCCCCGTCCTTGTTCGCATTCTCTTTCATCCGGACTGTGACCGTCGGCTCTGGAGTCGCACCAGATCTGCTGACACCTTCGAAAAGGCCGCTCGCGGGCTTGCGGAAACCGCTTACCGCCGGTGGGGAATTTCGCCCCGCCCTGAGAATGATGTCAGGTTGCCAAGTTGCGCAGGGCTCTGCAATACCAAAGAAACGCATAGGAGGCACCATGCACCCCAATCCGATCTACCGCAAAGAGGGCCGCGACCGGAACCTTGCCTTTGCCCGTGACACCGGCTTTGGCGTGTTGGCGATAAACGCCGACGAGGGGCCGTTGATGGCGCATGTGCCGTTTATCTTGAACGAAGCCGGGGATTTGGCTGAGTTGCATCTGGTACGCTCGAACCCCATCGCGCGGGCGCTGAAAACCCCGCAGCCGGTGCGTTTGGCGGTAACGGGGGCCGACAGCTATGTCTCGCCCGACTGGTACGGGATCGAGGATCAGGTGCCGACATGGAACTATGTGGCCGTGCATCTGACCGGCAGGCTCGCGCTTCGCCCGGCAGAGGAACTGCCCGATCTGCTGGCACGGCAATCGGCGATCTACGAGGCGCGGCTGGCCCCAAAGACCCCGTGGAGGATGGACAAGATGACCCCCGAGGCGCGGGACAAGATGCTGCGGATGATCGTGCCTTGCCAGTTCCGCGTCACCGGGGTCGACGGCACATGGAAGCTGGGCCAGAACAAGGATGCGGCCGTGCGTCTCGCGGCGGCGGAGCAGATGGCGGCGCATGGGTTCGGTACGGATCCGACGGTGATGGCGGCCCTGATGCGCGGGGTGTGATCGCCGTTGCGTCCGGCGCAGCGCCGTTGAATAGTGCGGGCAACCAAGGGGGGACTTCACGTGAAACTATTTTATTCTCCAACCTCGCCCTATGTCCGCAAGGTCATGGTGCTGCTGCATGAGACCGGCCAGCTTGACGATGTCGCGCTGGAGCCGACATCGGGCACGCCGCTGGCCCCGGCGGAGGGCTTTGCCGCGCGCAACCCGCTGACCAAAGTGCCTGCGTTGGAGCGGCCAGACGGCTGCACGCTTTATGACAGCCGGGTGATCTGCGCCTATTTGGATGACCGCGCCGGGGCGGGGCTTTACCCCCAAGGCACAAGCAGGTGGGACACTTTGACGCTGGAGGCCACGGCGGACGGGATGCTCGATGCAGCGCTCGCCATGGTCTACGAAGGCAAGCTGCGCCCCGAAAACAAACGCATGGCGGAATGGGTCGAGGGCCAGTGGGGCAAGGTTGAACGCGCCTGCAAGACGCTGAACAATCAATGGGCGGCGCATCTCGCTGGGCCTTTGGACATGGGGCAGATCGCGGTTGGCTGCGCCTTGGGTTATATCGATTTCCGCCATGGCGCGCGGGATTGGCGGGCCGGAAACCCCGATCTGGCAGCTTGGTTCGATGCCTTTGATTCGCGCCCCGCGATGACCCATACCGCGCCGCCGCAGTAATCGGGCCGTAATGATATTGCCACAATCGCGGTATTTTTGCCGCGTTGTGGCGCGGTTGATCCCAGATGCGCGGCTTTGACATCTGGACGGGCGCGGTCCATCCCGGTAGATAGCGGCGAGAAGTCAGGTGGCAAGGTGACGCCACCCCTATGTCTGACGGCCAGATTTGGCCAAGAATTGGAGTAAACCCGTGTCCCAAGCAGAAGAACACGCAGGCACCCGGAGGGATTTCCTGTATTACGCGACAGCCGGTACAGGTGCCGTCGCCGTTGGTGCCGCCGTCTGGCCGCTGGTCAACCAGATGAACCCCTCTGCCGACGTAAAGGCGCTGTCGTCCATTCGTGTGGATGTGTCTGGCGTTGAAGTCGGGACGCAGCTGACCGTGAAATGGCTGGGCAAGCCGGTGTTCATTCGCCGCCGCACCGAAGCCGAGATCGAAGAGGCGAAAGCCGTCGATGTATCGACGCTGCCCGATCCGATCGCGCAGAACGAGAATCTTGGTGGCGACGTGCCTGCCACGGATGAGAACCGCGCGCTGGATGAAACTGGCGAATGGCTGGTTCAGATGGGCGTTTGTACGCACCTTGGCTGTGTGCCTTTGGGTGATGCGGGTGACTTTGGCGGCTGGTTCTGCCCCTGCCACGGGTCGCACTATGATACCGCAGGCCGCATCCGTAAGGGGCCGGCCCCACGCAACTTGTCGGTGCCTGTCGCCGAATTCGTGGACGAGTCCACGATTAAACTGGGTTAAGGGAGCGGAAGAAAGATGTCTGGAATTCCTCACGACCATTACGAGCCGAATTCGAACGGCGAAAAGTGGCTGCACCGCCGCCTTCCCATCGTTGGCCTTTTGTACGACACATTGATGATCCCCACGCCCAAGAACCTGAACTGGATGTGGATCTGGGGCATCGTGCTGACTTTCTGTCTGGCACTGCAGATCATCACCGGCATCGTTCTGGTGATGCACTACACGCCGCATGTCGATCTGGCCTTCTCGTCGGTTGAGCACATCATGCGCAACGTGAACGGCGGCTATATGATCCGCTATCTGCATATGAACGGCGCGTCGCTGTTCTTTATCGCGGTCTATGCGCATATTTTCCGTGGTCTCTACTATGGCTCCTATAAAGCCCCGCGTGAGATCACATGGATCATCGGCATGTTGATCTATCTGCTGATGATGGCCACCGGCTTTATGGGCTATGTTCTGCCTTGGGGTCAGATGTCCTTCTGGGGCGCGACCGTGATTACCGGCCTCTTTGGCGCGGTTCCCTTTGTCGGTGAAACACTGCAGACCTTCCTGCTGGGTGGACCTGCGGTTGATAACGCGACGCTGAACCGCTTCTTCTCGCTGCACTATCTGCTGCCCTTCGTGATTGCGGGCCTTGTGGTGCTGCACATCTGGGCCTTCCACACGACCGGCAACAACAACCCCACCGGGGTCGAAGTGCGCCGCACCTCGAAGGAAGACGCCAAGAAAGACACGCTGCCGTTCTGGCCCTACTTCGTGATCAAGGACTTGTTCGCGCTGGCCGTGATCCTGACGCTGTTCTTCGCGGTTGTTGGCTTCATGCCGAACTATCTGGGCCACCCGGACAACTACATCGAAGCCAACGCTCTGGCGACGCCTGCACACATCGTGCCGGAATGGTACTTCCTGCCCTTCTACGCGATCCTGCGGGCCTTCACCTCTGAGGTTTGGGTTGTGCAGATCGCGTCCTTCGTGACCGGTGGCATCATCGACGCCAAGTTCTTCGGCGTGCTGGCGATGTTCGGTGCGATTGCCGTGATGGCGCTGGTGCCATGGCTGGACACATCCTCTGTACGTTCGGGCCGGTATCGTCCGATGTTCAAATGGTGGTTCGCTCTGCTGGTGATCGACTTCTTCGCCCTGATGTGGCTGGGTGCGATGCCCGCAGAAGAGCCCTATGCGAGCTTCTCACTGATCGCTTCGGCCTATTGGTTCGCCTACTTCCTCGTGATTCTGCCCCTCTTGGGCGTGATCGAGAAGCCGCTGGCGCAGCCTGAAACCATCGAAGCCGACTTTGACGCGCATTACGCGCCCAAGGCAGGCGGCACCAAGACGCTTGTGAACCCGGCGGAATAAGGATCATGACCATGATGAAGACCAACCTCCTTTCTGCCGTGGTAACTCTGGGCCTTGCCCTGCCGGGGACGGCGGTGCTGGCGCAGGACACAGCGACAGAAGAAGAACTGCTAACAACTCCGGCGGAAACGCCGGAGGCCGAAGCCGAAACCGCGCCTGCTGAAGCGCCAGCGGCGGAAGAGGCACCTGCTGAAACTGACGCGCCCGCAGCCGAACCCGAGGTCGACGCGGCCCCGGCTGACGAACCCGCGGTTGAGGCAGCCCCTGCTGAGGACACCGCAACCGAAGAGGCACCTGCTGCCGAGGCTCCGGTTGAAGACGCACCAGCTGAAGAGGCGACAACCGAAGAAGCTCCGGCTGAAACGGCGCCTGCCGAGGAAGCACCAGTAGCGGAAGAGGCCCCGGCCGAAGAAACCGCCACTGAGGATGCTGCCACCGAGGAAGCGCCCGAAGAGGTTTCTGCCGAAGACGCCGAAGAAGCGCCTGCCGAAGAAGTCG
Organism: Sulfitobacter sp. 1A15106; assembly: GCF_043556995.1. NCBI lineage: Bacteria > Pseudomonadati > Pseudomonadota > Alphaproteobacteria > Rhodobacterales > Roseobacteraceae > Sulfitobacter > Sulfitobacter sp. 1A15106. The sequence continues at coordinate 243,160 of NZ_JBIFFM010000003.1, read as the reverse complement.
GAGCCACGGACGAAGCGCAATCGACAGCCGAGGAAAACGCTGAAAACGAAGTGATCGCCGAAGACGATGTTGCCGGTCAGGCGCATAGTGATGACCCCAACGTGGGTGTCATGGAAGCGGAAGACCACGGCGAGGAAACTGCCGCTGAAGATCACGCCGGTGACGACGATCAGGGTGACGATTCCCACGCCACACCGCATATCGACAACATCGATTTCTCTTTCGATGGTCCGTTCGGCGGTTACGACGTAAACCAGCTCCAGCGCGGTCTGCAGATCTACACCGAGGTTTGCGCGGCCTGCCACGGTCTGGAGTATGTCGCGATGCGGACATTGTCGGACGAAACCGGTCCGAACATGCCCGAAGAGCAGGTGATCGAATACGCCAAAGGCTATGACGTCTATGACGCCGAGCTGGACGACACCCGTCCCGGCACCCCGGTTGACCACTTCCCCGGGTCCAACCTGCCGAACGCACCTGACCTCTCGCTGATGGCCAAGAAACGCGCCGCGTTCCACGGCCCCTACGGTTTGGGCATCAACCAGTTCCTCAAAGGGATCGGCGGGCCGGAGTATATCACCGCACTTCTGGCCGGCTACACCGGCGAAGAGAAAGAGCAGGCGGGCACGGTTCTTTATGAGAACACTGTCTTCCCGGGCGGCTGGATCGCCATGGCGCCCCCGTTGTCGGATGAGCTGGTCGAGTTCGCGGATGACCATGCCAACGACGTGCAGCACATGGCCGAAGATGTCTCTGCCTTCCTGATGTGGACCGCCGAGCCGAAGCTGGGCGCACGCAAGCAGGCTGGCTTTGCTGGGGTCGTGCTGTTGGGTCTGTTGTCGGTGCTGCTGTACCTGACCAACAAAAAGCTCTGGGCGCCGGTCAAGAACCGTCGCAAGGACGACTGATCGGGCCACGGCTTTTGGAAATGAGAAGGGCGTCGGGAAACCGGCGCCCTTTTTTTTGGCCATGCGTAATGGTGGCGGCCATTTGGCCTAAAACCTCTCAACAGGGTCCGCCCGGTGGCACACCGGGCATCGCCCTCCCTCCCCCCGGAGGGCGATTTGGCGAGGTTTCATGATGCGGAGTCGTTTCGAGTACGGTAGCCGTTCCGACCACAGCCTCGTTCCATCGCCCCCCAGGGAGGGCGATGCCCTTCGCGCTAGGCGGTCAGCTGCGCGCCTGAAATTCCGGTGATCTCGGCCCGCACGATGTCGCCCTCGACCTGTGGCGCGGCAAAACTCACCTCGGTGAACTGCGCCGTGCGCCCCATGTGAGGGTTCTCCATCAGCACATCGTGCGTGCGTCCGACTTGCGCCTCCAAATGCCGTTGCACTTGCCGTTCTCCTGCCGCGCGCAGCCGTGCCGCGCGGGTTTTAATCGCAGCACCGTTCACCGCGGGCATCCGCGCCGCGGGGGTGCCGGGGCGGGCGGAATAGGGGAAGACATGCAGCCATGTCAGGTCACATTCCTCGACCAGTTTCATTGAGTTTTCGAACATCGCTTCGGTCTCGGTCGGGAAACCGGCGATGATGTCGGCACCAAAGGTCATGTCAGGCCGCAAGGCGCGGGCCTCTTGGGCGAAACGGATCGCATCGTCGCGCAGGTGGCGGCGTTTCATGCGCTTGAGGATCATGTCATCGCCGTGTTGCAGCGACAGATGCAGATGCGGCATCAGGCGTGGCTCCGTCGCGATGGCCTGCATCAGGCTTTCATCCACCTCAATCGAATCGATCGAGGAAATCCGCAAGCGCGGCAGATCGGGCACCAGACGCAAGATTCGCATCACCAGATCGCCGAGCTTTGGCGTGGCGGGCAGATCGGCCCCCCATGATGTCAGGTCGACCCCGGTCAGCACCACCTCGTTAAAGCCCTTGTCGACCAACCGCTTGATCTGATCCACCACGACCCCTGCGGGGACCGAGCGCGAATTGCCGCGACCGTAAGGAATGATGCAGAAGGTGCAGCGATGGTCGCAGCCGTTTTGCACCTGCACATAGGCGCGGCTCCGGGTGCCGAACCCGTCGATCAAATGGCCTGCTGTTTCAGTGACAGACATGATGTCGTCGACCTGCACGGTCTCGGTCTCGCCGATGAAATCGGCGGCCATGCCCTGCCATGTCGCACCCTGCATCTTTTCGGTGTTGCCGATCACGGCGTCGACCTCGGGCATGGCGTTAAAGGTCTCGGGCTCGGTCTGTGCGGCGCAGCCGGTGACGATCAGCCGCGCATCGGGGTGCGCCTTGCGCAGCTTGCGGATATCTTGGCGGGCTTTGCGCACAGCCTCGGCGGTGACGGCGCAGGTGTTGACGACCACGGCGTCTTGCAACCCGGCCTGTTCGGCCAGTTCCTTCATCGCCTCGGTCTCATAGGCGTTGAGACGACAGCCCATGGTGCTGAAGATCGGGGCGCTCATGTCAGGCTCTCCAGAAAGTCGGGGGTGAAGGTGCCGGAAAAGACATGGGCGGTCGGCCCCGTCATCCAGACGCCATCCTCGCGCCAATCGATGTGCAGTGTGCCGCCGTCGAGGTCGATGCGCACGGCGCGGCCCGTGAGGCCCCGACGGGCGGCGGCGACGGCGGTGGCGCAGGAGGACGAGCCCGAGGCCAGCGTGACGCCCACGCCGCGCTCCCAAACGCGCATGCGGATGTGATCCGGCCCGACGATCTGCGCGACTTGCACATTGGTCCGCTCAGGATAAAGCGGGTCATGCTCGGCGCGGGGGCCGAGATCGGATAGGTCCACCGCCTCGGCACCATCGACGAAAAAGGTGCAATGCGGGTTGCCCATGCCGGTGGCGACGGGGTCGCCGTCGATCGGCAGGTGCAGCGTGTCCATTTCGCGCGCCAGTGGCACCTCGTCCCAATTCAACTGCGGGTGGCCCATGTTGACGGAGGTCAAGCCGCCCCCGGCGTCGTTCGCTGCCAGATCGCCCCGCGCGGTGGTCAAATGCAGCGAATCGCGCCCCGACTCATCCATCAGGTAGCGTGCGATGCAGCGGGTGGCATTGCCGCAAGCGGCAGAGGGGGAGCCGTCGGAATTGTAAAAGGTCAGATGCGCGTCGCCCGTCCCTTGGGTAATCACCGCAAGCTGATCGAATCCCACACCAAATTGCCGGTGACCAATGGCCTGCGCCATCGCCGGAGTCACGTCGATTGCCTCCGCACGTGCATCAAACACGACGAAGTCATTGCCTAGCCCATGCATTTTCATGAAGGGCAATCCGGGGGTCTGATCGCTGTACATTCGGGGCATATAACCCCGGCATGAAAACTAATCCAGCATCTCGCATTATTTTCGTAATTAAGGGCTTGACCCTGCCGCCCGTAATTTCTAGTTACCCGCCTAGTGGGCCGTTAGCTCAGTTGGTAGAGCAACTGACTTTTAATCAGTAGGTCGATGGTTCGAACCCATCACGGCTCACCACTCACCCTCCCCGAATATGGTAGTGGATCAGGTGTTTGGTGCCGCCCGCGGGCGGTTTCGCCTATTCCTGCCCGCGCAGCCGCGCCGAGCGTCGGCGCAGGGCTTCCAGCACGAAAAGCATCGTCGCCGAGAGCACCACCAGCAGCGTTGCCACCGCCAGAATCGTCGGGTTGATCTGCTCGCGCAGACCCGAGAACATCTGCCGCGGAATCGTGCGCTGTTCGGGGCCTGCGAGGAAGAGCACCAGCACCACCTCGTCAAAGGATGTGACAAAGGCAAAAAGCCCGCCCGAGATCACGCCGGGGCGAATGAGCGGAATCACCACGTCCCAGAACACTTTGATCGGAGAGGCCCCAAGGCTCAGCCCCGCCACGAAGAGTGAGCGGTCAAAGCCGCTGAGCGTGGCGGTGACGGTGATGATGACAAAAGGCACGCCGAGCGCCGCGTGGGCGATGATCAGCCCGGTGAAGGTGCCGACGAGGTTGAACTGCGTGTAGAAAAAGAACATGCCCGCAGCGATGATGATCAATGGCACGATCATCGGCGACAGTAGCAGCGCGGTGATGACCCGTTTGAACGGCATCCAAGGCGAGGCGAGGCCGACGGCGGCCAGTGTCCCCAGCACCGTAGCGATACTGGCAGCTGCGATGCCGACAAGGAAGCTGTTGCGGATCGCGATGCGCCATTTTTGGTCATCGACAATCTCTTGGTACCAGCGCGTTGAATAGGCGTCGGGGTCGAGCGACAGCATGCCTTGGGTGAAGGTAAAGAACGGCTCGGCATTGAACGACAGCGGCATGATCACGAGGATCGGCAGCATCAGAAAGATGAGCACCAAGGCCGCCATGATGCGCAGGCCATAGTGCCCCGCCTTGTGCCAGATCGTGTAATAGTCGGGCAATGGGCTCATGACGTCATCCCAGCTTGAGGTTGTCGGTGCCGACGAAACGGTCGAACAGCCAGTAGAGAACGAGGATCAGGATCAGCAGGAGCGAGCCCAAGGCCGCCGCCAGTTCCCAGTTGTTGGACACCTGCATGTGGAAGGCGATGATGTTGGAGATCATCTGACCGTCGGTGCCGCCCACCAGCGCGGGCGTGATGTAGTAGCCGACCGAGATGATGAAGACCAACAGCGCCCCAGCCGAGAGGCCCGGCAGGCTCATCGGCAGGTAGATTTTGTACCACGCGCCGATGGGGTTCGAGCCCATCGAAATCGCGGCGCGCATGAAGCTCGCGTCGATCCCGCGCATCACCGCATAGAGTGGCAGTACCATGAAGGGCAGCAGGATGTGGGTCATGGCGAGGATGGTGGAGAACTCGTTGTACAAAAGCTCAATCGGCTCATTGATCAGCCCCGCCCAAATCAGCGTAGAGTTCACCACGCCGCCCGCTTGCAACAGCGCGATCCAAGCGGTGGTGCGCACCAGCAGGGAGGTCCAGAATGGCAGGAGGACAAAAACCATGAGGAAGTTCGCCATCGCTGGCGAGGCTTGCGACATATAGAAGGCCAGAGGATAGCCCAGCAGCATGGTCAGCCCGGTGATGATCAGCGCCATCTTCAGCGTCTTGCCATAGAGCTGTTTGTAGATCTGCGTGTCACGCATGATGATCTCGCCCTCGGCATCGTACTCCAGATCGACGGCGGTGAGGTAATAGCTTGAGGTATAGGCCTGCCCGGCGCTGCGGATCGCGCGCCATGTGGCGGGCTTGGCCCAGCGGTCATTCTCGGCCAGCAGCATCTCGGCCCCGTTGGCGGCGAGTTCCGCATCATCGGCACGGCGCAGACCGCGGGCGGTGGATTTGATCACGCTCGACATGCCCGGCAGGGCGCGGTTGATCTCATCGGCGAATTTGCCGGAGGTGCGGTTGCCCGCCATGCGCTTCATGTCGATGGCCATTTGCGTCACCACAGCCGGATCGGGCAGGGTCTCACCCTCCCAGTCTTCGAGCATGGTCAGCGTCTCAGGCACCAGTTCGGCGACGGTCGGATTATAGACACTGCGAAACAGCATCGTGGTGATCGGGGCCACAAAGGCAAAAAGGATAAAGACCAGCAGCGGCACCACAAACAAAAACGCCTGCGTGCGGCGGCGGCGCAATTGGCGACGGGCGTTGGCGGCGTCTTCGGAACTGAGGCTGGGCACGCGATTACTCATCTTTAAGGTCTGGGGTCCCCGCGCCCGGAAAGGCGCGGGGCAGGGTGCTTATTGCAGCAGCCATTCGTTGAACTTCTCGCCAAGGCTTTCGCCATAGTCGGCCCAGAAGATACCATCGGCCTTCACGCCCTCATCAAGATGCGCCGTGGGCAGGTCTTTCTTGACCTCTTCGGGCAGCAGCGCCTGAGCAGAGGCGCGGGTCGGGCCGTAGGCCACGTCTTGCATCCCCGAGAGCGGCACGGTGCCTGTGGCGAACTTGATGAACTCCATCGCCTCTTCTTTCTTCTCGGTGCCTTTCATGATCGCCCAAACGTCGAGGTCATAGATGTGGCTGTCCCAGACGATCTCGAAGGGGGCGCCATCGTCCTTGATTGCGGCAAAGATACGACCGTTGGCGGATTGCACCATGGTGGCACCGCCGTCGTTCAGCAGAACGGGGGCCTGAGACCAGCTGTCATACCAAGTGATCTCATCCTTGATGGTGTCGAGCTTGGCAAAGGCTTGGGCTTGGCCCTCTTCGGTGGCGAGCACTTCATAGACTTCTTCGGGGGCAACGCCATCGGCCAGCAGCGCCCATTCCATGTTCACTTGGGGGCGTTTGCGCAGACCGCGTTTGCCGGGGAACTTCTCGGTGTCAAAGAAGTCTTCAATGGTTTTCGGGCCTTCGCCGTTTTCTGTGTTCACCGCAAAGACGACGGACCAAACGATATTGCCGACGCCACACTCATTGGCCAGCGCGTCTTCGATGAAGTCATCCGCCGCTGCGGTGCCATCGTCGCCCTCGGGCAGAACGGATTGGTCGATCACTTCCAGATAACCTTCGGCGCAAGCGCGTTCGAGGTCGATCACTTCGATGTCGACGACATCCCACAGGATGTTCCCGGCTTCGACCTGCGCCTTCATCTCGGCCACGCCGCCGCCGTAGTCTTCGAACAGGACGTTGGTGCCGGATTCCTTCATGTAGGGTTCAATCATGTGCTCCATCTGTGCCGCGCCATAGGCGCCGCCGAAGGACGTCACTGTCAGATCCTGGGCCAGAACAGGGCTGGCAAGCAGCGCCGTCGTGGCCAGATACGTCAGATGTTTCTTCATCGGGTCTCTCCTTGTTGTGTCCAGGTCTTTTGCGGGGCCCCGGTTTGCCCTCGGTCGCCTTTAATTGGCAAAGGCGATGCAATCTTTCGTCAGGGACAACAGCTGCGCCGTCGCGCCGTCTTCGAATTCTGGCGCGGACAGGTCGTTGAGCACTTTGACGATAATGTCGGTGCCGTCGGGTAGGCGGAAATAATAGCGGATGAAATCGCCCACATAGATGCGCGTGACAAAGGTCGCCGTCAGCGCGTTGTCATGGGCGTGGGTCGTGGGGTGAATGAACAGTTTCTCGGGCCGGATGGAGACGCGGCATTGCGCGCCTTCGGTCAGCCCTTCGGAAGTTTGCGTGGTGATGGTGCCGGTGTCTGTCTCGACCTTGGCAAGGTCGCCATCGATCTTGCTGACCTTGCCCTGCACAAAGTTATTCTCACCAATGAACTCGGCCACGAAGGCATTGACCGGGCGCTCATACAGTTCCGCCGGTGGGGCGCATTGCTGCACGACGCCATCGTTGAAGACCGCGATCCGGTCCGACATCGAAAGTGCCTCGGTCTGGTCGTGGGTCACGTAGATCACGGTAAAGCCGATCTGCTTGTGCAGGCGGGTGATCTCGAACTGCATCTGTTCGCGGAGGTTCTTGTCGAGCGCACCCAAGGGTTCGTCCATCAGGATCAGCGTCGGCTGAAAGATCATCGCGCGGGCCAGCGCCACACGCTGCCGTTGGCCGCCGGAAAGCTGACCGGGGCGGCGGTCGCCAAAGGCCGAAAGTTCGACCAATGCGAGATACTCGGCCACGCGCTCTTTGATATCCGCCTTGGACATTTTGCGAACGCTGAGCGGATAGGCGAGGTTTTCGGCCACCGTCATATGCGGGAACAGCGCGTAGTTTTGGAACACCATGCCGATATTGCGCTTGTTCGGCGCGGTCTTGTTGATCGACCGGCCATTGATCGCGATATCGCCCGAGGTGACGCTTTCAAACCCCGCCAACATCATCAGAACGGTGGTTTTGCCCGACCCGGAGGGGCCAAGAAGGGTGATGAACTCCCCCTCCTGCACATCCATGTCGAAGCCTTTGACGACGAGGTTTTCCTGATCGTAGCTCTTCTTGACGTTGTCAAAACGCAGAAAAGTCTCTGCTTTGGTGTCTTTCATTGTGCCGCGGCTCTCCCTGTCGCTGGGGGGAGTTAAACAGGTGCGATGATTCTAAACAATATGTTGTATCGTTTAAGAGAATCGGCCCCCCTTAAGGCGCTTATCGGGTGAGCATGTGACCACTTTGGCGGCACAGTCGGCAGGTTTTGGCATCCCGGGCGGGAAATTTATGACCCCGCGCCTATGTGGATAGCCAACCGCATGGGCAAGATTGTCCGGCAGACTGGGATGACCACATGGAGACAGCACCGATGGGCAAACGTATCGCAATCGTAGGGGGCGGGTATCTGGGGGCAGATCTGGCCAAGGCGATGGACGACATTGCCGATGTCACATTGATCGAACCGCGCAGCCATTTTGTGCATGCCTCTGCGATGATCCGCGCCGTGGTGCAGCCCAGTTTGGTCGAAGACTCGCTGATCCCCTATGACCGCTTGCTGAAACGCGGCCGTGTCGTTGCGGCGCGGGCGACGGGTGTGGACGGGGAGGGTGTGACCCTTGATAGCGGCGCGCGGGTCGACGCAGATTACATCGTTGTCGCGACCGGCTCAAACTATGCCGCGCCCTTCAAGCCCAAAGGCGCAGACATCGACGGGTTGCGGGCCGCGAGCCGAGCCGCGCATGAAAAGCTACAGGCGGCCAAGACCGTCGGCATCATCGGCGCCGGGGCTGTGGGGGTTGAGCTTGCGGGCGAGATTGCCGAGGCCATGCCCGACAAAAAGATCACCGTGATCACCATGGACGACAAGCTCTTTGCGGCCAAGCCGGACAGCCTTGGGGCTTCGCTGAGCAAGAAGTTAAAGGCCAGCGGGGTGGAGCTTATCCTCGGCAAAAAGGTCGAAGGGCTTACCTCTATGACAGAGCCGCATGCGGGCAGTGTGACCCTCGAAGGAGGACCTGAACGCGCATTCGATCTGATCTTTCCCGTGTTGGGGGCGCGCGCCTGTTCTGACCTGCTGAAGAACCTTCCCGGCGCAGAGGTTACCGCCGCAGAGCGGATCAAGACAGACGGCCATCTGCGCCCCTCGTCCCTGCCCAACGTCTTTGCCGCCGGGGACGTGGCGGACCCCGGTGACACCATGACCATCGTCGCGGTCAGCCGGCAATTGCCTTGGTTGAAAAAGACCCTCACCGGGCTGATCACGGGCCGCAAACTGGCGGATATGAAAACCTATCGCCCGTGGGGTACGGAGGCGCCGATCGTGCTGCCCTTGGGGCCGGAACGCGGCAATAGCTTTTTGATGCTGTTCACAGCAGGCGATTGGATAACGAAAAAGGTGAAAGGCGCGGATCTGTTCGTGCCAAAGTACCAAAAGCTGCTGAACCGTCGCTGACGGGGCGCTTTTCGTAGTCTGAAAGTGACGTGGCATATACCTAAGAATAGGGCCGTTATCCTGACGCCAGCAGGCATTGAGCGGCGACATGTGTGAAGGTTGATTAACGTCAACTCAGGAGCACAAGCCATGTCCATTCAGTTCAGCCACAGTTTCGATGCCGCCCAAAACGTCACAGAGATCACCCCGATCACCGCCTGCGTCAGCATGGGCAAATACGCGACCGCGCAGGGGGAGCTTGTCTGGCAAAAGGGTGAGATCGCCTGCATCCGTTCCGACACGGCGCTGTTTGTCGGCAAACGCATTTAAGCATTCACACGATATTAAGTGCCACACCGCTACGGTGGCCCCCGGGGCGTTGTTTAGAAGGTAAGGTGCGGTGAAATGAACTGGAATGCTATCGTTATCGACGATTCAGAGATTGCGCGGCAGTTCATTCAGGCGTCCCTCGCCGAAGTCGGATTTTCATGCGTGGCGGATTATGGATGCCCCGCCCAAGCCTTGGCCGCGCTCGCGAAGGAACGGATCGCGACAGATGTGATCATCACGGATTTCATGATGCCCGCGATGGACGGGCTTGAGTTCTGTAGCCATGTCAGAGGTCTGCCATTCTACCACGGCGTTCCGGTCGTCATGATCTCAACCCGGAAAGACGCAGATCTGCTACGCCGCGCTTTGGCCGCAGGGGCAAGCGACTGTTTGAAAAAGCCTTTTAGCCTGTCAGAGCTTGGAAGACGGCTGCAGTTATGTCTGAAAAACGCAGGCGTTGCCGTGCAATAAGGGTGCGTCTGTACGCAGACTGGGCGGCATAGCGCCCCCTTGCGGGGTGTGTAGCGTCGGGGTCGGTTGAGACCTGATCTACGGTCAATCATCTGTCGGGGAATATTGGTGCCCAGGAGAGGACTCGAACCTCCACACCGTTGCCAGTACTAGCACCTGAAGCTAGCGCGTCTACCATTCCGCCACCTGGGCACGTATCGTGTGGGGTGCTTTAAGGCTCAGCCGGGTGACTGTCAATCGCAATTTGAGCGAAATCTAGAAAATCCTGCGCGAGGATCGCTACAACCGGGGGTTTGGCCTTGTGACAGCGGCGGCGCACGGGTACATCCTGTCAGAGAATTTATCTACAGGAGCGGCAGAATGTCTAAGCTGGTCACGATTTATGGCGGTTCGGGGTTTGTCGGACGCTATATCGCGTATCGCATGGCCAGAGCTGGTTGGCGGGTACGGGTGGCGGTGCGCCACCCCAACGAAGCGCTCTTTGTGCGGACCTATGGTGTGGTTGGCCAAGTCGAACCTGTTTTGTGCAACATTCGCAACGATGGCTCCGTGCGCGACGCCCTGCGTGGGGCGGACGCGGTCGTGAACTGCGTGGGCATTCTGGTCGAAACCGGCAAGAACAGCTTTGACGCGGTGCAGTCCGAAGGGGCGGAGCGTATCGCCCATATGGCCGCAACCGAAGGAGTTGGTCGTTTCGTGCATGTCTCTGCCATCGGCGCGGACATGGAGGCCGAGAGCGACTATGCCCGCACCAAGGGCGAGGGCGAGGCCGCCATTCTCAAACATATGCCTGAGGCCGTGATTCTGCGCCCCTCGATCATGTTTGGCCCCGAGGATGAGTTCTTTAACCGCTTTGCGGGCATGACCCGCACCGGCCCGATCCTACCGGTCGCCGGTGCCTCTACCCGGTTCCAGCCGGTCTTTGTCGATGACGTTGCCAAAGCGGCCGAAAAGGCTCTGGAGGGGCAGGCCCCCGCGGGTGTCTATGAGCTTGGTGGCCCTGATGTGGATACTTTCCGCGGCCTGATGCAGCGTATGCTTGAGATGATTCACCGTCGGCGTTTGGTGCTCAACATGCCGTGGTTCTTAGCCAAGATCGTCGCCTTTGGGTTCGACATGGTGCAGGCCGCGACCTTTGGTCTTTTCACCAACAAGATGCTGACCCGCGATCAGGTCAAAAACCTGCGCAATGACAACGTTGTGGCAGAAGGGGCGCGCGGCTTTACCGAGCTTGGCATCACCCCCACCGCGATGGACGCGGTGCTGCCCGACTATCTCTGGCGGTTCCGACCCTCGGGGCAGTATGACGCCATCAAAGCATCGGCACGTAACCTGCGGCAGGGATAATGGAACAGTCAACCACTCTGATCGCCGCCTTTCTGGGTTTGCTGGAGGGGCTGACAGAGTTCATCCCCGTATCTTCGACCGGGCATCTTCTGTTGGCCGGTCACTTCTTGGGCTTTGAGAGCGCCGGGCGGACCTTTGAGGTCGTGATCCAATTGGGCGCGGTGCTGGCGATCCTGACAGTTTATTCCGCACGGCTTTGGGCGGTATTCTCCGCCGCGCCGCATGATCCGCAGGCACGGCGGTTCATCTGGTCGGTGCTTCTGGCCTTTCTGCCTGCGGTGTTCATCGGCGTCTTGGCCCATGATTTCATCAAGACGGTCCTGTTCGAAACACCTCTGCTGATCGCCATCATGTTGGTGCTGGGCGGGGTGGTGCTGCTGATCGTGGATCGCATCGCACCTGCGCCGACCTATACCGACGCGACCAAATTCCCGCTTTCCATGGCGTTCAAGATCGGCGTCATCCAATGCCTTGCCATGGTGCCGGGCACCTCGCGGTCGGGCGCGACGATCGTTGGCGCCCTGTTGCTGGGGGCCAGCAAACGCGCCGCGGCGGAATTCTCGTTCTTTTTGTCGATGCCGACGATGGCGGGCGCCTTTGCCTATGACATCTACAAGAACCGCGATGTGCTGGATGCCTCTGCCATGGGCGAGATTGCTGTGGGCTTTGTCATGGCCTTTATCTCTGCCGTCTTCGTGGTGCGTTGGGTGCTCGATTACATCAGCCGCTATGGCTATGCGCTTTTTGGGTGGTGGCGAATCCTTGTAGGTGGTGTCGTGATCATTGCGCTTTGGGCAGGGTTTTGACGCTTAGGTCCGTATCGGACCTTAAATGATGCATAAAAATGACCTGGGGGCGATCCATTTGCCCGGAAAGAGGTAAATAGGTCAGCACTGCTGTCTTTTATTTACTTGGGCGCTCTCGTATACGAGCCTTCTGACGGAATTTGTCGAAGGAACGGGTATATGGCGAAGCAGGTCATGCTGAAATTTACAGACGTTGCGCGGGATATGCCCGAAAAGCGCCCGCCCGATTTGCGCCGGACGGATTTCGACGAGATTTATGCCGAATATGCGGATGCGAAAGCGGCTGAACAGTCCAGCCGGTGCAGCCAATGCGGCGTGCCCTACTGCCAGACCCATTGCCCTTTGCACAACAACATCCCCGACTGGCTTCGCCTGACTGCGGAAGGGCGTCTGCAAGAGGCCTATGAGATCAGTCAGGCGACCAATACCTTCCCCGAGATCTGTGGCCGCATCTGCCCGCAGGACCGCCTGTGCGAAGGCAACTGCGTGATCGAGCAGTCGGGCCATGGCACCGTCACCATCGGCTCGATCGAGAAATACATAACCGACACCGCATGGGAGCAGGGCTGGGTCAAACCCGCCGCCCCACGCGAAGAGCGCGCTGAAAGCGTTGGCATCATCGGTGCCGGCCCCGGCGGTCTGGCAGCGGCGGACATGCTGCGCCGCGCGGGCGTGCAGGTCACCATCTATGACCGCTACGACCGTGCGGGCGGCTTGCTGACCTATGGCATCCCCGGCTTCAAGCTTGAGAAAGACGTGGTCGAGCGCCGCAATGCGCAGCTTGCCGAAGGTGGCGTGACCTTTGAATTGAACTGCGATGTGGGTGTCGACCTTAGCTTTGGCGCGATCCGGGGCAAACATGACGCGGTGATCATCGCCACCGGCGTTTACAAAACGCGCGAGATCGAAGCTCCCGGCGTTGGTGGTTTCGGCGTGGAGCGGGCGATTGACTTCCTGACCGCCTCGAACCGCAAAAGCTTTGGCGACTCGGTCGATGACTTCGAAAATGGCCGTCTGAATGCTGCGGGTAAGAAAGTCGTCGTGATCGGCGGTGGCGACACCGCGATGGACTGCGTGCGCACCTCGATCCGCCAAGGCGCGGAGAGCGTGAAATGCCTCTACCGTCGGGACCGGGCCAATATGCCGGGCAGCCAACGCGAAGTACAAAACGCCGAGGAAGAAGGCGTGATCTTTGAATGGCTCAGCGCACCCAAGGGCTTTGTCGGCGATCCCGTGACCGGCGTGATGGTACAGAAGATGCGCCTTGGCGCGCCGGATGTCACTGGCCGTCAGGCCCCCGAGGTGATCGAAGGCGCGGACTACGTCGAAGACGCCGACCTCGTCATCATGGCGCTTGGGTTCGAGCCCGAAGACCTGCCGACCCTGTGGAACGAGCCGGACCTGCCGGTGAACCGCTGGGGCACGATCAAAGCCGATTACGTCACCGGGGCAACGGCGCTTGATGGCGTCTATGCCGTGGGCGACATCGTGCGCGGGGCGAGCCTTGTGGTCTGGGCCATCAAGGATGGCCGCGACTGCGCGCAGGCGATCCTTGATGATTTCAACGGGGCGCAGCGCATCGCTGCGGAATGAGATGAGTGCTGGTGCAGCCATCAAAGCGGACAACGCCATGGGGGGTGAAGCTCACCACGGCCACTGTCTGTGCTGCGCGGTCACGGTGGATGTGACCGGGCCGTTGGCTGCGATTTCGGCCTGTCATTGTGACCTCTGCACCCGGTGGAGCGGCTCTGTCCAGATGGGGATCGAAGTGCCACGCGCGCGGGTTTCCCACAAGGGACCGATCCGGACCTATGCCTCATCCTCCTTTGCCGAGCGGGCGTGGTGCGAGACCTGCGGCACAGCGGTTTGGTTTGCCGATACCGAAGGCGAGAACGCGGAGCTGCTGGAACTGGCTCCGGGTCTCTTCGACGGGTTTGGCGAGGCAAAGCTGGCGCGTGTGGTCTATGCCGACCGCGCCCCAAGCAACTTTGCCCTGGCCGGAGAACTGGAGCGGGTGAGCAAAGCCGATTACGAGGCCCGCGCCCTGCATGTGGAGGACAAGCAATGAGCCTTTTGAGCGGTCATTGCCTCTGCGGGGCGGTCACGGTCAGCTTTGAGCCGTTGAAAGACGCGCTTGGTGCCTGCCACTGCGAGATGTGCCGCCGTTGGACCGGCAGCGCTTTCCTTGAGATCGACGCAAAACCGGGCAGCCTGACCTATGATGGCCCGGTGAAATCCTATGCCTCCTCGGACTGGGCAGAGCGGGCATGGTGCGACAGTTGCGGCAGCACGCTTTGGTATCACCTCACGCTGCCGGGGCATGACTATTACTCACTCTCTGCCGGGTTGGTGGAGAATGCGGGCGGCCTGCCGCTCAAGACCGAGATTTACATAGATGTGAAGCCCGACGGCTATGCCTTTGCCGGGGACCACGAGATCAAAACCAAGGCCGAAGTCGAAGCAGGATTTGCGGCGTTTGTGGAAGGAACCAAGCCATGACCAAATATGATGACGCCTGGGTGGCCCGCGAAGAAGCCAAACGCGCGATGATGGCCGATAAGGGCATGTATAGTTTCGAGGAAGAGCATTCTTCCTGCGGCGTGGGCCTTGTGGTCAATATCAACGGCGAGAAGACCCGCGAAGTCGTCCTGAACGGGATCAACGCGCTCAAGGCGATCTGGCACCGCGGCGCGGTTGACGCAGATGGGATGACCGGCGATGGCGCGGGCATCCACGTGCAGATCCCTGTGCCCTTCTTTTATGAGCAGGTCCGCCGCACCGGCCACACCCCGCGCGAGAACGAGCTGATCGCAGTGGGCCAAGTCTTCCTGCCGCGCACCAATTTTGCAGCGCAAGAGACATGCCGGACCATCGTGGAAACCGAAGTCCTGCGCATGGGCTATTACATCTACGGCTGGCGCCATGTGCCGGTAGATATCTCCGTGTTGGGCGAGAAAGCCAACGCGACCCGGCCCGAGATTGAGCAGATCCTGATTTCCAACGCCAAAGGTGTCGACGAAGAGACCTTTGAGCGTGAGCTTTATGTCATCCGCCGCCGCATCGAAAAAGCTGCCATCGCCGCGCAGGTGCCGCAGATGTACATCGCCTCGATGTCCTGCCGCAGCATCATCTACAAGGGCATGATGCTGGCCGAACAGGTGGCCGAATTCTATCCCGACCTGAAAGACGACAAGTTCATCAGTGCCTTCGCGATCTATCACCAGCGCTACTCCACCAACACTTTCCCGCAGTGGTGGTTGGCGCAGCCCTTCCGCATGTTGGCCCATAACGGTGAGATCAACACCCTCAAGGGCAACATGAACTGGATGAAGAGCCATGAGATCCGCATGGCCTCTGCTACCTTTGGCGACATGGCCGAGGACATCAAACCGATCGTGGCCTCGGGGTCCAGCGACTCTGCCGCACTGGATTCCGTGTTCGAGGTGCTGGTCCGCGCGGGCCGCTCCGCGCCGATGGCCAAGACGATGCTGGTGCCGGAATCGTGGTCGAAACAGGCGGTGGAACTGCCCCAAGCATGGCGCGACATGTATTCCTACTGCAACTCCGTGATGGAGCCATGGGACGGCCCCGCCGCATTGGCGATGACCGATGGCCGCTGGGTTTGCGCCGGGCTTGACCGGAACGGCCTGCGCCCGATGCGCTATGTGGAAACCTCCGACGGCATGTTGATCGCCGGGTCCGAGGCCGGGATGGTGCCACTGGACGAGGCGCGGGTCGTGCGCAAAGGCGCGCTTGGCCCGGGGCAGATCATCGCGGTCGATATGGAAGAGGGCAAACTCTTCAACGATACCGAGATCAAGAACAAGCTCGCGTCGAACCAGCCCTTCGGCGAATGGGTCGGCAAGATCACCGAGATGGATGATGTCCTTGGCCGCGTCACCGAAAAGCCGCTGTTTGACGGGGCCGAACTGCGCCGCCGTCAGGTGGCTGCGGGCTATACCATCGAAGAGTTGGAACAGATCCTCGCGCCCATGGCCGAGGACGGAAAAGAGACGCTGGCCTCGATGGGCGATGACACGCCCTCGGCGGTCCTGAGCGGCCAGTATCGCCCGCTGAGCCACTTCTTCCGCCAAAACTTTAGCCAAGTCACCAACCCGCCGATCGATTCCTTGCGCGAATTCCGGGTGATGAGCCTCAAGACGCGCTTCGGTAACCTCAAGAACGTGCTCGACGAAGACAGCTCCCAGACCGAGATCCTCGTGCTCGACAGTCCCTTCGTCGGCAATGCGCAGTTCGAAGAACTGATGGCGCAGTTCAAGGTGCATACCGTGTCCATCGACTGCACCTTTGAGGCGGGCAACGGCAATCTCAGTGCCGGTCTGGCGCGGATTCGGGCCGAGGCGGAAGACGCCGTGCGCTCTGGCGCGGGCCATCTGGTGCTGACCGATCAGCACAGCGGGGCCGACCGGGTCGCGATGCCGATGATCCTTGCGACCAGCGCGGTGCACAGTCACCTCGTGCGCAAGGGTCTGCGGACCTTTACCTCGCTCAACGTGCGTGCGGCGGAATGTGTCGACCCGCATTACTTCGCGGTGCTTGTGGGCTGCGGCGCGACCGTGGTGAACGCCTATCTGGCCGAAGATTCCCTCGCCGACCGGATTGAGCGCGGGCTTCTGGACATGACCTTGACGCAGGCGGTGCAGAAATACCGTGAGGCGATTGACCAAGGTCTGCTCAAGATCATGGCGAAGATGGGGATTTCCGTGATCTCGTCTTATCGCGGCGGCCTGAACTTCGAGGCCGTGGGTCTTTCGCGCGCCATGTGTGCCGAGTACTTCCCCGGCATGACCAGCCGTATCTCCGGCATCGGTGTCGTCGGCATTCAGCGCAAAGCCGAAGAAGTCCACGCCAAAGGCTGGCAGGGCGACGGGGTCGTGATGCCGATTGGCGGTTTCTACAAGCAGCGCAAGACGGGCGAAAAACACGCTTGGGAGGCGAGCAGCATGCATATGCTGCAAATGGCCTGCAACAAGGCGTCCTATCAGATGTGGCAGCAGTATTCGAAAAAGATGCAGAGCAACCCGCCGATCCATCTGCGTGACCTGCTCGACATCAAGCCCAAGGGCACGCCGGTGCCATTGGAGGAGGTGGAGAGCATCACCTCGATCCGCAAGCGTTTCGTAACGCCGGGCATGTCGCTGGGCGCGCTTTCCCCAGAGGCGCATAAGACGCTGAACGTGGCGATGAACCGTATTGGCGCGAAATCTGACAGCGGCGAGGGCGGCGAAGATCCGGCGCATTTCGTGCCAGAAAGCAACGGCGACAATCCGTCGGCCAAGATCAAACAGGTCGCCTCGGGCCGCTTTGGCGTGACGGCGGAGTATCTGAACCAATGCGAAGAGTTGGAGATCAAGGTCGCACAGGGTGCCAAGCCCGGTGAGGGTGGGCAGCTTCCCGGCATGAAGGTCACCGATCTGATCGCGCGGCTGCGGCATTCGACCAAGGGCGTGACGCTGATCTCGCCCCCGCCGCACCACGACATCTACTCGATCGAAGACCTTGCGCAGCTGATCTATGACCTCAAGCAGATCAACCCGCGCTGCAAGGTGACGGTCAAGCTGGTGGCGTCGAGCGGTGTCGGCACGATTGCTGCGGGCGTGGCCAAGGCCAAGGCCGACATCATCCTGATCTCGGGCCATAACGGTGGCACCGGGGCCTCGCCTGCGACCTCGATCAAATATGCGGGTCTGCCGTGGGAGATGGGCCTCACTGAGGCGCATCAGGTTCTGTCGATGAACAACCTGCGCGACCGGGTGACATTGCGCACCGATGGTGGCCTGCGCACCGGACGCGACATCGTCATGGCTGCGATGATGGGGGCCGAGGAATATGGCATCGGCACCGCCGCGCTGATCGCTATGGGCTGCATCATGGTCCGCCAGTGCCAGTCGAATACTTGCCCCGTGGGTGTTTGCACACAGGACGAAGCTCTGCGTGGCAAGTTCACCGGCAATGCGGACAAAGTGGTGAACCTCATCACCTTCTATGCCACCGAAGTGCGTGAGATTCTGGCCAGCATCGGGGCGCGCAGCCTTGATGAAGTCATCGGCCGCGCGGACCTGTTGACGCAGGTCAGCCGAGGTTCGGCGCATTTGGATGATCTGGACCTCAACCCGCTGTTGATCACCGTCGATGGCGCACATGAGAACGTCTATGACCGCGACAAACCGCGTCAGGTGGTGCTTGATACGCTTGATGCGCAGATCGTCCGGGATGCCGCGCGTTTCCTTGAGGATGGTGAGAAGATGCAGCTGTCCTACGCCGTGCAGAACACGCACCGGACGGTCGGCACGCGGGTTTCGAGCCATATCGTGAAACGCTTCGGTATGCGCAATTCCCTCCAGCCGGACCACTTGACGGTGAAGCTGACCGGGAGTGCCGGACAATCGCTCGGCGCCTTCGCGGCACCGGGGCTGAAGCTCGAAGTCTCGGGCGATGCGAACGACTATGTCGGCAAGGGTCTGTCCGGCGGCACGATTGTGGTGCGGCCTTCGATGGCGAGCCCGGTCGTGGCGTCGGAGAATACGATCATCGGCAACACGGTGCTTTATGGTGCGACGGCGGGATACCTCTTTGCCGCGGGCCGGGCGGGCGAGCGTTTTGCGGTGCGCAACTCGGGCGCGCATGTGGTGATCGAAGGCTGCGGCAGTAACGGTTGTGAATATATGACTGGCGGTGTGGCGGTGATCTTGGGCGAGATCGGCGCGAACTTCGCCGCCGGGATGACCGGGGGGATGGCCTATCTCTATGACCCCGACGGGCTGGCGCCGAAGCTGATGAACGCCGAGACGATCGTGACCTGCCCGGTCAGCGTCGAACATTGGTTGGACCAGTTGCACGGGCTGCTGGAGCGTCATGTCGCCGAGACCAACAGCCGCAAGGCCGCCGATATTCTTCAGCATTGGGAGACTGAGAAGCACAACTTCCTGCAGGTCTGCCCGAAGGAGATGCTGGTGCATCTGCCCGCGCCGCTGTCAGTGGAAGAGACGGCAGTTCCAGCGGAGTAAGTTATCCCCCGCGCGGCTTCGGTCGCGCGGGAGGGACATCGCCTGCCCGTGGGGTGGCGATTGAAACGCCGCTTCGGGCCACTTTATGGCGCAGCGATGATGTGTGTTCGCGAAGGTTCGCCCAGCCTCACCAAATCGCCAGCCCGCCGGGACGGGCAGGCGATGGCCCGGCGCCTGCGGCTTGTTTCCGGGCTGGGGTGGTATTCAAAAGTGTCTGCGCTACCTCTGCCTCTCCACGGGAGGCAGATCATGCGAGAAATTCTAGCGGTATTGCTGATAGTCACGGGCCTCAGCGCCTGCACCGACACCGCACCGCGTGGCGGGGGCGATATCCTCGTGCTGGGCGATTCCATCATGGCGTGGAATGGAGGCCGCTCCATCCCCGATGTCATTGCCAACCAAACGGGCCGCAGCGTCACCAGCCGTGCCGTGCCCGGCGCGCAGTTCGACAACGGCTCGACCATCGCCTCTGCCGTTGGCTTTGACATTCAGCAGCAGTTCCCCGGCGGGCGCTGGAACTGGGTGGTGGTGAATGGCGGTGCCAACGATCTGAGCGCCGATTGCGGCTGCGGGGCCTGCGGGGCCTCGGTGAATGCGCTGATCGCACCGGACGGTCAAAGCGGCAGCATCCCCGCCTTCTTGCAACGCCTCCGTGCCCAGACCGGGGCGCAGGTCATGTGGATGGGCTATTACGCAGGCTCCGGCTCAGGCTCCTTTGCCGGATGCCGCGATGATCTGGTCGAAATCGAATCCCGCATCGCCACTTTCGCCGCAGGCCGCCCCGGGATCCATTTCGTCGATTCCGAAGACGTGATCGACCGGGGGGACCGCGGGCTTTTTGCCGGGGACAACGTGCATCCCTCCGCCCGTGGCTCCGCCCGGATCGGTGCCTACCTCGCCCTAGAAATCACCGCGCGCGAGAACCGTTCACAAAATCCCGCAGACGGCCTATAGCTGATCCATGGCGACACGGAAAAAGACCGCCCCCAAGGGCAAGAATTCGAGCAAGGCAAGCCCCCCGTTGAAGAAACGCGCGGGCCGCTGGGTGGTACGCGCCTTGGCGCTGGCCTTTGTCTTGGCCGTGCTGCTGGTGCTGCTGTTCCGCTTCGTAAACCCGCCCACCGGGGTCTACATGCTTTCGGAATCGCGCCGTCTGGGTGGGGTGCAGCGCGACTGGGTGCCGCTTGAGCAGATCGCCCCCGTGATGGCCCGCGCGGCTGTCGCGGCAGAGGATGCGAATTTCTGCAACCACTGGGGCTTTGACATGCAGGCGATCCGCACCGCGATTGAAAATGGCTCTGCCCGCGGGGCGTCCACGATCAGCCAGCAGACGGTCAAGAACGTCTATCTTTGGCATGGCCGCTCGTGGCTGCGCAAAGCACTTGAGGCCGGGATGACCCCGCTGGTCGAAACCCTTTGGCCCAAGCGCCGGATCATTGAGGTCTATTTGAATGTGGCCGAGTTCGACGAAGGTGTCTTTGGCGTCGGCGCTGCGGCCCCGCATTACTTTGGCGTCGCGGCAGCAGACCTGAGCCCGACGCAGGCCGCGCGCCTTGCCGCGATCCTGCCCGACCCGAAAGAGCGTTCCGCCTCCCGGCCCGGTGACTTTACCCGCAAGCGCACGGCCCAGATCATGGACGGGGCGGCGACCATCCGCGCGGACGGTCGTGCCGCTTGTTTCGAGAGTTGAAAATCCTCCCGCCAGCAGGCATGGAAGAGTGCAATCCCTTTAACCACACGGACTTTATATGACGGCTCGCTTGTTTCACGTTCCCTTGTCCCCCTTCTGTCGCAAGGTGCGGCTTAGCCTTGGGGAGAAGAAGATCGAGGTGGAACTGGTCGAGGAACGCTATTGGGAGCAAGACCCCGATTTCCTGCGCCGCAATCCG
Organism: Sulfitobacter sp. 1A15106; assembly: GCF_043556995.1. Lineage (NCBI taxonomy): Bacteria > Pseudomonadati > Pseudomonadota > Alphaproteobacteria > Rhodobacterales > Roseobacteraceae > Sulfitobacter > Sulfitobacter sp. 1A15106. The sequence continues at coordinate 222,150 of NZ_JBIFFM010000003.1, read as the reverse complement.
GCGGGCAAGGTGCCTGTGCTGCGGCTTGACGGGATCATGATGGCGGAAAGCGCCGCGATCTGTGAGTATATCGAAGAGACCCGCCCAGAGGGGTCATTGCTGCCCAGCGACCCGGTGCAGCGCTTGGAAGTGCGCCGTCTGGTCAGCTGGTTCGACGACAAATTCCACGACGAGGTGACCTCGAAACTGCTGTACGAGCGGGTCAACAAGAAGGTCACCAAACAGGGCTACCCGGACAGCAAGAACGTAAAGGCCGGGGCCAAGGCGATCAAATATCACCTCGACTATATGGCGTGGCTGCTGGACCACCGCCGCTGGCTGGCGGGCGATGTAATGACGCTGGCCGATTTCGCCGCCGCCGCGCATCTGTCGTCGCTCGACTATATCTCGGACGTGGATTGGAACCGCTCTGACGTGGTCAAGGACTGGTACGCCAAGATCAAATCGCGTCCCGCCTTTCGGTCGATCCTCGCCGACCAGTTGCCGGGCTTCCCGCCGCCGGTGCATTACAACAACCTCGACTTCTGATGCCCGCCGCCCCCCGCGCCGACCCCGGGCCGGAGGCCCTCAAGGCGCGGGTGGTGGCTCGGGCACTTGAGGAAGGCTTTGTCGCCTGCCGTATTTGCCGCCCCGAAGACGTGCCCGAAATGCCCGAAAGGCTCGCCCGCTTTGTCGAGGCGGGGTTTCACGGGCAGATGGGCTGGATGGAAGAGCGGATGCATTGGCGCGGCAATCCCGCAGCACTCTGGCCCGAGGCGCGGTCGGTCATCATGCTGGCCGAAAGCTACACCCCCGACCATGACCCTCGCGCGGTGTTGGAGCATCCCGACAAGGGGGCGATCTCGGTCTATGCGCAGGGGCGTGACTACCACGATATCGTCAAGAAACGGCTGAAGCGGCTGGCGCGTTGGCTGATGGAGGAGGCCCGTGCGGCTGACCCCGAGGTGAAGGTTTTCGTCGATACCGCCCCAGTGCCGGAAAAGGCGTTGGCGCAGGCGGCGGGGCTCGGCTGGCAGGGCAAACATACCAATCTTCTTAGCCGGAAATTCGGCAATTGGGCCTTTTTAGGGTCTGTTTTCACCACGCTTGATCTCGCCCCCGATGCGCGGGAGGTCGACCACTGCGGGTCATGCCGCGCCTGCCTTGAGGCTTGCCCGACAGATGCCTTCCCTGCGCCCTATCAACTCGACGCGCGGCGCTGCATTTCCTATCTGACGATCGAACATAAAGGGCCGGTCGATCTGGACCTGCGCGAGAAGATGGGCAACCGGATTTATGGCTGCGACGATTGCCTTGCCGCTTGCCCGTGGAACAAATTTGCTGTGGCGGCCAGTGATATGCGCTATCACGGCCCCGCAGTGCAGCCGGCGGACTTGGCAGAGTTGGCGACGCTGGATGATACGGCGTTCCGCGCGCGCTATTCCGGCTCTCCGATCAAACGGATCGGGCGAGACCGCTTTGTGCGCAATGTGCTCTATGCGATTGGCAATTCCGGGCTGGCGCGGCTGCGCCCGGTGGCGCAATCTCTGACCGAAGATGCTGACCCCACCGTGGCCGATGCCGCGCGTTGGGCGGCAGAACGGTTGGCATAGGAGGCACGCCCATGGCGGTGTTATTGGGTGTGGACACGGGCGGCACCTATACCGACGCGGTGCTGATCCGCGATGAGACAGAGGTGATCGCCTCGGCCAAAGCGCTGACGATCCGCGCCGATCTGGCTGTTGGCGTGGGCAATGCGGTCAGCGCGGTGCTGGCGCAGTCCGGCGTGGCGGCGGATCAGATCGCCATGGCTTCGCTCTCCACCACGCTGGCGACCAACGCGCTGGTCGAAGGGCAGGGCGGCCGCGTGGCGCTGATCTATGTCGGATTTCGCGCTCCTGATCTTGAGGCGCATGGGCTGTCAGAGGCGCTGCGGGGTGACCCTTGCCTGCTGCTGGCTGGTGGGCACGACCATGCGGGGGCCGAGGTTGCGCCGCTGGACGAGACAGCCCTAATCGCCTTTTTAGAGACGCATAGGGCCGACGTAAGCGGCTTTGCCGTGGCCAGCCAATTCGCCACGCGCAATCCGGCCCATGAGCAGCGGGTCGCGGAACTGGTGGCAGAGGTCACGGGGCGTCCGGTGTCGGCGTCTCATAGTCTTTCGGCCAAGCTGAACGGGCCGAAGCGGGCGCTGACGGCTTTGCTGAACGCGCGGCTGATTGGCATGATCGACCGGCTGATTGGCCGGGCGGAGGATCAATTGTGCAGCTTGGGCATCAGCGGCCCGATGATGGTGGTGCGCGGCGACGGTGCCTTGATGTCGAGCGCGCAGGCCCGCGAGCGCCCGATCGAGACGATCCTTAGCGGCCCTGCTGCGTCGCTCGTGGGCGCGCGCTGGTTGACCGGGGCAGAGACGGCGCTGGTGTCGGATATCGGCGGGACGACGACCGATGTAGCGCTGTTGCGCGACGGTCGCCCGGCGATTGATCCGGCGGGTGCGCAGGTTGGTCCCTATCGAACCATGGTCGAGGCGGTGGCGATGCGGACCCATGGCTTAGGCGGTGACAGCGAGGTGCACTTCACGTCCCAAGGTCTGACCGCGGGTGTGACCCTTGGGCCGAAGCGGCTGCTGCCGGTCTCTCTCCTTGCGGTGGAGGCGGGCGAGGTGGTGCATAGAGCATTGGACGCCCAACTGCGGCGGAGTGTGGTGGGAGAGCATGATGGCCGTTTTGTGCGGGCCGTGTCGGGTCAGGAGGTCGAAGGTCTGGCCCCGCGCGACTTGGCCCTGCTGGAGCGGATCGGCACCGATGTCTGGCCCTTGGGCGACGTGCTGCGGAACCGGGTCGAACAGGGCGCTTTGAACCGGTTGGTGGCGCGCGGGCTGGTGCAGGTGGCGGGGGTTACGCCCAGTGATGCGAGCCATGTCGCCGGGCATCTTGTCGCATGGGACAGCGCGGCTGCGCATAAGGCGTTGGCGTTGTTCGGACGCAAGCGCGGCGGCTCGGGCCTGCGGTTCTGCCCCGAGCCCGAGAGCCTTGCCAAAATCATCATCGACCAGCTGACCGATCAGACCACTTTGGCTCTTTTAGAGACTGCTTTTGCCGAAGAATCCCCCGCCTTTGACCTGCCGCCCGAGATCTTGGCACGGCATGTTTTGATGCAGCGTGGCCTGTCGGGGCATCGCGGCGTGCTGCGGATTGATGCGGGCCTGAACTTGCCTGTCGTGGGCTTGGGCGCTTCGGCGGCGACCTACTACCCGGCGGTCGGAAAGAGACTGGGGAGCGAGATGATCCTGCCTAGCCACGCCCATGTCGCCAATGCCATCGGTGCGGTGGTGGGCCGGGTGATCATGCGTGAAAGCGGCACTGTCACCGTCCCGCACGAAGGGGTGTTTCGCGTTCATCTGGCCAATGGCCCACAGGATTTCCCGGATGCCGAACGCGCTTTGGCCGAAGCAGAGACCGCTTTGACCGAAACCGCTAGCGCGCGGGCCCAATCAGCCGGGGCCGCACAGATCGAGTGCCACGTGACGCGCGATATTCGTATGGCGGAGATTGAGGGGCGGGAGGTGTTTGTAGAGGCCGCGCTTACCGTCGAAGCCTCGGGGCGGCCGCGCGTGGCGGCGGGCTGACCCCCGGCGCGGTGCCGGGGGCAGCATCGTTACTCAGCCGCTGCGCGTTTGGGCAGCACCCAATCGGCGCGCGGGAAATGGCAGGTGTAGCCATTGGGCAGACGTTCCAGATAGTCTTGATGCTCTGGCTCTGCTTCCCAGAAATCGCCAACGGGTTCGATCTCGGTCACGACTTTGCCCGGCCACAGGCCAGAAGCTTCGACATCGGCGATGGTATCTTCGGCGACCGCTTTTTGTTCATCGTCGACATAGTAGATCGCGGAACGGTAGCTCATCCCACGGTCATTGCCCTGACGGTTCATCGTGGTGGGGTCGTGGATCTGAAAGAAAAACTCCAGCAACTCGCGGTAGGAGGTCTTTTCGGGATCGAAGTTGATCTCGATCCCTTCGGCATGGGTGCCGTGGTTGCGGTAGGTCGCATTGGGCACGTCGCCGCCGGTATAGCCGACGCGGGTCGAGACCACACCGGGGCGGCGGCGGATCAGATCTTGCATCCCCCAGAAACAGCCTCCGGCCAATACTGCGCGTTCGGTTGTCATGTCACATTCTCCACTTGGTTGAGATACTCGCCATAGCCTTCGGCCTCCATGTCGTCACGGTGCACGAAGCGCAAAGAGGCGGAGTTGATGCAATAGCGCAGCCCGCCGCGATCCGGTGGGCCGTCGGGAAAGACGTGGCCAAGGTGGCTGTCGCCGTGTTTGCTGCGCACCTCGGTGCGGACCATGCCGAGCGAGGCGTCTTCCAACTCTTCGACATAGGCAGGCACAATCGGTTTGGTAAAGCTGGGCCAGCCACAGCCGCTTTCGTATTTGTCACCGCTGGCGAACAAAGGCTCGCCCGAGACGATGTCGACGTAGATGCCCGGCTCTTTATTGTTCAGGTACTTGCCGGTGCCGGGGCGTTCGGTGCCGCCGCGCTGCGTGACGTGGAATTCTTCGGGGCTCAGCGCATCAATCGCGGCGTTGGTTTTTTCGTATTGGGGCATGGCGTCCTCCATTCATGGGCTTGGCCTATTAGATGGGGTGTGGCGGTGAAATTCAAAGGGTTTGCGGCTCACACTGGCGTTACGCCTTGCGTTGCCGCGAGACCTGCACGGCAAGGATGCCGCCTGCGATGATGGCGACGCCAAGGATGTCGCGCGGACCCAGCGTTTCGCCCAGCAGCAGGGCCGCGATGGCCACGCCGAAGAACGGGTTGAGAAAGTGGAAGGTCGCCGCCCGCGTGGCGCCGATACGGTTGACCAGCCAGAACCAGACCACGGTGGCGGCAAGGCCGGGGACAAGGCAGGTATAGGCGAAGGCGAGCGTCAGGCGCAGGCTGGGGTCGATGCGGGGTGTCTCAAACAGCAGGGTGGCGATGGAGAGGGCCACGCAGCCGACAAGCATTTGCAAGCCGACGACCATGAGGAAGTTGCCACCCGATGTCGCGCCGCGCACCAATAGGGTGGCGGCGGTGAGAGCCACCACGCCGATGGCGCAGAGGATGAGGCCATAGAGGTCGACTTGCCCGCCGAGGCGCGCGCCCATGATGATGGCGACGCCAATGACACCGGCAAACAGTCCCGCGAGGCCTAGAGGGCGCAGTTTCTCGCCCAAGAACGCCCAAGCGGCGAAGCCCACGAGAAGCGGCATGGTAGAGGCGATGATCGCGGCGAGGGACGCCTCGATGGTCTGCATGGCGATGAAGTTAAGCCCAAGGTAAACCGCGTTTTGTAGCACGCCAAAGATGATCGTCGCCCGCCACTGCGCGGGGGTAAGCCGCCAGCTTTGCCCCAAGGCCAGCGCGATGCCGACGCCGATCAGGCCGGAAATCAAGTAGCGCAGAGAGAGAGCCAGCAGGGGCGAGGCATCCATCACGATGATGCGGGCAGAGGTGAAGGCCGAGGACCACATCACGGCAAAGGCCAGTCCCATGAGAATTGCGCGGATGTCCATGAAATGCCCCCTGTGCTGAACTTGCTAAGCAATGGCGGGTTTGAAGGGGGAGGGCAAGGTGCGGAAACGGGGGAGTTCGCCACCCCGCTCGGAATTAAGCCGCAGGCACCGGGCCATCGCCTGCCCGCCCGTCACGCCAGAGGCGTGCCGTCGTAGTTTGGGCGCACCGCTGGTGCGACCGGGTAGGCGTTTTGTTGAGGTTAGGCGCAACATTGAGAGCGCACATCACGGCTGAGCCATAAAGTGGCAACGTCAGAAGGTTGGATCGCCGACCCACGGGCAGGTGATGGCCCTCAAGGCCAACAAAAAAGGGCCGCCCGAAGACGACCCTTTCGCAAACATTCAGCCCAAGGCTTACTCGTTCACGCTGTCCTTCAGTGCCTTCGCGATGGTCATCTTGACCACTTTGTCGGCGTCTTTCTTGAACTGTTCGCCGGTGGCGGGGTTGCGGACCATCCGCTCGGGGCGCTCACGGCAATAGATTTTGCCAACGCCTGGCAGGGTCACGGCACCGCCGGCGGACACTTCACGGGTGATCAGGTTGCAAACGGCGTCGAGCGCTGCGCCTGCGGATTTCTTGTCGGTGTCCATCTCTTCTGCCAGAGCAGCGACGAGCTGGGTCTTGGTCATCGGTTTTGCCATTTTATTCTCCTTAGACTGCCCGCTTTTTAGGGCCTCATGGCCGGAATGTAACGGTATGTTGTGGGATAACACAACGAATTGTGGCGCTATAAACGCGAAAACATGCGAATTTCCGCTGTTTTCCGCCCTATAGGAACGCCGTTTCGTCGAAGGATCGAAGTTTCCGGCTGTGGATCCGCTCCAATGGCATGCGGCGCAGCAGTTCCATGGCGCGAATGCCGATCATCAGATGGCGCGCGACTTGAGTCTTGTAGAAGTCCGAGGCCATGCCGGGCAGTTTCAACTCCCCATGCAGCGGTTTGTCCGACACACACAGCAGCGTGCCATAGGGCACCCGGAAGCGGTAGCCGTTGGCGGCGATGGTGGCACTTTCCATATCCAGCGCCACGGCGCGGGATTGGCTTAGCCGCTGCACCGGGCCAGATTGGTCGCGCAATTCCCAGTTGCGGTTGTCGATGGTCGCGACGGTGCCGGTGCGCATGATGCGTTTAAGCTCATAGCCCTCCAACTGCGTGACCTGCGCCACCGACTGCTCCAACGCGATCTGGATCTCGGCCAGCGCCGGGATCGGCACCCAGACGGGCAGATCGTCGTCGAGCACGTGGTCTTCCCGCAGATAGCCATGCGCCAGTACGAAGTCGCCCAGAGCCTGCGTATTGCGCAGCCCCGCGCAGTGGCCGACCATCAGCCACGCATGAGGGCGCAGCACGGCAATATGGTCCGTAGCCGTTTTCGCGTTGGACGGGCCGACGCCGATATTGACCAGCGTGATGCCCGAACCGTCGGCGCGTTTCAGGTGATAGGTCGGCATTTGCGGGGTCTTCAGCGTCTCTGCCAAAGGCGCATCGGGATCGGTGATCTCTGCATTGCCGGTCGAGACAAAGGCGGTATAGCCGCTCTCGGGGTCGCGCAGCATCTCGCGGGCGTATTGCTCGAACTCGGTCACATAGAACTGGTAGTTCGTAAACAGCACATGGGTCTGGAAATGCTCAGGGTCCGTGGCGGTGTAATGCGCCAGCCGGGCGAGGGAGTAATCGACGCGCTGCGCGGTAAAGGGCGCGAGCGGGCGCACGTCGTCCTCGGGTACATAGGTGCCGTTGACGATATCATCATTGGTGGTCGACAGGTCCGGCACGTCAAAGACATCGCGCAGGGTGAAATCGGCAGCACCTTCCTGCGGTACATTCAGCGCGTTGTCGCCGGACATGGCAAAATGCACCGGGATCGGCGTGGTTGAGGGGCCGACGATCACCGGCTGATCGTGGTTTTCGATCAACAGGCCGATTTGCTGGATCAGGTAGTTTCGAAACAGATCGGGCCGGGTGATCGTCGCGGCGAAGGTGCCGGGAGAGGAGACATGGCCAAAGGATAGGCGCGTATCGACGTGGGCGTAAGACGAGGTGCGAAACCGCAGTTCGGGATAAAAGGCACGCACGCGGGCATCGGGGGCCGAAGTCTCCATCGCCTTGGCAAAGGCATCATGCAGGAAGGTCGTGGCCTGCTGATAAAGTTCGGTCAGGCGGTCCACGGCAGCGGTCGCATCGCGGAAGCTTTCCGGGTTCGGGGTGTCCGGGGTCAGGATCGTTGTCATGTTTGCGGCTCTAACAATGGGATGATTTCAAATTTCTGCACATCGACCAGCCCAAGGTCCGAGACCCGCAACTCCGGGATCACCACGAGGGCCAAGAGCGAATGCTGCATATAGGCGTTGTTCAGCTTACAGCCACAGTCGATCATCGCCTGCACAAGGGCTTCGGCATCGGCGGCGACTTCAGCGGCGGGGCGGTCAGACATCAACCCGGCGATGGGCAGGGCGACAAGCGCCAGTTCCTCGCCCTCGCGGAAGATCGTGATGCCCCCGCCGACTTCGCGCAGCCGGTTGGCGGCCAGCGCCATCTGCTCGGCATCGGTGCCCACGACAATCATGTGGTGGCTGTCATGCGCCACGGTCGAGGCCATGGCCATGCGCCCCTCATAGCCGAATCCCGAGACGAAAGCGTTGGTCACCGTCCCGGTGGCGCGGTGGCGTTCGACCAGTGCGATCTGGCAAACCTCGCCAGTGCCCTGCACGCGGCCTTCGGTCACGGGCAGTTCAAACTTCAGCGCGCGTGTGGGCGCTTGGTTTTCGACCACGCCGATGACATTGGCGGTGACGGCGTTCGCGCCTTCGGGTGCGGCGATGTCGAAGTCATCGGCGCTCAGGTTTCGGGCCATGTTTACGGTCTGGCGAGCATTGTTAGGCCAGTCGAAATGCGGGCAATCGACAAGGCATTTGCCATCTTCCGCGACCACCTCGCCACGCGCGATCACCGCCTCTACCGGGAAGCTCGCAAGGTCCGATGTCAGGATCACATCAGCTCGGCGGCCCGGCGTCAGTGAGCCGATCTCCCGCTCCAACCCGAAATGCGTCGCGGTGTTGATCGTCGCCATTTGCAAGGCAATCAACGGCTCGCAGCCGCAGTCGATGGCATGACGCACCACCCGGTTCATATGCCCTTCGTTGGTGATGGTGCCGGAGTGGCTGTCATCGGTGCACAGGATCATGTTGCGCGGATCGAGCCCTTTCTCGGTGATCGCGGTGATCTGCGTCTTCACGTCGTACCAAGCCGACCCCAGCCGGATCATCGACCGCATCCCCTGCCGCATCCGCGCCACGGCGTCGGCTTCACAGGTGCCCTCGTGATCGTCCGCCGGGCCACCGGCCACATAGGCGGCGAAGGCGGGGCCAAGGTCAGGGGAGGCGTAATGCCCGCCCACCGTCTTGTTCGCGCGTTGCGTGGCCGCGATCTCGGCCAGCATCTGCGGATCGGCGTTGCTGACGCCCGGAAAGTTCATCATCTCGCCCAGACCCACGATGCCGGGCCATGTCATCGCCTCGGCCACATCCTCGGCGGCGATCTCAAAACCCGTGGTCTCCAGCCCCGGGGCGGAAGGCGCGCAGGAGGGCATCTGCGTAAAGATGTTGATGGGCTGCATCAGCGCTTCGTCGTGCATCATCCGCACGCCGTCGAGACCCAGCACATTGGCGATCTCATGCGGGTCGGTGAAGGCCGAGGTGGTGCCATGCGGGATCACCGCGCGGGCGAACTCGGCGGGGGTGAGCATGGTGCTCTCGATATGCATATGCCCGTCGCAAAGGCCGGGCGCCATGTAGCGGCCCTTGGCCTCGATGATATGGGTATTATCGCCGCGGCAATGGCTGGCATCAGGCCCGACGAAGGCGATGCGCCCGGCGGCGATCGCGATGTCATGGTCGGGCAGGCATTCGCGGGTGTGCACATTGACCCAAATGCCGCCGGTGATGATCGTGTCGGCCGCGCGCCGTCCGGCGGCGACCTCGACCAATTGCGCGGCCACATCGGGCCAAGAGGGGAACGTTTTATCTGTCATGTCCAAAGGTGACATAGGGCCGGGGGAGGTTCAAGCGGGCCCGCGATATGAAAGGGCGCGGGATGTTGCCAGAACGCGCCGCTTGCGGCTAACTGGGGCCCAAGGCATTTACGGAACCATCTGATGAATTTTCTCTTTGTGCACCAGAATATGCCCGGCCAATACCGGGAGTTGGTGCAATGGCTGGCGCAGGCGGGCGGGCATCGGATTTATTTTCTGACCCAGCGTCAGAACGCCCCAAATCTGCCCGGCGTCGAAACCCGGGTCTACCGCCCCCATCATCGGGCCGACGACAAAGCCTATGGGCTCTCGCGCGTTTGGGAAGAAGCCTCGGGCAATGGTTTCGGGGCCGTCAGCGCGGCCCGGCAGATCGAAACGCAAGAGGGCTTTCGCCCCGACATCATCATCGGCCACGTCGGTTGGGGGGAGTTAAGCTTTTTCAAAGAGCTTTGGCCCGATGTGCCGATCATCGGCTATTTCGAGTATTACTATAACATGACCGGCGGCATGGTGGGCTTTGACCCAGCCGAGAAAATCTCGGCCCATGCGCCCTACCTCAACCATGCCCGCAACATCGTACCGCTGGCCAATATCGAGACCGTCGATCTGGGCCATTGCCCGACCTATTGGCAGCGCGACCGTTTTCCCGAGAGATTTCACCGCAAGCTCTATGTCTGTCACGATGGCATCCGCACCGATCAGCTTTTGCCCGACCCGGATGTGAGCCTGCGTCTGGGGCGTTTGGCGCGGCCCGTCACGCGCGAGGATGAGATCATCACCTATGTCGCGCGCAATCTGGAAAAGACCCGCGGCTTTCACACGATGATGCGCGCGCTGCCGCGTATCTTGGCCGAGCGGCCCCATGCGCGGGTGGTGATCGTCGGCGGCAATGAGGTCTCCTACGGCAAGCAGAGCGATCACCCCGGCGGTCTGCGCGGAGAGATGGCGGCAGAACTGCAGGGCAAGGTCGATTGGGAGCGGGTGCATTTCGTCGGCAAAGTGCCCTATCCCGACTTCAAGAAGCTGGTGCAGATCAGCCGCTGCCACATCTATCTGACGATGCCCTTCGTGCTGTCTTGGTCCCTGCTCGAGGCCATGTCGATGCAGGCCACGATCGTCGCCTCTGACGTGGCCCCGGTGCGCGAGGCCGTGACCCATGGTGAAACCGGCCTGCTGGTGGATTTCTTCGACCCCGATGCGCTGGCAGCGCAGGTGGTAGAGGTGCTCGCCCATCCGCAGGATCACGCCCATCTCGGCCCGGCGGCGCGGGCTCATGTGGTTGAGAATTACGATTTCCTGACCCGCTGCCTGCCCGAACACCTTGCGCAGATCAACGCATTGGTGCCCGAGGGCAAGCGGATCGGCTAGGGTCAGTTGCTGAGGTTTCCGGCGGTATTCACCAGCCCGAAGACCGAACCGACAAGGCCCAGAATGGTGCGGGTGTCCGACAGCGGGCTTTCCGTCGCGAGCACCAGATCGCCGGATTGAATGTGGAAATTCCGCGCCGAGAACAGCCCGTCGGATGTGGTCAGATCCAGCGTGAACACCACCCGCGTGCGGCGCGGGCCGCGCACGCCCGCACTCACCGCGCTGGCGGGGTATTCGCGCAGAATCAGGATGCCTTCGGGATCGGCGCGGGATTCGTTTACCCCGCCGATGATCGCCAATGCATCCAGCGCCGAGACTTCGTCGCGGTTGAAGGGAAACTGTGCCTCCCGCCCGGCGGCACCCAGCGACAGGAAGTAGCGGCGGTCATCTTCGATGATCAGCTTATCGCCCCCGATCAGCCGGGTGTCGAGGCTTGGGTTCTCGTAAAGCCGGTCGATCGAGGTGGTATAGATATTGGCGCCGCGCAGCAGTTTGACCTGCGGGTTTTCGATACTGGAGAGCACGCCGCCGCCAGCTGAGATTGCAGCGAGAACGGTGAAGTTGTTGTCTGGCATCAGGATGTTGCCGGGCTTGTTGACCCCGCCCACGAGGTCCACCGAATTGCCGCGTCCTTCGGTCATCGCCAGTTGCACCTGTGCGGAGGGCACGATCCCCTCAAGCTGCCGTTGAAGCAATTGACGGGCCGAATCCGGTGTGCGGCCAGAGACTTTGACCTTGCCGATATAGGGCATGAAGATGGTCCCGCTTTCCGAGACGCGAATGCCGGGGAGGGTGGCAACTTGTTGAGCCGGGGAGGTCAACAGGGAGTTATCGCCGCTGTCCCAGACCAAGAGGTCCAGCCGATCACCGGGGCGGATGACTTGGGCATTCGATCCCCGGCTGGCACCGATCCAACTATGGCGCTTACTATCGGTTCGGGGCCATTGGGCGACATGGGGCAGAAAGGCATGGGTCACCGGATAGACAGCGATATCCGCATCCGGAGTCTCCGCCGCCCGTGTCACCTCTTTCTGAATGGCGGCACCGCGCGGAAGGCTCGCGCAGGCGGCAAGAGAGGATGCCAGCAGGATCGAGAGGAACAGCTTGCTGAAGTGCTTCATAAGATGCGCATCGCTTCCGAATGTTTTACCGGCAAACCGGGGTATTTGATCAATGTCTAATGTAAAATAACGGGTCTCGCAGAATGCTGCCTGCGCGGCCTATGATTACAATTCTAATTCGACAGGATAATGACTGAACTTATGGCGTCAATGATTTCAATGGGCAATGGGGCTTCGGGCAGGGGGGTGGCATCTGGCGATGTGCTTTTGCTTGGCGCGACGGGGCGGCTGGGCGGCATGCTGCGCCGCCATTGGCCAGAGCCGGAGGCGCTGCGCAGCCAGTCGAGAGAGCCGCGGCCCGGCTTTTATGATCTCAAGCTGCCGAATGCGGAAGAGAGCCCAAGCGATGCAGCCCTCGCAGCCGCAAGTGGGGCAGGAGCGATCATCTCTTTGGCGGGTGTGACGCCAGCCCGGGCGGGGGCTGGGGGTGCTGCCTTGGGAGATAACGCGACCCTCGCCTTAGCTGCGCTGAAACTGGCAGAGACGGCGGGGGTCCCGCGGCTTATCGTCGCCTCATCGGCGGCGGTCTACGGTGCAGAGGACGGCCCGCTGCGAGAGGACCTGTCCTGCGCTCCGCTGTCGGACTACGGCCGACAGAAGCTTGCGATGGAAAAGGCGGTGCAAGAGGCGAGCGGCGAGACCGAAGTCACTGCGCTACGGATCGGCAACGTAGCGGGGGCGGATGCGATCCTCGGCGGCTGGCGGCCCGGCATGCAAATTGATCGCTTCCCCAATGGTCGCACGCCAAGCCGCAGTTACATCGGGCCGGTGACCTTGGCGCGGGTGCTTCACGCGCTTTGCCAAGCAGACAAACTGCCGCCCATTCTGAACATCGCGGCCCCCGGCGCGGTGGAAATGGGCGCGTTGCTGGATGCGGCGGGGCTGGCGTGGGAGCCCAAACCCGCCCCTGCCGCTGCCATTCCCGAGGTGCGGCTGGATACGAATGCACTTGAACGCCACGTCGATTTCACGCCAGAAACTCAAACGCCCGCCGGTTTGGTGCAGGAATGGCAGCAGGATATGAACAAACGATGAAGACCCATCAATGACTTGGCGCAAGCGCATTTTCGATCTGTTCTTCGCCAGCCTTCTCGTTGTCATCTTGGGGCCGATCCTGCTGGGCTTGCTGGTCTGGCTGCTGGTCAAAGAGGGGCGGCCACTTTTCCATGTGGCCGAACGGATGAAAACGCCGGAAGAGAGTTTCAAGCTCTGGAAACTGCGCACGATGACTGTGGCCGAAGAGGATCAGGGCGTATCGGGCGGCAACAAGGCCGCGCGGATCACCCCCACGGGCGCATGGCTCAGGGCGCGGCGCTTGGATGAGTTTCCCCAGCTGTGGAACATCCTGCGCGGTGATCTGAGCTTTGTCGGCCCCCGCCCGCCGCTGCGCGAATATGTTGAGCGTTTTCCCGAGGTCTATGCCGAAGTCCTGAAATCCCGGCCCGGCGTGACCGGATTGGCCACGATCCGCTACCACAAACATGAAGAACGGCTGCTGTCGCACTGCGAGACCGCAGCAGAGACCGATCGTGTCTATTGTCGCACCTGCGTCCCGCGCAAGGCGCAGCTTGATCTGATCTATCAGCGCCATCAAAGCATATGCTACGACTTTGATCTGGTGTTTCAAACCATTAGCAACCTCTTTCGCAGCAGTTAATGTTTGTGGTTGTCAGCAGAGTGTTGACGGGCAAATTAGTTAAGAATTGGTGTTCCTCACAAAATCATGGCATTATTTGCTGAAAATTTAAGCGAATGCAGATTCGAATGGTGATACATTAAGCGCTATTTACTGTTTTTGCGCTTCTTGGCGCTCTCGAAAAGCTCCATGGACAAAAGAGAGCTACTAATAGGTTTCGGCCGCGCTGCGGCTAATATACTCGTAAGCAGGAGACGGCGCATGCTGAGCATTATCAAGTCGCTGACCAAGCGGCAAAAGCGCGTGATCATGCTGACGCTTGACTCCTGCCTGATCCTGTTAGCTGCCATCATCGCTCTGGCGGTGCGCGGGCTACCTGAACCCTTCGTCGATGCCTTGTTGAATTATGCCCTCACGCTACCCATTACCCTGATCGTCGGCGTAATCGTTTCGATCCGCTTGGGGGTTTGCACAACACAACTCAACGCCTACGAGACCGCAGCGGTCGGAAGCACCGCAATACTCGGGACTATCCTTGCGGCCGTATCTCTGCTGGGCGCGACCCTTCTGGGACTGGATTTCCCAATCGGCGTACATGTGATGTTCGGGGCGATCTTTTTCTCTCTGGTGGTGCTGTCGCGGGTCATCTTGTTGCATATCGTGTTGCAAATCTACCGGACGGGCGACGCGCGGTGCCGCGTTTTGATCTACGGCGCGGGCACCACGGGGACGCAACTGGTTTCGGCCCTGCGCGGCCATGAAACGATCGAACCGATTGCTTTTGTTGATGACAATATCGCGCTTCAGGGGCTCAACGTCTCGAAGCTGCCGGTCTATTCCCCAGGGGGCATCGCTGAACTTACCGTCGAAAAGCAGATCGACCGCGTGTTGCTTGCCGTGCCTTCGCTCAGCACCCCCAAACAGGCCCAGATCGCCCGGCGGTTGGAGAAGCTAGGTCTTGAGGTGCAGACCCTCCCCTCCTTCGCGCAGCTGATCGGCGAAGAGGCTTTGGTCGACAAGCTCTCCCCCGTCTCTCCGAGCCGCTTTTTGAACCGGGATGAGGTCACCCCTTTGATCAACGAAGGGGGCGAGAGCTATGCGGGTAAAGTGGTTTTCGTCTCGGGTGCAGGGGGCTCCATCGGGTCGGAACTGTGCCGCCAAGTGTTGCTTTGTCGCCCCACCAAACTGGTGCTTTTCGAGTTGAGCGAACTGGCCCTCTATAACGCCGACATGGAGATCCGCCAGTTGGCCGAGGGCAGCGATATCGAGATCGTCTCGGTCTTGGGGACGGTGACGGATACCCGGCAGCTGCGCAAAGTGCTGTCGCAACACGGGGTCAATGTGGTCCTTCATGCCGCGGCCTATAAACATGTGCCCTTGGTCGAGGCGAACCCGCTGTCGGGGCTGGTGAACAATGTCCTCGGGACCCATGCTTTGGCCGAACAGGCTGCCCGGGCGGGGGTGGAGCGTTTCATCCTCGTATCCACTGACAAGGCCGTGCGCCCGACCAACATCATGGGCGGCTCCAAGCGGCTTGCCGAACTCGTCATTCAGGATATGGCGCGCAAATATGGCGGCCCGGGCGGGGTTATCTTCTCCATGGTCCGCTTTGGCAATGTTCTGGGGTCCTCCGGGTCGGTCGTGCCACTGTTCCAAGAGCAGGTCAGCCGCGGTGGCCCGTTGACGGTGACGGACCGCGGGGTGGCGCGCTACTTCATGACGGTCGAAGAGGCCGTGCGCTTGGTCCTACAGGCCGGATCGCTGGCCCAAGGGGGTGAGGTCTTTGTTCTGGATATGGGCAAACCCGTGCCGATCCTCAAACTGGCCCGGCAGGTGATCGAGACCGCCGGCTACGCCGTGCGGGACGAAGACAACCCCGATGGCGATATCGAGATTGAGATCACCGGTCTGCGCCCCGGCGAAAAGATGACCGAAGAGCTCACGTTGAGCGGTCTGCTGATCAATACGGCCCATCCCAAAATCTATTCCGCGCGGGAAAACGGGCTGCACGAACTCGAAATCGCCTCTGCCCTGCGAGATCTGCGCGAAGCGCTGGTGGCGAATGACGAAGCGCTGGCCCGTCAAGTGGTCTACCGCTGGGTCGAAGGGTTCGCCCCGCCTGAGGCGTTGCGAAGGTCCTCATAGCGAAGTGCATGGTAGGCTCGCTACCAACGGAGCGCCGGGGTTAATCTCGCAGGTTCTAGTGATCACAGCGGATCGACCTTCTGAAAGAGTAAATTCACCGCTTGCCGCTTGTGATCGCGGCCCAAGCGGGCCACTTTGGCGGTATGGATAAAACGCTTCTTTCCCTCGGCCATGGCTATAGCGCGCGGGCCTTGGCGGCTCGGTTGCTCCCGCAGGGCTGGCGCATCATCGGCACGACTCGCAGCCGCGAAAAACTGGATGAGATTGCCGCCACGGGGGTGGAGCCGATGCTCTGGCCCGGCAGCGATCTGTCTTCGCTTTTGCAAGAGGTGCCCAACCTATTGGTCTCTGCCGGGCCGGCGCCGGAGGGGGATCCGGTTCTGCTGGATTTACAGGATGAAATCACCGCAGCGGCCCCCCATTTGCGGTGGGTCGGCTATCTGTCAACCACCGGCGTCTACGGCGACCACGGGGGCGATTGGGTGGATGAAACGACACCGCTCACCCCCTCCACCCGGCGCGGCGCGGCACGGGTGCAGGCCGAGGCGGCATGGGGCGCGATCCCCGGCCTGCCGCTGCATATTTTCCGGCTCGCGGGCATTTACGGCCCCGGGCGCGGGCCATTCGCCAAGGTGCGCAAAGGCACGGCGCGGCGCATCATCAAGCCCGGGCAGGTCTTCTCGCGTATTCATGTGGAGGATATCGCCCAAGCCCTGGACCTGTCGCTGGCCAAACCGCAGCCGGGGGCGATCTATAACCTTTGTGACGATGATCCGGCCCCGCCGCAGGATGTGATCGGCCATGCCGCCGCGCTTTTGGGCCTGCCCTTGCCCCCGGCGGTGGACTTCGACAAGGCCGAGATGACCCCCATGGCCCGCAGCTTTTACGCGGAGAGCAAGAAGGTCCGGAACGATCACGCCAAGGCGGCGTTGGGCTGGCAACCGATCTATCCCGATTACCGCTCTGGTCTGGCCGCGCTGCTGGAGGCGGAAGACTGAATCCGAGGCACCGCCAGAGGCACTGAATGCGTCAAGACGAACACACGTTGGCCCATTTGCTGGATAGCATGGAGCGCGCGGCAGAGAAGGAGGCGGTGTCGATCAACGACGTGCTGCATGAGATCGGCGACCGTTCGATCACCCCTCTGATCCTGATCGTTGCCTTGCTGCTGGTCTCACCCCTGTCGGGCATTCCCGGCGTCTCGACCCTTGCGGCGGTGACGATCATCCTGCTGGCCGTGCAGGCGGTGACCGGGCGGCGCAGGCTATGGATGCCGCGATTTCTGTTGCGGCGCGAGGTGGCGGGCCATCGGTTGAGCGGCTGCGTGCGCTTTCTGCGCCGTCCTTGCGCTTTCGTCGACGGGCGTTGCAAGCCGCGCCTTCAGTTCCTCACCACCGGGCCGATGCGGTTCATCACGCTGGTGGTGGTCACGATCATCCCGCTCGGCTGGCCCTTTATGGAGGTGCTGCCGATGATGTCATCGCTGGGAGCGGGCACCGTTGCCCTCTTGGTGTTTGGGCTGTTCACCCGCGACGGGCTTTTCGTGCTTTTGGGCTATCTCTGCGTGGCGATTACGTTGGTCGCGGGCGGCCTGCTGGTGCTGACCGCCGCAAGTTAGGCGCGCTGCGCGTCCAAGTCGCCAATGCCCAACACCTCAAGCACCTTGGCGGTGATCTGTTCGGCGTTCATCCCCGCCACGGCATACATATCCGCCGGGCTGGCCTGATCGATGAAGGTATCGGGCAGCACCATGGAGCGGAACTTGAGCCCCTTGTCGAACACCGCCTCATCCGCCAGCAGCTGTGCGACATGGCTGCCGAAACCGCCGACTGCCCCCTCTTCGATGGTGATCAGCGCCTCGTGGTCATGGGCGAGCTTGAGGATCATCTCACGGTCCAGCGGCTTGGCGAAGCGGGCATCGGCGATGGTGGGGGTGATGCCCTTGGCTCGAAGCTGTTCGGCGGCCTTCTCGACCTCTTCCAAACGGGTGCCGAAGGACAAAAGCGCAACCTTGCTGCCTTCGCGGATCATCCGGCCCTTGCCGATTTCCAGCGGGGTGCCGCGCTCTGGCATCTCGACCCCGCGCCCTTCGCCGCGCGGATAGCGGAAGGCGATGGGGCCGTCGTCATGGGCGGCGGCTGTGGCGACCATATGGCGCAACTCGGCCTCATCGGCGGCGGCCATGACCACGAAACCGGGCAGATTGGCAAGGAAGGCCACATCGAAGGCGCCCGCGTGGGTTGGCCCGTCGGCGCCCACGAGCCCCGCGCGGTCGATGGCGAAACGCACCGGCAGGCGCTGGATTGCGACATCATGCACGACTTGGTCGTAGCCGCGCTGCAAGAAGGTGGAATACATCGCGCAGAAGGGTTTCATCCCCGCCGCGGCGAGGCCCGCGCAGAAGGTCACGCCATGCTGCTCGGCGATGCCCACGTCGAAGCAGCGGCTGGGGTAGCGTTCGGCGAAAAGGTCGAGGCCGGTGCCATCGGGCATGGCGGCGGTCACGGCGCAGATCTTGTCATCCTCCGCAGCCTCGGCCAGCAGGCTGTCGGCGAAAACGCGGGTGTAGCTCGGTGCGTTGGAGGGGGCTTTCTTTTGCTCGCCCGTCACCACGTTGAACTTGGCCGTGGCATGGCCGCGATCCCGCGCGGCTTCGGCGGGGCCATAGCCCTTGCCCTTTTGCGTCTGGATGTGGATCAGGATCGGCCCGGTCGCGCGTTGATGGACGGTGCGCAGCACGGGCAGCAACTGGTCCATGTCATGCCCGTTGATCGGCCCGAGGTAGGAAAACCCGAGGTTCTCGAAGAGCGTGCCGCCCACGGCCATGCCTTTGAGCATATCCTTGGCCCGTTTGGCCCCCTCGCGGAAGGGCTCGGGCAGCAGGCTCACCGCGCCCTTGGCGGCGGCTTTGAAATCCTGAAACGGCGCTTCGGCGTAGAGGCGGCTCAGGTAGCTCGACATCGCGCCGACGGGCGGGGCGATGGACATCTCGTTGTCGTTGAGGATGACGATCAGGCGTTTTTTCAGATCGCCCGCGTTGTTCAGCGCCTCATAGGCCATGCCCGCGCTCATCGCGCCATCGCCGATCACGGCAATCGCGTCGCCCAGTCCTTCGGGGATCACACCGCCCAGATCGCGGCCCACGGCAAAGCCGAGTGCTGCTGAGATCGAGGTCGAGCTATGCGCCGCGCCAAAGGGGTCGTAGGGGGATTCGCTGCGCTTGGTGAATCCCGATAGCCCGTCCTTCATGCGCAGGCTGCGGATCCGGTCGCGGCGTTCGGTCAGGATCTTATGCGGGTAGCATTGGTGACTGACGTCCCAGATGATCTTGTCGCGCGGCGTGTCGAAAACCGCGTGCAGCGCTACGGTCAGTTCCACCACGCCAAGCCCCGCGCCGAGATGCCCGCCGGTTTCCGAGACGGCCGAGATCGTCTCGGCCCGCAATTCGCGCGCGATTTGGGTCAGTTCGGCATCGGACAGGTGTTTCAGGTCCGCAGGGCGGGTGACCTGATCAAGCAGGGGTGTGGCGGGTTTGTCACTCATCGGGGCCTCTCTGGTGCCGCATTGGCGCATGTGCCGCCCGGCTAGCTGTCGCGGGCAATAACGAAGGCGGCAGCGGCTCGCAAGCTCTGCGCCTCTGGTCCATATTCAGATAGGGCGTCGCAGGCCATGTCCACCAATTCGGCGGCGCGGCTCTTGGCCCCGGCCAGCCCGAGGTGGGACACGAAAGTGGCCTTGCCCGCCGCGTCGTCCTTGCCGACCGCCTTGCCGACCGTTTCGGCGTCGCCTTCGACATCAAGGATGTCATCCGCGATCTGAAAGGCGAGGCCGAGGTGTTTGGCGTAGGCCCCAAGGGCGGAGGCATCGGCATCCGCCATGCGCGGCCCGGCCATCGCGGACCATTCGATCAACGCGCCGGTCTTGCCTGCCTGAAGCGCCGTGATCTCGGCCAGCGACAGCGGGGCGGGGGCGGTCTCTGCGGCAATGTCCAATGCCTGACCGCCGACCATGCCACCGACGCCTGCCGCTTGGGCGAGGCTGGTCATCAAGGTCAGACGCGCCTCTGCAGGGCAGGGCGCTTGACCAAGGAGTTCAAAGGCCAGCATTTGCAGCGCGTCACCGGCCAGAACGGCGGTGGCCTCGTCCCATTTGCGGTGCACCGTGGGCTGGCCCCGGCGCAGATCGTCGTCGTCCATGCAGGGCAGATCGTCATGCACCAGCGAATAGGCATGCAGCGCCTCGATGGCTGCCGCTGCCGGGGCGGCCATGCCGGGGGCGATGCCATGCAGCCGGGCGGATTCGATCACCAGAAAGCCGCGCAGCCCCTTGCCGCCGCCGCAGGCATAGCGCATCGCCTCGGCCACGGGGCCGTCATAGGCGCCGAGTGCTGTGTCGATCTGCGCTTGCGCCAGATCGCGGGCATGGGCAAGCGCCTCTGTCAAGGGACGGGGGGTGGTCTCTTGCATGGGGGCGGTCAAAGCCCTTCGACGGGTTTCAGCCCATTGGGGTTGCCATCGCCATCAAGTGTGATCGCGGCGACCTTCTCTTCGGCCTCTTTCAGCTTGGTCTCGCAGCGCGCCTTAAGCTTGGCCCCGCGTTCGTAAAGCGCGATGCTTTCGTCCAATGCGACATTGCCGTTTTCAAGCTGGCCCAAGACGTTCTCAAGCTCGGCCATGGCGGTCTCAAAGTTCATCTCTTCTACGGGTGTGTCGGACATTGCGCGCCTCGTTTTCGGAATTTCGCGCGACAATAGAACTTCGCGCCGCGCATTGCCAGCGGGCTTGCGTGATGAATTTCACCGGCCCGTTTGAGCAGGCGGGCCTAGGTCAGTCCGGGGCCAGCATATAGCCCGCGCCGCGCACGGTTTGCAGGTATTGCGGCTGTTTCGGGTCGCTCTCGATCTTGCGGCGCAGGCGGGTGATTTGAACATCGACCGCGCGTTCCTGCGCTTGCCCCCGGTCGCGGCCCAGTTCCTCGACCAATTTGGCACGGCTCAGCGCGACACCGGGCTGGGCGGCGAAGATCTTCATCAGCTGCACCTCGGTCGCGGTGAGGCGCACCAGATCGTCGCCCTGCCACATCTCGCCCCGCTCCATGTCATAGCGGATCACGCCGAGCGACAGCACCTTTGGCGCGGTGTCGGCAGCAGAGGTGTCGGGCATCCGGCGCAGGATCGCGTTGATGCGCAGCAGCAGTTCCTTCGGCTCGAAGGGTTTGGGCAGGTAGTCATCCGCCCCAGCCTCCAACCCCTCGATGCGGTTGTCGGTCTCGCCCTTGGCGGTCAGTAACAGGATTGGCGTTTGCAGGGTTTCGCGCAAAGCGCGGGTCAGGGCCATGCCGTCTTCGCCGGGCATCATCACGTCAAGCACGATGAGGTCGAATTCCAACCCCGCCAGCACCCGCCGCGCATGGGCCGCATCGCGGGCCGTGCTGACCAGAAAGCCGTTCCGCATCAGGAACTTCTTCAACAGGCTGCGGATCCGCTCATCGTCGTCGACGACCAGCAGGTGCGGGTCGAGATCGTTCATGGGGCGCTTTCGCGCAGCCGGTCAAAGCTCTGGCGCATTTCGGGGTCCATCATGGCCTCCAATACCGTTCTGAAACCGGCCACGGCTTCGGGTCCGGCGGTGCGAAAGGCCAACCGCATGCGCGCGCGCTGAGCGTCTGATAGCTCCTGTTCCAGCTTGCGACCCTCGTCGGTCAGGAACAGATGCCGCTCGCGCTTGTCATTGCGGCCAACCTTGCTCTGCACCAGACCATCGGCGATCAACGTGCGCAAGACACGGTTGAGCGATTGTTTCGTGACCCCGAGGATATTGAGCAGGTTGTTCACCGTCGTACCGGGGGCGCGGTTGATGAAGTGGATGGCGCGGTGATGCGCCCGGCCATAGGCCATATCGGCCAGAATCCGGTCGGGATCGGCAGTGAAACCGCGATAGGCAAAGAACATCGCCTCGATCCCCTGCCGCAGTTGTTCGTCCGTCAAAAACAGCAGGCTGTCGCCGCTGCTAGGGGCCATCATGCGCCCGTCAGCCATAGTGTGTCTCATTCTCTCTCGGGCCTGTTGGGGATCAGTTTACGTCAGCGTTGTTGACATTCCAATAGTGAAAGGCTATCGAATCTCGTGTTTTGCGCAATTAAATGTCTGCATCTGCCGATTGTTGCGCAATTTTTGAAAAGATAGCGCGTCATTTGGAGGGGAAACACCATGGCAGGCGGATATGACAACCGGGATGGGCACATCTGGATGGATGGCGAAATGGTGGATTGGCGTGAGGCCAACGTCCACATCCTGACCCATGCGATGCACTATGCGTCTTCGGTGTTTGAGGGCGAGCGCGCCTACAACGGCAAAATCTTCAAAAGCCGCGAGCATTCCGAACGGCTCAAGCGCTCGGCTGAGATGATCGACTTTGAGATCCCCTACACCATTGATGAGATCGAAGCTGCCAAGGCCGAAGTCCTCGCCGCCTCTGGCCTGCAAGACGCCTATGTGCGTGCGGTCGCTTGGCGTGGTGTGGGCGAAGACATGGGTGTCGCCTCGGCCCGCAACCCGGTCCGCATGGCTATCGCAGCATGGGAATGGGGTGCCTATTACGGCGATGCCAAGATGAAGGGCGCCAAGCTCGACATCTCCAAATGGAAGCGCCCCTCGCCCGAGACGATCCCGAGCCATGCCAAAGCGGCGGGTCTCTATATGATCTGCACCATGTCCAAACATGCGGCCGAGGCGAAGGGCTGCTCGGACGCGATGATGTATGACTACCGCGGCTATGTGGCCGAGGCGACGGGCGCGAATATCTTCTTCGTCAAGGACGGCGAAGTGCACACGCCAACGCCCGATTGCTTCCTCAACGGCATCACCCGGCAGACCGTGATCGACATGCTGCGCGAGAAGAACATCAAGGTCCACGAGCGGCACATCATGCCCGAGGAACTGGAAGGTTTCGAACAGTGCTGGCTCACCGGCACCGCCGCCGAAGTGACCCCGGTCGGCCAGATCGGCGACTGGCATTTCGAGGTCGGCGCGCTGACGCGTGAGATCGCCTTGGACTATGAAAAGCTGGTGCGCAGCTAAACGCTGCCGCTGAACTTTGCCAAAGTTACGCCGCCGTCCTGCAAACCCTTGCGGACGGCGGTTGCGATTTGAACGGCCTCTGCGGTGTCGCCATGCAGGCAGATCGTGTCGATCCGGCTGGGGATGTGCTTGCCGCTCTCGGTGATGATCGCGCCTGCCTTGACCATTTCGACCATCCGCGCCGCTGCCGCTTCCGCATCATGGATCACCGCGCCGGTCTTGCTGCGGTCGACCAGCGTCGCGTCGTCGTTATAAGCGCGGTCGGCGAAGATCTCGCCGGCCCATTTGCAGCCCAGTGATTTCACCGCGCGTTCCTGCGCCGTGGCGGCGAGGACCATGACGATGAGGTCAGGGGCCACGCTTAAGGCTGCTTCATAAAGGTCGCGCGCCAAGCCCTCATCCTCCGACGCCATATTCGCCAGCGCGCCGTGCAGTTTCAGGTGGCGTACCTCAGCGCCGACGCTGCGTGCCATGCCGACGCTCGCGGCGACCTGATAGCGGATCTGGTTCTGCAAGGTGCCACGCGGCACTGAGAGGCGGTTGCGGCCAAAACCGGCGAGGTCCATGAACCCCGGATGCGCGCCAATGCCGACGCCGTTCTCATGGGCCATGCGCATCGTCGCCGCCATGACATCGGCGTCGCCCGCATGCCCGCCACAGGCGATATTGGCCGAGGTCACGACGCGCAGAAGCGCCGCGTCGTCGCCCATTTTCCAAGGACCAAAGCTTTCGCCCATGTCGGCGTTGAGATCGACGGTTGTCATGTGCTCTCCTTCTCGAAGGGATCGGCCATGGCGGAAACCACGCCGGAGATCAGTTGATAGCCCAAGAGGTCGCGGATGCGCGCCGGGTCGCGCAACAGCGGCTGGCGGCGCTTGGGCAGGGCAGCGAGGTCGGCGCGGTGGCGCGTCTCGGCGGCCAGCGCTTCGTCGAGGTCGATGAACTCGAACCGCAGCGCAGCACCGGGCTGCGCCTGTGCGACGATCGGCAGGTCGCAGGGGATCACCGTGCCGATGCGGGGGTAGCCGCCGGTGGTCTGGCATTCGCACATCAACACGAAGGGCGCGCCGTCGCCGGTGATCTGGATGTCGCCGGGGGTGATGACTTCGGACACGATGGTAAGTTGCCCGCCGGTCGCGAAGCCTTCGCCGTCATGATCCATCCGCGCACCCATGCGGTTGGCGCGCGGATCACGGCGAAAGGTCGTTTCGGTGAACCGCTGGCGGGTTGCCTCGTCGAAGGCATCGGTCTGCATGGAGGCCACGATGCGCACCTTCTCTGCCCCGAACCGGCTGTCGCGCGGGAAAGTGAGGTTCGTCTCGCCGCCCTTATCGGCCCCCAGTGGCAGGGTCTCACCACTTTGCAGCAGCGCGCCGATGCCAGCGGCCAGATGGCTGGCGCGCGCATTCATCACCGGCGCCACGTCAAACCCGCCGCCGACATGGAGGTAGCCATAGGCCCCGTCCCGCGCGCCGCCGATGGTCAGCTTCGCCCCGGCGGGCAGGAGGTGGCTGGCGTTCCACGCGACCGGCTCGCCGTCAATGCTAACCTGCATCTGCGCCCCGGTCAGGGCTATGCGGGTGTCCTGATCGACCTCGAAACTGCCGCCGCTCCCGGCCATCTCCAGAGCCGCGCTGTTCGGATCTTGGCCCAGCAGGGCGGCCCCTTCGTGCAGGGCGGTCGGGTCCGCCGCGCCGCCGTGGGTCAGGCCTACGGCGCGATAGCCGGGGCGACCAAGGTCTTGGATGGTCATGGCCGGACCGGCTTGAAGGATGGTCAGCGTGCCGCTCATGTCAGCGCCTCCCGCTCGGCACCGCCGGTGGGGTCGTCGGCGATGCGGTCGAACTCTTGCCGGGTGATGGATGGGAAGATCAGCTCATCGCCCGGCGACAGCGGAAAGGGCATATCGCTGCCCGGGCGGAAGGTGCGAAAAGCCGTCTGGCCGATGTGCCGCCAGCCGGTGGGGGAGGCATTGGTGAAGATGATCAACTGCCGAATGGCCACCACCAGCGACCCCGGCGGCACCGATTTCGTCAGCCCCTGCTGGCGCGGAATGTCCCAATGCGGGGGCAGTTCGCCCAGGTAGGGCTGGCCGGGGGCGAAGCCGATGGTCAGCACCCGGACCCGCGCCTGCGACAGTTCCGCAATGGCCGCGTCGGGGTCGAGGCCCGCGGCCTCGGCGGCCTCCTCCAACTGCGGGGCGAGGTCGGTGCCATAGACCGTGGGCACATGCCACAGGCTGCGCCCGGCGGGGAGGGCTTCGGCGAACCAGTCGCGGGTTTCGAGCAGGTCGCGCAGGCGGTCGGTCATCGTGGTGATGGCCTCTTGGGAGACCTCGAATTGCACGAAGGTCGACACCAGCGAGGTGCTCGTCTCACTCACCTCGGGCCAGTCCTGTTCCTCTACCGCCGCGCGAAAGGCGAGGGCGGCGCGGTTGGCGGGTTCGGACATCTTCTCGGCAAAGGTGACCAATAGGCCGGAGAGGCCGACACTGCGGATGCGGGGCCAGTCAGTCATTGCGAAGCATCCTTTCGTAAAGGCGCGGCAGCAGCACCGGGGTCAGATACATCGGCAGTTGCCAGCAGCCGATAAAGATCATCAGCGGCGCGATGACCTCCGCAGGCAGCGCCACGAGAAACAGCGCGATATTGCGGTTGCCCGCACCGATCGCCAGTGGTCCGGCCACGGCGCGGAGCGGGCCGCGCCGGGTCAGCAGCAACGTGCCCGCCTGCAACAGATAGCTTAGGGCGAAGGCCAGCAGCGTCCAGCCCGCCACGGCCCATGGATCGCTGCGCAGCGCGGGGTTCAGCGCCGCCATCAGCCCCACCACGATGACCGAGAAGGCGAGCACCGATGCGCCATCCAGCGCCTCGGTTTGGCGCGGGGTGGGATGGGGCAGAAAGACATGGCGCAGGGCAAAGCCCAGCCCCGTCGCGCCAAGGATCACGGCCAAGAGCCGCAGGGCGGCGAGGGCGATTTCCGAGGCCGGGCCGAGTTGCGGCAGGGCCGCCAGCACCGGCAGGACGGTCAGCGGAAAGGCGGCGGTGCCCAGCACCATGAGCTGCATCATCCGCCCCGCGTCGAGCCGCATCAACAGGGCGAGGTTCACGCTGCCCGTCAGCGCCGGGGCCGCCGCGGCAAGGGTCAAGGCCAGTGCCGCAGGGGTCTGCCCCAGCCCGGCCAGCACGAAGCCCCCCAGCAGTAGCAGGGGCAGCAGCGTCTGCAAGGCCAGCACCGAGGCCAGCCCCCAGATGAGATCGCGCACTGCGCCAAGGGCCGCGCGGTGCCCGATCCTGAGCGCGGTGATCGTCAGCAGGGCAGCCACCATCTGCGGCAGCCACCCGGCCAGCGCCGCCGCAAGGCTGGGCAGGGCCAGCCCAGCCAGCAGCCCGACGATCAGACAGGCCCGCGCATGGCGCGAGGCCAGTCTCAGCATATAGCGCATGGCCCTTCACCGCTAAACCGGTGCGCTGCGCAGGTTTTCGGGCAGCCATGTGGCCACTTCGGGGAACCAGATCAGGACGAAGACCATGAAGACCATAATCGCGAACATCGGCAGCGCGGCCTTGGTGATATAGCCCATCTCGTGGTTGGTCATGCCTTGCAGCACAAAGAGGTTAAAGCCAATCGGCGGGGTGATCTGCGCCATCTCCACGACCACGACCACGAAGATACCGAACCAGATCAGATCAATACCCGCGCTGCGGACCATCGGCTCGACCACCGCCATGGTCAGCACGACCGAGGAGATGCCGTCGAGGAACATGCCCAGTACGATGTAGAAGACCAAGAGCGCCATCAGAAGCTCGAAGCGCGACAGCTCCATCGCCGCGATCCCATCGGCCAGCGCGCGGGGCAGACCGGTGAAACCCATCGACAGTTTCAGGAAAGCCGCGCCCGCAAGGATCAGTGCGATCATCGCAGAGGTGCGCATCGCCCCCATCAAGCTCTCGCGGAAGCTGTGCCAGTTCAGCGAGCCTTGAAACAGCGCCAGCGTGAGGGAGCCGATGACGCCGATGGCCGCCGCCTCGGTCGCCGTGGCAAAGCCGAGGTACATGGATCCGATCACGACCGTGATCAGCGCAAAGACCGGCAGCAAGAAACGCGAGTTGCGCAGCTTTTCGCCAAAGCTCATCCCGGTCTCCGCATCGGGGTTCCAATCCTTCGACAGCATGCTGGTGACGGCGACATAGCCCATGAACATCAGCGCCAGCAGCAGGCCGGGCAGCACGCCCGCGAAGAACAGTTTGGTGATGCTTTCGTTCACCGTCACCCCGTAGACGATCAGCGCCAGCGAGGGCGGGATCATCAGGCCCAACGTGGCGGCCCCGGCCAGCGTGCCGATGATCATCTTTTCAGGATAGTTGCGCGCGCGCAGCTCGGGGATCGACATCTTGCCTACGGTGGTCAGCGTCGCGGCGGAAGAGCCCGAGACGGCGGCAAAGACCGTGCAGCCGACGATATTAGTATGCACCAGTCCGCCCGGCAGTTTCGCGAGCCAAGGCGACAGCCCGCGGAACATGTCCTGCGACAGCCGCGTGCGGTAAAGGATTTCGCCCATCCAGACAAAGAGCGGCAGCGCGGTCAGCGTCCAGCTTGAGGAACTGGCCCAGATCGTGGTGATCATGGCGTCGCCCACGGGGCGGGTGGTGAAAAGCTCCATCCCGACCCAGGCCACGCCCATCAGGGCGAGGCCAACCCAGACACCGGTGCCGAGGAGGAAGAAGAGAACGATCAGAAACAGGGTAATGGCATAGATCTCGGTCATGGCGTCATTCCCCGAAGCTTTGATCGACTAGGTCACGGGTGACGCGGTGGTCGCCCTTGAAGATGAGGTGCAAAAGATTGTCTGTCAGCGCGATGGCAAGGATGCCGCCGCCGATGACCATGACGGATTGCGGTATCCAGAGTGCGGTGGCGTCTTGGTCTTGGCTGACTTCGTTGAACTTCCACGACCAGTAGACGAACCAATAGGCGTAGTAAGTGAAATACCACGCCACCGCCGCCGCCACGGCGAAACACCAGATATCCAGCAGCCGCTTTCCGCCCGCGCTCAGCGCGTTAAGCAGGATCGACACGCGGATATGCGAACCGCGGTTGAGCGCATTGGCGAAGGCGAGGAAACTGGCCCCGGCCATGGCATAGCCCGCATAGCTGGCAGCGCCCGGGAAGACATTGCCGGTCCAACGAGCGACCATCTGGGCCACGATCAAGGTAAGGATGGCCACCAGACAGAGCGCGGCAAGCGCCCCCGCCCCGGTATATAGCCCGTCCAATAGTCTGCGCAGCGCCTTCATGCGGCTCTCCCTCCGTCAAGTCATGCCCGGGCATGAGAACGGCGGCCCGGGTGACGGGCCGCCGCAGGTTTCGTGATTATTGCATCGCCTTGTAGTCGTCGACGATCGCCTCACCGTCTTCGCCCGCGGCTTCGAGCCACTCTTGCGTCATGGTCTCACCCACCTCGCGCAGGCCGGACATCAGCTCTTCGCTGGCGGGCTCGACGTTCATGCCGCCTTCGCGCAGCCCGTCATAGGTGAACTGGGTGTAGTCCTTGGACGCTTGCAGGCCACGCTCTTCGGCCTCGGTCGCGCAGGTGGTGATCGCCTCTTTGTTCGCGTCCGAGACTTCGGCCCAGACATCGGCGTTGATCATCACGTAGTTGCGCGGCAGCCATGCGTCGACTTCGTAGAAATGCGTCAGGCTTTCCCAGACCTTCTGGTCATAGCCGGTGGCCCCTGAAGAAATCATCGATTCCGCGACACCGGTGGCGAAGGCTTGGCTGACTTCGGCGGCCTCGATGGTCACGGGCGACATGCCGGTCAGCTCGGCCAGACGCGCGGTGGTGTTGTTGTAAGAGCGGAATTTCACGCCCTTCATGTCCTCGACCGAGTCGACTTCCTTTTTGAAGTAGAGTCCTTGGGGCGGCCATGGCACATTATAAAGCAGGACGAGGTTCTGCTCTTCCAGAACGGATTCAACCTTGGGCTTGGCGGCTTCCCAAAGCTGGGCGCTGGCCTCGAAAGAGGGCGCGAGGAAGGGGATGGAGTCAAAGCCGAAAACCGCGTTCTCGTTCTGGTGGCCGGAGAGCAGACGCTCGCCCAGTTGGACCTGCCCGGTCTGGATCGCGCGCTTGATGTCCGCGCCAGCAAAGAGGGCGCCGCCCGGGTGCACGGTGATCTCGATCTCGCCGCCGGTCTTCTCGCCCACGCATTCGGCGAATTGCACACCGTTCTCGGAGTGGAAGTTCGAGGCCGAATAGGCCATCGGCATGTCCCATTTCTCGGCCGCGAAGGCGGGCATGGCGGTGCCGAGCGTCAGGGCGGTCATCGCCGCGCCGGCCATCAGTCTTGCTGTCAGTGTCATGTGGTTTCTCCCTTGTTGTTGTAGTCCCACGCTTGGCGTCATCCGTCGAAGCGTTGGGGGTGATACGGGGTCAGATCCGTGTTTGGCGTCTGCCCCGTGATCAATCCGGCGATCAGTCGGCCCGTTTTCGGCCCGCCCGTCAACCCGATGTGATGGTGCCCGAAGGCAGTGTAGACCCGGCTCGTCCCGATCTGCCCGATGAGGGGCAGCGAGTCGCTGGGGGCGGGTCGGTGCCCCAGCCATTCGATCTCTTCCTTGGCGGAGAGATGGGGAAAGGCGGCTTTGGCTTGTCGGCGCAGCAGCGCCAGTGGCGTTTTGGACGCGCCCGCTTCCAACCCGCCGAACTCGACGATCCCGGCACAGCGCAGCCCTTCGGCCATGGGCGTGGCGACAAATTTGCCCGCCGCCATCATGGTGGGGCGCGATGGGCCGCCCTCGGCATCCTTGAAGACGATGTGGTAGCCGCGTTCGGATTCCAGCGGCACGTTGATCCCCAGTTTGCGCATGAGCGGTTTCGACCAGACACCAGTCGCCAGCAGCACGTCGTCGCAGGGCAGGGGGCCTTGGTCGGTGATGACCGAAGTGACTTCTTCGTCGACGATCGCCACGTCCTGCACCTCGGCCTGTCGGATGGTGCCGCCCATCCCCTCGAAAGCCTTGGCCAGCGCCCGGACATAGCCGCCGGGGTCGGCGATGAAGCCGTGGTCGGCCAGCCGTGCGATGCAGGTGATCTGCGGCCCATAGGCCGGGTCGAATTCCCTGACCGCGCCGCCGTCGATGATTTCCGGCTCGAAACCCGCCTCGCGGCGCAGCGCCCAAGTGTAGGCTTCAGCCTCGAAGGCCGCGCGGTTGGTATAGGCAAAACAATAGTCGCTGTCGCGGACCCAATCCTCCAGCCCCAGATCGGCGCAGAGAGCTTTGTGCTGCGCCACGCTGTCGCTCACGATGGGCACCAACCCGGCAGAGATGCGGCGGGTATCGCGGTCATTGGCGTGGGCCATGTAGCGGCGCAGCCATGGCAGCAGGCGGGGCAGATAGGGCCAGCGCAGGAACAGCGGAAACTCGGGGTCGCGCAGCATCCCCGGCGATTTGCGCAGCAGGCCCGGCCCGGTCACCGGCGCGACGCCCGCCGCCGCCAGCACGCCACCATTGCCATGAGAGGTGCCGCGCCCCGGCTCGGCCCGGTCGACGAGCGTTACCGCCGCCCCGGCGCGGCGCAGCCAGATCGCGGCAGAGACGCCGACAATCCCGGCGCCGATAACGACGACATGCTGGCTCATGGGTGGTGGCTTTCGATTTCGCGTTGGGTCATGGCTTGTTTCCTTTGGGGCATCTTTTACACAAAAAATCACCACGTCAACAAAATGCTGATAAAATGTCATTGTTAGGGTTTCGCTTGTCTCGCCCTGCCCGCAAAGGCATCCTGCGCCCAAACGGAGGGCATATGACAAACGAGACGGGCGCGCGGCTGGGAATCCTCATGCTGGACACGCGGTTTCCCCGCATTCTGGGGGATGTCGGCCATGCGGGCAGTTGGGATTTTCCTGTGCGCTATGCCGTGGTGCCGGGGGCCACGCCCGAAGCGATCGTATGTGACGATATCGACCCCTTCGTGCAGGCTTTCATCGCCGTGGGGCGCGACTTGATCGCCGAAGGCTGCACCGGCATTGCCACCACCTGCGGGTTCTTGGCGCTGATCCGGCCTCGCCTCGCCGAAGCGCTGGGCGTGCCCGTTGCCGCCTCTGCGTTGGAGCAGGCGGGGCAGATCGCCGCCTGCCTGCCGCCGGGGCAAAGGCTGGGCATCTTGACGATCTCCGCCGCAACGCTTTCGCCCGCCCATCTGCGCGCGGCGGGGGTGCCCGAGGGCAGCCCGGTGGTGGGGATGGAGGGCAGCGGCTTCGCCCGAACGATCCTCGGCAATCTGCCCGACCTCGACGTGGGGCAGGCACGGGCCGAGATGGTGCAGGCGGCGCAGCGGTTGGTGGAGGCCCACGCGGATGTCGGGGCGATCCTTTTGGAATGCACCAACATGGTGCCATATGCCTCCGACATCGCGGCGGCGACCGGGCGGCCCGTGCATTCGATCCACAGCTATCTCAACTGGTTTCACGCAGGGCTCCTGCCGCCCCGTTTCAGCTAATGTGGCACGCGCAGCCAGCCCTCGGTGAAGCTGACCCGGCGCACCCCAGCCAGCGGGAGGAGGCGGTGCAGCTCTGCCTCGAAGGCCGCTTGCCGCCCCTTGCCCCAGCGAACCCCGCGTTCGGGCCAGAGCGCGGTGACGTGCAAGACGTCCAGATCGCGATGCGCCTTCATATCGACCCGTCCCACCAGCCTGTCGCTCTGTAGCAGCGGAAAGACATAGTAGCCGTATTCGCGCTGCGCCTCGGGCACGAAGACCTCGATCCGGTAGTCGAAACCGAAAAGCCGGGCGGCGCGTTTGCGGTCGCGCAGGGCGGGGTCGAAGGGGCTGAGCACCCGGAGCCGTTTGGGCGGTTCGCGGGTAAGGGCGGGGTCATCGGCCCAGCCGGGGCGGGCAAAGGCGGGGCGCAGGCTGCCGTCGGCCGCCTCAATGTCGATCTCCTCCAGCCGCCCCGCGCCTTGTTCTGCCGCGCACCAGCCGCGCGCCTCGGCGGGGGAGATATGGGCCCAGAAGGCGGCCAATTCCCCTGCCGTGGCAAAACCCAAGCGCGCCAGCGCCTGATCGCAGCACCAGTCGATCGTCTGCTCTATGTCGGGGGCATGCGCCGGGTCGCGCAGCGCGGCGGGGACCACCCGCTCGGTCAGGTCATAGCGCTTGCGAAACCCCTCGCGCCCGGTCACAGCCAGCGCGCCGCTGCGCCACAGATACTCCAGCGCGGTTTTCGACGGATGCCATTGCCACCAGCCCCCGCTGCTGCGCGGCTCGTCGCGGCCCACGTCGGATGAGGTGACGCTGCCCTCGGCCCGAACCTGCGCGAGCACGTTTTGCATCTGTGTTTCGAAGTCGTGCCGCTGCCAATCCTTCCAGCGGCCCAGCAGCTTGGCCGCATCGCGGGTTCGGCGCAGATGCCATTGCGGGTAGAATTCCATCGGGATGACGGCGGCGTCATGGGTCCAATGCTCAAACAGCGCCCGGTCTTTTTCATAAAGCCGCTTGAGCGCAGCGGGGCGATAGCGCGGACGGCGGGCGAACAGGATCAGATCATGCGCCCGCGCCACCGTGTTGATGCTGTCGAGTTGCACAAAACCCAGATCATGGATCAGCTTGAGCAGTGCCGCGCCCTTGGTCGGGCCCTGCGGCGGGTCCGACAGCAGGTGACGCGTCAGAAACAACCGCCGCGCGGCGGCATTGCCGAGCCTTGGGCGGCTCACCCCTGACGGCGGCGGCGCAGGGTATCGCCCAGAGACAGCGTTGGCGTCAGGGTGATTTGTGTTTGCATTTCCGGGTCCGGTTTGGGCTGGGTCTGGTTGAGGATGATCCGCGCCGCGGCCTGACCGATCTCGTTCCGGCAAGCGTCCATCGTCGCCAATTGACGCGGCAGACCTTGCAGCAGTTCGACGTTGTTGAACCCGGCGAGGCCAATCTGACCGGGAATGTCGATGCCTTGGTCGATCAGGTGCAGCAGCCCGCCCGCGCCGATCATGTCATTGGAATAATAGAGAAAATCAAGGTCGGGCGAGCGTTCGAGCATCTCTTGTGTCATCTCGCGCCCCTTGGCCAGCGCGGAGCCGCCCGAGTAAAAGGCCCGGTCTTCGATCTCGACCCCCGCCTTGGCGAGCCCTTCGGTAAAGCCCTCGAACCGTTTGCGCGCGCGGTGGTCGAGGGGCATTTTCGTGCCCATGAAGCCAATCCGCTCATAGCCCTCGCGCAGGATCGCCTGTGCCATCTCCCGCCCGGCGCGGCGGTGCGAAATCCCCACCATCGCATCGACAGGTTTGCCGTCGGTGTCCATGATCTCGACCACCGGAATGCCCGCATTGCGCAGCATGGCGCGGGTGGCATCGGAATGCTCCAACCCCGCGATGATCACCCCAGAGGGCCGCCATGAGAGCATCTCATAAAGCACCCGCTCTTCCTTCTCGGGCAGGTAGTCTGTCACCCCCACCACCGGCTGCAGCGGCGTGTCTTCGAGCACTTGGTTGATGCCGTTCAGAACTTCGGGGAACACCATATTGCCCAACGAAGGGATCACGACCGCCACAAGGTTCACGCGCTGGCTGGCCAGCGATCCGGCGATCTGGTTGGGCACATAGCCAAGCGCCTTGGCGGCGGCGAGAACGCGATTGCGGGTGGCCTCCGACACGTCGCCGCGTTTGCGCAGGACGCGGCTGACCGTCATCTCGGAAACGCCGCAAGCATCGGACACATCACGCAGGGTCAACGGGCGTTTGGGGGGTGTGGTCAATTTGGTTTTCCTGTTTGCCTTACCCATAGGTAGCGCGAAGCGGGAGGCGCGATCAAGCATTGCCGCAGCCCTGCTGCGAGGCGCAGTCATTCGGTTGCCAATCTGCCGATGACATCGCCAGACGCTTGCGTTAAACCCAAGCCTGTCGGCCCCGTGGCTCAACTGGATAGAGCAGCCCCCTCCTAAGGGGCAGGTTGCAGGTTCGAATCCTGCCGGGGTCGCCATTCGGCGCGTAGGGCGCTGCCGACCACCTCACCCCCTTGTGCCTTGAAATCCCCATCCGGTCTGTCAGATTGCCCCGGATATAATCAGGAATGGCAGAGGCTTTGATGAAAACAGGAACTTTTGTGATCGGGGCGGCCTTGCTGGCCGTTGCCGGATGTACGGTACCGGCGAGTGGGCCGCAGGGCGGCTCGGCCCGCGTGGGCAATCTGCCGAAGTCGGTGGTGAGCCTTGCCGCGCCGAACCAAGATCTGTCGACGGCGCGGTTGCTGCCGGAGGATGGCTGCTATTGGTATCAGCACAACGGCCCGGTCGAGACGACGCTGGTGCCGCTGCGGGCGGTGGGTGGCAATCCGATCTGCACCAAACGCCAAGCCTGACATAACAACGGGGGCCGCCAAGCGGCTCCCGTTTTTCGTTCCAACTTAGCTGCTGGCAACAACGCTTTCTTCCGCCGAGTAGAGATAGGCCGTCGAGCCGGTCTGCACATTCGGGTAGAGCTGGTTGATATGCGCCATGATCATCCGCACACAGCCTGAGCTTGCCCGGCCCCCAATGCTTTGTGGCTGCGGGGTGCCGTGGATGCGCAGATAGGTGTCGCGGTTCCCTTCAAAGAGGTAAAGTGCCCGCGAGCCGAGGGGGTTTTCCGGGCCGGGCGGCACGCCGTCCTCAAGGCCAGCGTAGAGCTCGGGATCGCGCTTGATCATGTTTTGGGTGGGCGTCCAATGCGGCCATTGCACCTTGCGCTTGATCGTATAGGTGCCCGGCTCATAAAGATTGCCACGCGCGATCGCTACGCCGTAGCGCATTGCGGTGCCGCCCTCTTCGATATGATAGATATAGCGCGCCACCGCATCGACGTGGATGTCACCGACGCGCAGGTTGTCATTCGCCACGACCCGCTGCGGCAAGAAGCGCGGGTGGACGCCCCAAGGGTTGCTCGTCGCCGGGTCAAAGCCTGCTGGGGTGACCTGCGCATCCCAAGCGGCCTTCTCTGCCGCGCTTGGGCGCGTGCGGGCCATCAGGGGGGTGGCAATCGCGCCGGAAAATAGCGCCGTGGTGGTCTGGATGAAATGACGTCTTGTCAGCATGTGGTCGCTCCGTGGTTGACCTCTCTGCGCGGGGCAGGGTCGTATGCGTGTATGAGAGACTAACGGCCTTTCCCCGCTGGAGGTTCAAGGAAGAAGGCGGTTGCTGAAGATATTGTGATCTAAAACACACGGTTTTCACGGAGAAACGGGGCGCGGGCGGGTGGGCGCGCGCCCCGAATGCTGGGGGGTAGGAGGTAGGGAGGGCCCGGTCAGCCGCGCCCGCGGTAGGGCGGCACCCCTTGATCGGGGATCCAGACGCCCTCGGGCAGGGGGCCGGTTTGCCAGAATACATCGATGGGAATGCCGCCGCGCGGATACCAATAGCCGCCGATCCGCAGCCATTGTGGGTCGAGGAATTCGGCCAACCGTCGGGCGATGGAGATGGTGCAATCCTCATGAAAGGCGCCGTGATTGCGGAAGGAGGTCAGAAACAGCTT
The DNA here is from genome assembly GCF_043556995.1 of Sulfitobacter sp. 1A15106. NCBI lineage: Bacteria > Pseudomonadati > Pseudomonadota > Alphaproteobacteria > Rhodobacterales > Roseobacteraceae > Sulfitobacter > Sulfitobacter sp. 1A15106. The sequence continues at coordinate 186,728 of NZ_JBIFFM010000003.1, read as the reverse complement.
GAGCGATTTCGATTCCACCAGCCACGGGCCGGGCACATAGTCGATCACCAGATGGGCAAAGTCGGGCTGGCCGGTCATCGGGCAAAGCGAGGTGAACTCCGGCGCGGTGAAGCGCACGTTATAGGCCACATCGGCCTGCGGGTTCGGCACACGCTCAAGCTCGGCCTCTTCGGGGCTGGCGGGGATGCGGGTTTCCCCGCCGAGCTGTTTAAGATTGCTGTAGATGTCGTCGGACATGGGGTCTCCATCGGTCAGACGCCGCGCTTGTTGCCCCAGATCAGGACATGAAGCTGCGGCAGGATACGGGGGGCGAACCAGTGATCGGTCATAGCAAGGTCGGTCAGCCAGCCCAAACGGTCGGCCAGCGCTTGCGGGTCCACCGGCGTGGCGGGGTCGACCTCGGGGTTGCCGGGTTGAAGGTAGAGCGGGATATCGAGGTGATGGGCATGCACTTCGCGCGCCCAATGGTAGTCGATCTCGTCGAAGATCACGATCTTCATCACCTGCTGCCGCGCCTGCGCGCCGAGCGTCCGGCAGGCGTCGAATGCGTCCCAATCGACGCGCTCACCGCTTGATGGCGGTTTGGGGGAGAGCACGAGCGTATCGAGATCGGCAAACCATGGCCGCGCGATAGAGCCTTGGGTCTCACAGGCGAAACGATAGCCCGCGGCTTTGCCCATGCGGATCAGGGGGCCGAAATCCTGTATCGCCGGGTTGCCACCCGAGAGGGAGACGGTCAGCGGTTGGTCCTTGGAAAGCTTGCGGATCCGGCGCCAGATGTCCTCGGTCGCCATGGGGGTCCAGCTATGGCGGTATTGGCTGTCGACGGCATGCAGGCTGTCGCACCAGCTGCACCGATAGTCACAGCCGCCCGCGCGGACGAATACCGTCGGCTCCCCGATCAGCGCGCCTTCGCCCTGAATGGTGGGGCCGAAAATCTCGGCAATGCGCAGGGTCATGGCCGGTATTCCGCCCATGTTTTCGGGGTCTCGCTGACCAGCACGGCAGAGGTCTCGGGCCAACGCGCCGCGCACCAGTCGTGGAAATGTTTCGCCATGTTCTCGGCGGTGGAGGGGCCGTCCAGCACATCGTTCAGGTGCCGGTGGTCAAAGTGATCGTCGATATAGCTCTTGAGCGGTTTCAAGTCGTGGTAATCGCGCACGAAACCATCGGCAGTGAGCGTCTCGGCGGCCAGTTCGACCACAACGATGTAGTTGTGCCCATGCAGCCGCGCGCATTGATGATCGTCGGGCAGGTGGGTCAACTGGTGGCTGGCGGAGAAGTGGAATTCCTTGCGAATACGGAACATCAGCCTTCCTCCCGCGCGGCAAGGGCCGTGGTCCAATAGTCGGGGTCGGCGTAGACAGTCGGGTCTGTGACCTCGGCCAGATGAAAGGCTTCGCGCCGTTCGACACAGGTGCCGCAGCGCCCGCAATGGACCGCGCCGCCCTTGTAGCAGGACCACGTCTCAGCGAAGGGCGTGCCGTGCTGCGCACCTTGGCGGACGATCTCGGCCTTGCTGTGCTCGACAAAGGGCGTGTGCAGCCGCACATTGGCATAGCCGTCGAGCGCGGCCTGCTGCATCGCATCGAAGGCGCGGGTGAAACCGGGGCGGCAGTCGGGATAGATGAAATGATCGCCGCCATGCACGGCAGTGGCCACGGCCTCATCCCCCTGCGCGGCGGCAATGCCAAAGCCGATCGACAGCATGATCGCATTGCGGTTCGGCACGACGGTGATCTTCATCGTGTCTTCGGCGTAATGCCCATCGGGCACGTCGATATCGTCGGTCAGGGCGGAGCCCGATAGCGCCGCACCGATCCGGCGCATGTCGATCAGGTGAAACGGCACGCCCAATCGTTCGGCCGCCGCCCGGGCGAAATCGACCTCTTTGCGGTGGCGCTGGCCATAGTCGAAGGAGACGAGCCGGGTGAGGTGATGCACCTCGGCGGTGATATGCGCAAGCGACACGGAATCGAGTCCGCCTGAGCAGATGACAAGTGTTTTCATTTTGGGGCCCTTGTTTTGATGTCCGGGTAGGCTGCGACCGGATGGCGGGGCTTATTTCAGAATTTGCGCGGATTGCAAGCCTGACGCGCGGGCGGGCGGGCAGCCGCCACAGAGGCAGGAGGGTTTCCGCCAAAACCCGATAAAATAAGGATTTTGGCCTTAACGATTAAACCTAAGTTAACTTTAGACAATGCCGAATTCGCGCTATGGTGGGGCTATGTTGAAAAGCACCCAAAGCGTCACGCTCGACGCCAGCCATTATGAATTGATCGAGGCGATGACCGATGAGGTGGTCATTCTTGACGCCACCGGCAAGATTGTCGCGGTCAATATGGCGTGGAAACTGTTTTGCGAAGAGAACGGCGGCGATACCGGAACGCATTACGTCGGCGCCAATTACTTTGACATCTGCGAAGCGGCGGCCATGGGTGCCGTGGTGCAGGCGGAAACGGTTCTGGAGGGGCTGCGCCAAGCGCTGAAAACCGGGACTTCCTTTGAGGGGGAATACCCCTGCGATGGGCCGGGGGTGCGGCGCTGGTTTCAACTCAACGCCAACCGCCTGACGATCCAAGGCGCGCCCTGCCTTCTGTTGCAGCACCGCAATGTCACGACACGCCGTATGGCGCATGACGATATCGAACGGGCCCATGTGCAGGCGGAAACCTTTGCTGCCCTCGTGGCCACCACGGCCGAAGCGATCCTGACCTATGACATGGAAGGCCGCATCATCAGTTGGAATCCGGCAGCTGAGCGGCTCTATGGCTATACGGAAGAGGAGGCTTTGGGCCAGTCGGTCGAGCTTTTGTATCCGCCGGATTGGCCGACGCGGGTGCTTGAGTATCGCGATCAGATCATGGCCGGCAAGCTGCGCCAATTCAATGCGGTGCGCGTGGCCAAGGACGGAACCGAGCGCCATGTCACCATCGCCTGCACGCCCATTCGGACGCTTTCGGGGGATATCGTCTCGATCTCGAACATCCACCATGATGTGACTGCCACGCGCAAGGCCGAAGAGGTGCGCGATCTCGTCTCGCGTGAGGTCATCCACCGGGCCAAGAACATGCTTTCTCTGGTCACAGCGATGCAGCGGCAGACGGCGAGTTCGGCGGCCTCTCTCGCGGAGTTCAACAAATCCTTCGGAGCCCGTATTCAGGCGCTGGCCCGGTCCACCGATTTGCTGGTCGATGGCGGCTGGTCTTCGGTGGATCTGGCCGAACTGGTGCGCGCACAGTTGGACCCGTTTTTGCATTTGCAGGCTAAGGCGGTGGATGTGGATGGCCCCTCTGTCGCTTTGGGACCGCAGGCGTTGCAACTGATCGGCATGGCGCTGCATGAACTGGCGACAAATTCCACGAAATACGGGGTGATGAGCGACGGCTGCGGCGATATCCAGTGCCACTGGTCCCATACCGAAAAGGGCGGGCTGCGTTTTCAGTGGATCGAGACCGGCATCACCATTGACCCCTCTGCCAAGAAAGCCACCGGTTTCGGGAGCAAGGTTCTCTCCGTATTGGCACCTGCGATGGTTAATGGCGCGGCGGAAACGGTGACCAGCGAAAACGCCCTGACTTGGACAGTCACGATCCCTGCCGCGCATCTGGGAAAACTGGCCTGAGCAGCGGCGCGCCTGTGGTGCTGCGCAGGGTTGCCGGTTGACCTAAATCACCCCTTTGCGGAACTCTCCTGCGTTGGAAACTTGTTCCTCCTTTGAGATGTCGTTTGAAAAGGTAAAAGGAGGCTAGGATGGCCGAAGGGCAGGGCAAGACCGCGAAACTCTACCGGATGGTGATGGAACAGCACCTCTGTCCCTTCGGGTTGAAATCGAAAGACCTGCTGGAGCGGCAGGGTTACCACGTCGAAGATCACCACCTCACGACCCGCGAAGAGACCGATGCCTTTATGGCGAAAGAGGGTGTGGAGACCACGCCGCAGACTTTCATCGATGGGGAGCGGATCGGCGGTTACGACGATCTGCGCGTGCATTTAGGTTTGGACAAGCCCAAGGAAAAGCAATCGGACACCAGCTATCAGCCCGTTGTCGCTATTTTCGGCGTGGCCTTCCTGATGGCACTGGGACTCTCTTGGTATGCATTCGGCAACATCTTCACACTTCGGGCTTTCGAGTGGTTCATCTCGATCTCCATGTGTTTCCTTGCCGTTCAGAAGTTGCAGGATATCGAAAGCTTTTCGACGATGTTTCTGAACTACGACCTGCTGGCGCAGCGGTGGGTGCCCTATGGCAAGGTCTATCCGTTCGGGGAAGCGTTGGCGGGTGTTTTGATGACCGCCGGGGCGCTGACCTGGCTCTCGGCCCCCGTGGCGATCGTGATCGGCGCAATTGGCGCGGTTTCGGTCATCAAGGCGGTCTATGTCGACAAACGTGAGCTAAAATGCGCCTGCGTCGGCGGGTCGAGCAATGTCCCACTTGGGTTCGTCTCGCTCACCGAGAACGTCATGATGCTGGGCATGGGGGTCTGGATGCTGCTCAGGGTCTACGGCTGAGCGGAGCGATCCGAGTTTTGGGCCTAGGGATCTGTGGGGGGATCTGGTCGGGCTGAGAGGATTCGAACCTCCGACCCCCTGCTCCCGAAGCAGGTGCGCTACCAGGCTGCGCTACAGCCCGACCGATGTGCAGCGCAATAGCGCAGCTTGGCGGCTTTGGCAATTGGTCAGTTGCAGGGATTTTGCGGGGCGTTTTGGGAACGCGGGTGTAATTGGGGGCGCTGCCCCCGCAGCCTTTGGCTGCTCCCCCGAGGGTATTTGAGAAAGGATGAAGGGGAAGGGGCGGGGCGTGAAACCCCGCCTCGGTTTTTTTAGAGGCTGGCGTCGAGGGCTTTGAGGATGGCGTCGCCCATTTCCTCGGTCGTGATGGGGGTGCCGCCTTCGGGGCCCATCAGGTCGGGGGTGCGGGCGCCATCGGCCAGCGCGCGTTCGACGGCTTTTTCCAGACGTGCGGCTTCTTCGCCTTGGTCGAAAGAGTATCGCAGCGCCATGGCGAAGCTGAGGATACAGGCGATCGGGTTGGCTTTGCCTTGGCCTGCGATGTCGGGGGCGGAGCCATGCACGGGCTCGTAGAGGGCCTTGGGGCGGCCATCGGCATTGGGTGCGCCGAGGCTGGCCGAGGGCAGCATGCCGAGGCTGCCGGTGAGCATGGCGGCGCAGTCGCTGAGGATGTCGCCGAAGAGGTTGTCGGTGACGATCACGTCGAACTGCTTGGGTGCGCGCACGAGCTGCATGGCGCCGTTGTCGGCATACATATGGCTGAGTTCGACATCCGGGTATTCGGCGTCGCGCACCCGTTGGGTGACTTCGCGCCACAGGATGCCGCTTTCCATGACGTTGGCTTTTTCCATGGAGCAGACTTTGTTGCCGCGGCGGCGGGCGAGTTCAAAAGCGGAGCGGGCGACACGCTCGATCTCGCTTTCGGTGTAGCGCTGCGTGTTGATGCCGACGCGTTCGTTGCCTTCCTCGAAGATGCCGCGCGGTTCGCCGAAATAGACGCCGGAGGTGAGTTCGCGCACGATCATGATGTCGAGGCCCGCGACCACGTCTTTTTTCAGCGAGGAGAAATCGGCCAGCGCGTCAAAGCATTGTGCCGGGCGCAGGTTGGAGAAGAGGTCCATTTCCTTGCGCAGGCGGAGCAGGCCGCGTTCTGGTTTCACGGAGAAGTCGAGGTCGTCGTATTTTGGGCCGCCAACGGCGCCCAGCAGCACGGCGTCGACTTCGAGGGCGCGGGCCATCGTGTCATCATGCAGCGGGGTGCCGTGTTTGTCATAGGCTGCACCGCCGACCAGATCATGCTCTACATCGAAGGCCAGATCGCGCTTTTCGCCGAACCAGTCGATGATGCGCGTGACCTGCGCCATGACCTCGGGGCCGATGCCGTCGCCGGGGAGGATGAGCAAGGATGGGTTGGCCATGGGAAACTCCTGAAAATACGGTTGGAGATTGGGTAGCCTGCGGGTTCCGGAGGGTCAAGATAGGGGGCGTTAGCGGGTGAGGTCGACCCAGACGAGGGCATGGCGGCTCGCGCTCTCACCCTCTGGCCAGATGAGGCCAGCGTCACTGACTTCCCAGTGGCGGGAGGGTAGGATGTAGTCGACCCGCATCGGGCCGGTTTGGGGCCAGTTGACCGTGGGGCGGTGCGGCAGGGGGGCTTGCAGCGCGGGATGGGAGAGGAGGGCGGCAATGGCTTCGCCGCGCCCGTCGCCGCGCTGCGGGTCGAGATTGGCGTCGCCCAGCAGGACGAAGGGGAGTGTCGGGGGCGTTCCGATCTTTCCGGCGAGGTGGTGGAGCCAGAAGATGGTTTCGTCATGGTTGCGGCGGCCATTGCGGTCTTCGGGGCCGTCGAAGACCGGCGGGGTGGCGTGGTATGTCAGCAGCGTGACGGGGCCCTCCGGGGTTTGGATCGGCAGGGACCAGTGGCCGTTGGAGGAGAGGCGCTGTGTGGCGTGGGCTTCGGCGCCCGCGAAGGGGGTGCCGTCGATCATCGGGTATAGTGTATCGGGGAGGTCGCGCCAGAGGAGGGTGCTGAAATCTTGGAACCCGCCCTCTTGGATCGGGTGGCGTGAGAGGATCGCCATGGCGCCTTGGCCGAAGAAACGGCCATAGCCTTGGGCGTCACGGGGGGTGCCGAGCTTGCCGTCACCGTCGAGGTCGACCCCGCTTTGGCGGCCTGCATTGGGCGGCGCGGCGAAGCGGTGGGGGTAGGGCGCGCCCGCGGCGGAGAGGGCGTCGGCGAGGGCGTTGAGGGCGGCCTGTTCGAGATCGTAGTCCATGCCTTGTAGCGCGATGATATCGGGATCGGCGCTGGTGATGGTTTCGATCACGGAGGTGACGGCGGGGTCGTCCCCGCGTAGGATGTCGCGCAGGAGCAGGCCTGGCCCTTTGCGCGACAATTCTGTGTTGAAGGTGGCGATGCGCAGCGGTTCGGCCTGCGCGGTGCCGGTCAGCAGGAGCAGCGCCAGCAGGAGGCGGATCAGGCGGCCTGCATATGCGCTTCGGCGTAGGCGCGGCGGCGTTTGTCGTGGATCATCTCGGCCACCCGCCCCATGGCGATGCCGCGCATGATCATACTGGCCGGAAGGAATGCCCATGCGCTTATTGTCCAGATCATGGTTTGATGATTGCTCAGTGAGATTGGATCTAGCAGATCGGCGGTGGCCTTGACCACTGCGGGGATGAAGAAGGGCAGAAGGAAGCCAAGCGCGATGTTGATCCGCGCGTCCCGTTGCAGCCGGTAGAGCACATCGCCCCCAGCGGTGGGGTCGAAAAGTGGCAGGTTTACCCAGACGTTGAAAGCGCCTTGGCGCGCGGGCCAGCCCATGACGCGCACCAGCACCACGAAGGTCGCCAATGCGATGAGCGAGACCAGATAGGCCAGACCCGCCGCTGTGCGGATCAGGTTGACCGCCGCGAGAGGGGCGTCGGCGGGCATCATCAGAACCACGAGGCGCACCGGGGAATAGGGAAAATCAAGCGCATTGCCCAGTATCGTGCCAAGCGCGGTGAGCGCGCCGGTCAGTAGGGTCGGGGCCGTTTGGCCCCGCGCGATAAGCGAGAGGACGAGGATCGTGAAGAGCAGGCTGATGAAGCGCAGCCGATTGAAAGGCGGCGCGTCGCGGAATTCGACGATGCCGGGCTGGCGGGCGTTGTATTCCATGAAGGTCAGGATCGCCGCGATACAGGCGAGCAGCACGGTGATCTGGCTGGATTCCGCATCGGCCCCCGGCAAGAGAAGCGCCGGGATGGCAATCAATAGCGCCACCAATAGGCCACGCGTCGCCGCGCCTGTCATTCGTCCGATCACTGCTCTGCCCTTTCAAACTGGCCAGCCGCGATACGATGCCGCGTGCTTGTTCCAACTTGATGCCCCCGGTTGATGGGGTGTGCCTCATTCTGGTCCAATTTTTGCCTTCTTTCCGCACATGCCTCAAGGCTCCGCAGAGAGAAGAGCAGGATACTGGGGTATTTTGAGGGAGGGGGTGGTGCCTTCTTGCATCAATTCCGTGGCGGTTTGATGGCAGGCGGCAACATCTTGTGGGCGCGCGGTTTGCGCCCACAAGTTTGATCATGCAGGCCGGGCGTTAGACCCAAGGGCGGCTTTGGCCCAGCGAATCCTCATAGCTGTCAATCGCGGCACCTTTTTCGAGCGTGAGGCCGATGTCGTCCAGCCCGTTGAGAAGGCAGTGCTTTTTGAAGGCGTCCACTTCGAAGGGGAATGTCTCACCATCTGAGGTGGTCACGGTCTGGCCTTCCAGGTCGATGGTCATCCGCGCGTTCGATCCCTTTTCGGCGTCTTTCATCAGCACGTCGACCTGCTCTTGCGGCAGGGCGATCGGCAGGATGCCGTTCTTGAAGCAGTTGTTGTAAAAGATGTCGGCGAAGCTGGGTGCGATGACGCAGCGGATGCCGAAATCAAGGATCGCCCAAGGCGCATGTTCGCGCGACGAGCCGCAGCCGAAGTTGTCGCCCGCCACGAGGATCTGCGCGTCGCGATATTGCGGTTGGTTCAGCACGAAATCGGGGATTTCGTTGCCTTCGCGGTCATAGCGCATTTCGTCGAACAGGTTCACGCCAAGGCCGGAGCGTTTGATCGTCTTGAGAAAGACCTTGGGGATGATCATGTCGGTGTCGATGTTCACCAACGGCATGGGGGCCGCGGTGCCGGTGATTTCTGTAAACTTTTCCATCGGGGTATCCTTCGGAGAGTGCGGGAACCGCGCTGCTGAACGGCGCGTTCTAAGCAAATGGGGTATCAAGAGGGCATGGCATGTCGTACCAAACCGGCACGAAGGTGGAATGGGACTGGGGCAATGGCACCGGGACCGGCAAGATCGTCAAGAAATACACGCAGAAGATCACGCTGAAGCTGCAGGGCAGCGAGGTGACCCGCAAGGCGAGCGATGACGAACCGGCCTATAAGATCGAACAGAACGACGGCAGCGAAGTGCTGAAGTCCGGCAGCGAGCTGCGCAAGGCCGACTGAGCCCTGCGCAACGCGCCCGGTATCCATCCCCCGGTCGCTCACGCCAGTTCGCGCAGGTCGGTCAGGTGACCGGTGAGTGCGGCGGCGGCGGCCATGCCGGGTGACACGAGATGCGTGCGGCCCTTATAGCCCTGACGCCCCTCGAAGTTGCGGTTCGACGTGGCCGCGCAGCGTTCGCCGGGGGCGAGCTGGTCGGGGTTCATCGCCAGACACATGGAGCAGCCCGCCAGACGCCATTCAAAACCGGCCTCGCGGAAAATATCCGCCAGCCCTTCCTCCTCGGCCTGTGCCCGGACGAGGCCGGAGCCGGGCACCACCATGGCGCGCAGACCGTCCTTGATCTTCTTGCCCTTCAGCACTTCGGCAGCGGCGCGCAGGTCTTCGATGCGGCCATTGGTGCAGGAGCCGATGAAGACGGTGTCGATCTCGATATCGGTGAGCTTTTGACCCGGTTTCAGGTCCATATACTCCAGCGCACGTTTCACCGCGTCGACCTTGCCGCCCTTGAAGTCTTCGGGCGAGGGGACCGTCGCGTCGATCGGCAGCACGTCTTCGGGCGAGGTGCCCCACGTGACGACCGGTGCGATGTCTTCGCCCTTGAGCGTCACGACCTTGTCCCAATGGGCGTCCTCGTCAGAGAAGAGGGTTTTCCACCAGTCCATCGCCGCTTCCCACTGTGCGCCTTTCGGAGCGTGGGGGCGGCCCTTGCAGTATTCGAATGTCTTTTCGTCCGGCGCGATGAGGCCAGCGCGTGCGCCGCCCTCAATCGCCATGTTGCAGACGGTCATGCGGCCTTCCATCGACAGGTCGCGGATCGCCTCGCCACAGTATTCGATGACATAGCCGGTGCCGCCCGCGGTGCCGGTGGCGCCGATGACGGAAAGGGTGATGTCCTTGGCCGTGACACCGGGGCGCAGCTTGCCGGTGATCTCGACTTTCATGTTCTTGCCCTTGCGCTGGATCAGCGTCTGGGTGGCAAGGACGTGCTCAACCTCGGAGGTGCCGATGCCGTGGGCCAACGCGCCGAAAGCGCCGTGGGTCGCGGTGTGGCTATCGCCGCAGACGACGGTCATGCCGGGCAGGGTCCAGCCCTGTTCGGGGCCAACGATATGCACGATGCCTTGCCGCACGTCCGACACCGGGTAGTAATGCACGCCGAATTCCCGCGCGTTCTTGTCGAGGGCGGAGACCTGAATGCGGCTGTCTTCGGTCATCGCCTCGGGGTCTTCGCGGCCCTCGGTGGTGGGCACGTTGTGATCCGGCACGGCGATGGTCTTGTCCGGTGCGCGCACCGTGCGGCCCGACATGCGCAGCCCTTCAAAGGCCTGCGGGCTGGTCACTTCGTGCACCAGATGGCGATCGATATAGAGCAGGCACGTGCCGTCATCGGCTTCGTGGACGACATGGGCGTCCCAGATTTTATCGTAAAGCGTCTTGGGGGACATGATGGTCCTCTCCCGTGGTTTGGAATGGCTATGGGTGTGGCTGAGAGGGGTGGCTTATAGTCGCGCCAGAACGCTATGCGTCGCGCCGAAAAAGCGTTCGCGCAGACGCGCACGGTCGCAAAGATCAAACACCAGTATCATGGGGCAAGGGATATAGCGCCTGAGCGAGTCTCGCAAGGTGTCGTGATCGTCTTGGAGGCAAGGGGTGGGCTGCGGGTCGTCTTGCCCCGACGCAAAGCCTGTGCGACCGTGATCCTCCCTAGCTGCAAAGGCCGACCATGATCCCTGAAAGCCACCCGTTTTCGAACTTCCTGCTGTCGCTTCAGGCTCTGTTCGACGGGGTGCTCGGCTTTGGGGAAAGCATTCTGAGCCCCGGTTGGCGGCAAAACCAAATTCTGATCCTGCTGGCCTTGGTGGCGTTGGCGTGGGTGTTGCACCGGGTCACCGGCGTGATGTTGCAAAACTGGGTCCGCTCGCGCGAAGGCTGGTCCAAGTGGCAATTGCGCGTGGTGGTGCAGGTCAAACGGCGCTTGGGGCTGATCTGGTTCGCTTTGTCGGCGGGGCTGCTCTATCAGGTGATGCAGAATGTGACATGGCCCTCGCGGTCCTATCTCATCGGATTGGCGGCGACGCTGGCGGCGATCTATGTGGGCATCGCTTTCGCCGCGCGTCTGGTGCGCAACCGACCCTTGCGCCGCATGGTGACATGGGGGCTGTGGATCTACGCCACGCTCTACATGCTGAACGTCGCCGATGATGTGGCCTTGTTTCTGGACGGCGTCGCGCTGACTGTGGGCGAATTCCGCCTTTCGGTGCTGACCATTCTGACCGCGCTGGTGGTTGTCGGCGCGCTTTTAACCATGGCGCGGCTGGTCAGCACAACCACCGCCGCGACGATCCGCAAGAACGAAGACATCAGCCCTTCCATGCAGGTGCTGGCCGTGAAGGGGGTGCAAATCCTGCTCTACGGGCTCGCGTTCTTCATCGGTGTGCGGGCGGTGGGGATTGACCTGACCGGGCTTGCGGTACTGTCGGGCGCAATCGGTGTGGGCCTTGGTTTCGGTCTGCAAAAGGTGGTGTCAAACCTCGTCTCGGGCGTGATCATCCTGCTCGACAAGTCGATCAAACCCGGCGATGTGATCAGTCTGGGCGAGACCTTTGGCTGGATCCAAACGCTCGGCGCGCGCTATGCATCTGTGGTGACGCGGGATGGCAAGGAATACCTGATCCCGAACGAAGACCTGATCACCGGGCAGGTGGTGAACTGGTCCCACTCCAATGACTTTGTGCGGCTCGATATCTATTTCGGCACGGCCTATTCCGACGATCCGCATCTGGTGCGCAAACTGGCGGTGGAGGCGGCCAAGGGCGTCGACCGGGTGCTGAGCTACAAGGCGCCGGTTTGCCATATCGTGGGCTTTGGCGATTCGTCGGTGGATTACATCCTGCGCTTCTGGATCAAGGATCCGACCGGCGGGCTGACCAATATTCGCGGCAATGTCTATCTGGCGCTTTGGGATGCCTTCAAGGAACACGGCATCTCCATCCCCTTCCCGCAGCGCGAGGTAAAAGTCATCGAAGACAGTCAACTGGCCCTGTCGCGCGCCGCGGCATCGCGGGATATGCCTGAGTGAGCGGGGATTTGCGCCGTGGTTAACGCTATGGCTACGCGATCCATTGAAAAATAAACCCCGTGTCGCTAAATTGGGGCTGCTCGGCACCGGGGCAAGCGTTCAGCATTGATGGTGCTATTTACGAAGGAGGACAATGTCCTGTCTCTTAACGTTGACGCAGCGCAGGCTGCTGACCATGGGGCTGCAATGACTGCCGCCTCGCAAATCGCAACCAGCGACGACCTGCTGGCGCTTATCCTTTCCTCGCTGAATGACGACAAGGCCGAAGATATCGTGCAGATCGATCTGCGCGGCAAGACGGCCATCGGCGACTATATGGTGATCTGCTCGGGCCGCTCCACGCGGCAGGTTTCGGCGATCTCGGAAAAGCTGGCGCAGGCCGTCAAAGACGCCACCGGACGCACGTCCAAGATGGAAGGCCGCGAAACCGGCGACTGGGTCTTGATCGACACAGGCGACGTTGTCGTGCACGTCTTCCGGCCCGAAGTGCGTGAGTTCTACCAGCTTGAAAAGATGTGGCTGGGCGGCGACGACGCGGCCACAGCGGCACCGCACTGATCCCGCTTTGCGGGCCTAGGTCATGCGGGTTAACATCTGTGCCATGGGCCGGCTTCGCGCCGGTCCGGAAAAATTCCTTGTCGATGATTATCTGACCCGGTTCGACCGGACCGGGCGCGGTCTGGGCCTTGGCCCCGCGCGCGTGGTCGAGATGGAAGACAAGAAGAACGGCGGCATGGCCGCCGAAGCCGTGCTGTTACGGCGGGCGATCCCCAAAGGGGCGGTGATCTGCGTGCTGGATGAGCGTGGCAAGGTCGAAACCTCCCCCGCATTTGCCGAACGGCTTGGCAATTGGCGTGACGCCGGGCGGGGGGATTTGGCCTTCGTCATCGGCGGGGCCGATGGCATCGACCCCAGCCTGCGGGCAGAGGCGGATCATGCCCTCTCTTTTGGCAAGATGGTCTGGCCGCATATGCTGGTGCGGGTCATGCTGGCCGAACAGCTTTACCGCGCCGCCGCGATCCTCTCGGGCGGGCCTTACCACCGGGTCTGAAAGGGCGCAGGTCAGGGCAGCGGGATCGTCACCAATTCCGAAGACCAGCCACTGACACTGTCGCGCGCTTGAATGCTGACCTCTGTCATCCCCTCGGGGATGCGCACGCCAGAAAGCGAGCGGGTGAAGGGCTGCTCTTTCACATGCGGATGTGCCAGATTGCGGGTGCCCAAGGGTTTCCCATCGGGGTCCAGAATACGCCAAGCGTCGGCATAGTGGTCCCAGCCACTGTCGTTGTGCCGGATGGTGACGTCAAACTTCCACAAATCGCCCTGTCGATCGACCGTGACATTCAAAATGGCGGGCGGATCGGCGAAACCCGGCGCGGCAAAGGCCAAAAAGGCGAGAATGAGGCTACGTTTGAACATGGGACACCAATAAAACAACGAACTGAATATAGCGCATTTCGGAAAGGTTCCAAGGTAGGCGGAAGTTGGGCCCGGTGCAATTCACCCTGAAGCCGCAATTTAGTGGTGCAATTGCACCAGGCGCGCGGCAAACTGGCCAAACCCGCGCCATAGGCTCTATGCTGCGGGCCAGAGGAGGGACCGCAATGCAGATGCCAACACCCGATGCCGGGATCATTGCGCGCAAGGCGCGGGTCGTGGCGCGGCTGCGCGCGGCGCTGCCCGGCACCGCCGTGATCGACGATGCACATGAGACTCGCGCCTATGAATGCGACGCGCTGACGGCCTATAAATGCCCCCCTCTGGCCGTGACCCTGCCTGCCAGCACCGAAGAAGTCTCGTCCATTCTGGCGATCTGCCACGAAGAGGGCGTGCCGGTGGTGCCGCGCGGCTCGGGCACCTCGCTTGCCGGTGGGGCTTTGCCCACTGCCGATAGCGTGGTGCTGGGGGTGGCGCGCATGGCCGAGGTGCTTGAGGTCGATTGCGACAACCGTCTGATGCGCGTGCAGACCGGGCGCACCAACCTCAGCGTCACCGGCGCGGTGGAGGAAGACGGCTTTTTCTACGCGCCCGACCCCTCCAGCCAGTTGGCCTGTGCCATCGCGGGCAATATCGCGATGAACTCGGGCGGGGCGCATTGTCTGAAATACGGGGTCACCACCAACAATCTCTTGGGCGTCACCATGGTGATGATGGACGGCGAAGTGGTCGAGATCGGCGGCGGCTATATGGACGCGGGCGGGCTGGACCTGTTGGGCGTGATTTGCGGCTCCGAAGGACAGTTGGGGGTGGTGACCGAAGCCACCCTGCGCATCCTGCCCAAACCCGAAGGCGCGCGGCCCGTGCTCATGGGCTTCGACGACAACGCCGTCGCCGGGGCCTGTGTCAGCGACATCATCAAGGCGGGCGTCTTGCCCGTGGCGATCGAATTCATGGACCGCCCCTGCATCGAGGCGACGGAGGCTTTCGCCCATGCGGGCTACCCAATGTGCGAGGCGCTGCTGATTGTCGAGGTCGAAGGCTCGGATGCCGAGATCGACCACCAGCTCGCCCTGATCACCGAGATTGCCCGCCGTCACAACCCGGTGGAACTGCGCGAAAGCACCAGCGCCGAGGAAAGCGCCGCGATCTGGCTGGGCCGCAAGTCCGCCTTTGGTGCGATGGGGCAGATCAACGACTACATGTGCCTTGATGGCACCATCCCGGTGAATGAGCTGCCCATGGTGCTGCGCCGGATCGGTGAGATGTCCGATGACTATGGTCTCAAGGTCGGCAATGTTTTTCACGCGGGCGACGGCAATATGCACCCGCTGATCCTGTTTGACGCCAACAAACCCGGCGATCTGGAGAAATGCGAGGCCTTTGGCGCCGACATCCTGCGGCTCTGCGTCGAAGCGGGCGGTTGCCTGACCGGGGAGCATGGGGTCGGGATCGAAAAGCGCGATCTGATGCATGAGCAATACGCCCCCGCGGATCTTGAGGCGCAATTGATGGTGAAGGATGTCTTTGACCCGGCATGGCTGCTGAACCCGGCCAAGGTCTTCCCCCTCGATGTGACGGAAGGGCGGCGCGGCAGCGGCGCGTCGGTGGCGGCGTGACGGTGACTTCCGAGGCGGAGCTGGTCGAGGCGATCCGTGGCGCAGAGGCGCCCCTCTCCCTGCGGGGCGGCGATACGCGCGGCATGGCAGGGCCGGGCGCGGCGCTGTCGCTTGCCGGTCTGCGGGGGATCACCCTTTACGAGCCGGGCGCGCTGACGCTGGTCGCGCAGGCGGGCACGCCGGTCTCCGAGATTGAGGCCGCTTTGGCCGCCGAGGGGCAGCGGCTGGCCTTTGAGCCGATGGACCACCGCGCGCTCATGGGCCGCAGTGGCACGCCGACCATCGGCGGGGTCTTTGCCGCAAATGTCAGCGGCCCGCGGCGGCTTGCTGTTGGGGCGGCGCGGGATTTTCTCTTGGGGGTGCGGTTCGTCGATGGGCAGGGGGTCATCATCAAGAATGGGGGCCGGGTGATGAAGAACGTCACCGGCTATGATCTGGTCAAGCTGATGGCCGGGTCGCAGGGCACCTTGGGCGCGCTGACCGAAGTCTCGCTGAAGGTGCTCCCTAAACCTGAAACCAGCGCGACGCTCGTGCTGTCCGGGCTGGATGATCCCGCCGCCATCGCCGCGATGGCGCTGGCCATGCGCAGCCCCTTCGAGGTGACCGGCGCGGCCCATGACCCGGCGCAGGGGCGGACGGTCCTGCGGTTGGAGGGGTTCGAGACCTCGGTCACCTACCGGATCGGGCGGTTGAAGGATTTGCTTGCCGCCACGGGGGGCGAGATCGAGGTGCTTGCAGAAGGTAGCTCAGAGACCCTCTGGCGGGATCTGCGAGATGTGGCACCTTTCCATGGGTTGGCGGGCGATGTCTGGCGCCTGCATTGCCGCCCGACCGAGGCCCCGGCGCTTGCAGCAAAGGCCGGGGCGGAGGCGCGGCTCTATGATTGGGCCGGGGGGCTGCTATGGCTGCGCATGGCCCCCGGCACGGACCTGCGCGCCCGCTTGGGGCGGTATGACGGCCACGCGACCTTGCTGCGGGCGGAGGCGGCGGGGACGCTGCCACGACAGGAACCCGAAGCCCCGGGGGTGGCGCGGTTGACGGCGGGGCTTAGGGCCAAGTTCGACCCCCGTGGCCTGTTCAAAGCCGAAGCCTTGGCCCAGAGCGCATGACTTTGGTGCTGGTTTTCCTCATCGTCTTTCTGATCGGCCCGTTTCTGTTCAAGGCGCTGATCGCCGTGCCGCCTTCGCTCAGGGTCATCCGCGCCTTGGCGGCGATGGTGCTGGCGACCTTTCTCATCGCGCTTGCCCTACGCTATGGTCTGCTGCGCTATTGGGGTGACAGCGCTTGGCTGTTGGGGGTCATCGCCTTGGCGCTCTGGGCCGCTTGGATTGGGGTGATCGCGCTGGTGGTCCAAGCGCTGCGCCGGGCCGATCCGCGCCCGGCGATGCGCCGGTGGAGCGGGGTTTTGGGAGCCGTGGGCACGACAGTGCCGTGGTTCGGCCTCGTCCTCGCCAATCTGATGCGCAGCACATAGGAACGGAGCCGCCATGCAAACCACCTTTACCCCTGAGCAGTTGCAGGATCCTGACACGCAGCGCAGCAATGAGATTCTGCGCGCCTGTGTGCACTGCGGCTTCTGCACGGCGACCTGCCCGACCTATCAGGTCTTGGGCGATGAGTTGGACAGCCCGCGCGGACGCATCTACCTGATCAAGGACATGCTGGAGAACGACCGCGACCCGGACCCGAAAACGGTTCAGCATATCGACCGCTGCCTGTCTTGCCTCGCTTGTATGACGACCTGCCCCTCGGGGGTGCATTACATGCATCTGGTCGATCACGCCCGCGCCTATATCGAAGAACGCTACAAGCGCCCCATGGGCGAACGCGCCCTGCGCTGGATGCTGGCGCGGATTCTGCCCTATCCCACACGCTTTCGGCTTGCGCTGCTCGGGGCCAAGATCGGGCGGCCTTTTGCCCGGCTGATGCCCGACGCGCGGCTGCGCGCCATGCTGGAGATGGCGCCCAAGACGGTCCCCCCGGTCAGCCGCAACGACGACCCGCAGAGCTTTCCGGCTAAGGGCAAGCCGCTGCGCCGGGTGGCCCTGATGACCGGCTGCGCCCAAAAGGCGCTGAACACCGATATCAACGATGCCACGATCCGGCTGCTAACCCGCGCGGGCTGTGAGGTGGTGGTGGCCCAAGGGGCGGGCTGTTGCGGCGCGCTGACCCATCACATGGGCAAGACCGATGAGAGCCACGCCCACGCCGCCCGCAACATCCGCGCATGGCGGGCCGAGATGGACGGCGAGGGGCTGGATGCCATTGTGATCAACACCTCGGGCTGCGGCACCACGGTCAAGGATTACGGCCATATGTTCCGCAATGACCCGTTGGCAGAGGATGCGGCGCGGGTTTCGGCCCTTGCAAAGGATGTGACGGAACTGCTGGCAGAGCTCGACTTGCCCTTCGCCGAACCGGCAGCGCCGGGCATGGTCGTCGCCTATCACGCGGCCTGCTCGCTGCAGCATGGGCAACAGATCAAGGCCGTGCCGAAGACCCTGCTGAAACAGGCGGGATACACGGTGGTGGAACCGGCGGACAGTCACCTCTGCTGCGGCTCGGCGGGCACCTATAACCTGATGCAGCCCGAGATTTCGGCCAAGCTGAAAGAGCGCAAGATCAAGACCTTGGAGGCCAAATCACCGGATGTGATCGCGGCGGGCAATATCGGCTGCATGATGCAGATCGGATCGGGCACCGGGGTGCCGGTGGTGCATAGCGTCGAACTGCTCGATTGGGCCTGCGGTGGGCCAAAACCACCCGCGCTCAGCCGCGATCCCGACGCGCCTGCGCAGGTGCCGCGTTTGCGTTAAGCCTCCGCCGTATTTTCGCCGCAACTCCCCTATATCCGCCAAGTAAACATGGTTTTGAGGTGCATTTTGCGACAATTGTTGGCGGCTATCTTCGGCGTCTTTACCTTTGCCTCGGCAGCGCTGGCCCAAGACAGCGCGCTCAAAGCGCTCGACAACGGTGTGGATGCTGCCGCGTGGGAGGCGGTGGGCCGTCTCGACATCGGTGGGACCGGCTTTTGCACCGGCACGCTGATCGCTCCGCGTCTGGTGCTGACCGCCGCGCATTGCCTGTTTGACCGCGAAACCAAGGCCCGGATCGACCATGGTGAGGTGCAATTCCTCGCCGGTTGGCGCAATGGCCGCGCCGGGGCCTACCGCGACATTCGCCGCGCTGTGGTGCATCCTGATTACGTCTATGACGGAGAGGTCTCCTCGGGCCGGGTGCGCAATGATCTGGCGCTTCTGGAACTCTCCCGCCCGATCCGCAACACCACCATCCGCCCCTTCGGCACCGCCGCGCGTCCGCGCCCCGGCGACCGTGTGGGCGTGGTCAGCTATGCCCGCGACCGGGCCGAGGCACCGTCCCTGCAAGAGGTCTGCAAGGTGCTGGCCCAGCAAGAGGGGGTCTTGGTGACCTCCTGCGCGGTCGATTTCGGCTCAAGCGGGGCGCCGATTTTTAGTTTCGTCGCAGGCGAGGCGCATATCGTCTCTGTCGTTTCGGCCAAGGCCGAGGTCGAGGGCGCGCAGGTCTCGCTCGGCACGGCGCTTGGCGCGCCTTTGGCGCTGCTGCAAGCGGAGCTGGTGGCGGGCAAGGGCGTGTTTCTGGATTCCAACCCCGCAGGCAAGCGCATTCGCGTCGGCGAAGAGCGCGGCACCGGGGCGAAATTCATCCGCCCGTAATTCTGCGCGGCAGGACTTGAAAGCGCGCAACCCCTTTCCCACATGAGCTTTGCCGAGGTGCCTCAATAGGGCTTCGGCGCTTGAAAAACCGGGTCTGTCCAATGGTGGAAGGCCCGATATGTCAATCGCTCACTGATGAGGATGAACACATGCGTAGCTTTGATTTCGCACCCCTTTACCGCTCCAGCGTTGGTTTCGACCAGATCGCCAACATGATGGACCGGGTTCTGACAAATGATGGGGCCACCCCCAGCTATCCCCCCTACAATATCGAAAAGCTCGACAACGATGCCTATCGCATCTCGATCGCCGTCGCCGGTTTCTCGGACAGCGACCTGAGCGTCGAAGTGCGTGAGAAGGCGTTGATCGTTTCGGCCCGCAAGGCGGATGAGGATGAGGCCAAGACCTATCTGCACCGTGGCATCGCCACCCGCGCCTTTGAGCGTCGCTTCCATCTGGCGGACCACGTTCAGGTCATCGGCGCGGCCCATGCCAATGGCATGCTGCATATCGAGCTTGAGCGTCAGGTGCCCGAGGCCCTGAAACCGCGTCAGATCACCATCTCTTCCGAGGTGAAGGCGATCGACAAGGACGTGGTTGACGCCAAATCCGTGAACTAAGCGCAACCGTTCCAGCGCTTTGCGAAGGCCCGCTTTTGGCGGGCCTTTTTTGTGGGCGGTCGCCTCCCAAGCTCGACCCTTTCGTGGGTGAATATCTGCCGAAGCTTGCGGGCGAAAACGGCGGCTTTCTGCTGCGCGGGGGGCAGGGTGAAACCAAGTAAAAGCTGTCGGGTTGAGTGGGGGACCGGGCAGGCGTGCCCGGACAACAGCGTGCAGAGTACCGCACGCGCAATGAAAGGAAGAACCATGACGACCTATGCAAATTCCCTACGCAAGCTTTCCCTGACGACGGCTGTCGCCGCTCTTATGGCGGCCCCAGTCGCCGCACAGACGCTGGACGCGGGTGTCGGCACCGATGCGACCGCCGATCTGGCGGGCACGGAACTGGACACCACAGCCGGGGCCGAGGCGAATGGCACCCTGACCACCGAACAGTCCATCGACCAAACCGCGACCTCGGACATTGATACGGATGCCGATATCGCACTGGATGGCAGCACCGTGGCTGTCGCCTCAGATGATACGGTCATCGGCACCATCTCGAACGCAGAGCCGCAAGCGGACGGTTCCATGCGCTATTCCATCGATCTGGCCGACGAATTCGCCGCCGATAGCGACCGTGCGGTCGTGCAGATCGACCAAGATGTCGACGCCGATGGCCAGCTGCTCATCGGCATGACGGGCGAAGAATTCGCCGCGGCCCTGTCCCAGCAAGTGAATGCGGACGGCGCGGCGCAGACCCGGACCAACTAAGACGGGTCACCCCAGGGCGTATCTCTCCCCCGCCCGAAGGCCGGCAGCATGAAAATGCTGTCGGCTTTTTCGTGTTCGGGCTGGCGGCCATCGGGTTGCAAACTCTCCGGGACAGGGCTACTTCGAGCTGGTTATGATATAACATATCGAATCATGACGCAGGCCAAACCACGGAGAACGACATGCCCCAAACATCCGCATCCCCGCTATTCTTCCTGACGCTCAGCGCGGGCCTTGCCCTTTCGGCCCCGGTCGTGGCCGAGACGAAAGAGGCATCGCATGACCACGCCCACGACCAGAACGACATCTACAAAGGCTACTTTGACGACGCGCAGATCAAGGATCGGCCCTTGTCGGATTGGGCGGGGGACTGGCAATCGGTCTACCCGCTGTTGCAGCAGGGCGCGCTGGACGCGGTGATGCAGCACAAGGCCGAACACGGCGACAAGGCGGCGGCGGAGTACAAGGCCTATTACGAGGTTGGCTATGCCACCGATGTGGACCGCATCACCATCGACGGTAATGCCGTGACCTTCTTCCGGGACGGTGATCCGGTGCAGGGGCGCTATGCCAGCGATGGTTATGAGGTGCTGACCTACAAGAAGGGCAACCGCGGCGTGCGCTATGTCTTTGCCAAAGAGGGCGGCGATGCCGAAGCGCCGGAGTATATCCAATTCAGCGACCATATCATCGCGCCGCAAAAGGCCGATCACTATCACCTCTACTGGGGCGACGACCGCGCCGAGGTTTTGGAAGAGTTGACCAACTGGCCGACCTATTTCCCCGCCGAGCTGAGCGCGTCTGAGATCGCGGCGGATATGCAGGCGCATTAAGGGCGGCCCGCGGCATGACTGGCAAAAAGCGAAACCTGCGCAGCGGGCTGAAACAGCGGCGGCGTCAGGGGAACCCGATGGCGGCCTTTGACCAGCTGCCGCCGCCCCTGCGGGCATGGCTGGCGCAGGCGGCGCTGCCGTGGTCGCCTCGTTCGGCGCATCGGCTGTGGTGTCGGGCGTTGCAGCGTTGCGAAGGTGATGTCGCGCAGGCGGTCTCGCATCTTTCGCAGGCGGAGCGCCGGATGCTGGCACAGGACCGGCTGACGCAATAGCCCAATGCAAAACGGGGCGCGCCATGGCACGCCCCGTTTCTTTAACTTCCGCCGGTGCTTAGACCGACAGGCAGACGTATTTCATCTCAAGATAGTCTTCGATCCCGTGGTGCGACCCTTCGCGGCCAAGGCCGGATTGCTTGACCCCGCCAAAGGGCGCAAGCTCGGTCGAGATGATGCCGGTGTTGACGCCGACGATGCCATATTCCAGCGCCTCGGCCACTTTGTAGACGCGGCTGAGGTCCTTGGCATAGAAATAGGAGGCAAGGCCGAAGATCGTGTCGTTGGCCATGGCGATCACGTCATCCACATCCTCGAACTTGAAGAGCGGCGCGAGGGGGCCGAATGTCTCTTCCTTGGCGACCTTCATGTCCTGCGTCACGCCGGTCACGATGGTGGGTCCGAAGAAGTTGCCGCCCATGTCGTCCTTGGCGTTGCCCAGAATGATTTCCGCACCGTTGTCGACCGCATCCTTGATGTGCTCTTGCACCTTGTCCGAGGCTTCGGGGTTGATGAGCGGGCCCAGATCGGTGCCTTCTTCGAGGCCGTCGCCGACCTTCATCTGGCTCACGCGGTCCTTCAGTTTGGCCGCGAAGGCGTCATAGACACCCGCCTGCACATAGATCCGGTTCGCGCAAACGCAGGTCTGGCCGTTGTTGCGGAACTTGCACATGATCGCGCCCTCGACCGCCGCGTCGAGATCGGCGTCGTCGAAGACGATGAAGGGCGCGTTGCCGCCCAGTTCCATCGAACATTTCATCACCTGATCGGCGGCCTGTTTCAGCAGGATGCGCCCCACCTCGGTCGAGCCGGTGAACGTCAGCTTGCGCACGGCGGGGTTCTCGCAGAACTCCTTGCCCACGGCGGAGGAGGAGGAGGATGGCACCACGTTGAACACGCCCGCCGGGATCCCTGCGCGTTCCGCGAGCACACCCATGACGATGGCCGACAGCGGCGTCTCCGCCGCCGGACGCGCCACAAAGGAACAGCCCGCCGCCAGCGCTGGCGCGGCTTTGCGGGTGATCATCGCATTGGGGAAGTTCCACGGGGTGATCGAGGCCGCGACGCCGATGGGCTGTTTCATCACCATGATGCGCTTGTCGCGCTGGTGGCCGGGGATCATCTCACCGTAGACCCGCTTGGCCTCTTCGCCGAAGAATTCGATGAAGGAGGCGCCATAGGCGATCTCGCCCTTGGCTTCGGCCAGCGGCTTGCCCTGCTCGGCGGTGAGGATGGTGCCCAGATCGTCTTGGTTCTCCATCATCAGGTCGAACCATTTGCGCAGCACGGCGGCGCGTTCCTTGCCAGTCCAAGCGGCCCAGTCCTTCTGCGCCTTCTCGGCTTGGGCAATCGCGCCCGCGACCTGCGCGCGGCTAAGGTCTGCGACCTGTGCGATGACATCGCCCCGCGCGGGATTGGTCACGTCAAATGTACCGTCGTCGCCTTCGACCCATTGGCCGCCGATATAGGCGCGGGTTTCAAGCAGGCTGGGGTCTTTCAGCAGTGATTTCAGATCCGTCTTAGCATCAGTCATGTCATCTCTCCGCTATTCTCTATAGCCTCCAAAGCAACAACGAGTATGATTGTCCAGTTAAGTTTGATCAAATCCGGGGTGGGAGACCCAAATGATGCTAGATGACGCCTATGCAAACGCTGCCTATATCGACGGGGCCGACGGCTTTCCGCCCCGCTGGGAAAAGGAGGCAGAGGCATTCCGCGCGTCATTGGGGGCGCGGGCGCAGCTTAACGTGCGCTATGGTCCTTCGGACCGTCAAAAGTTCGACTTCTTCCAGCCCGAGGGGGTGTCGCGGGGCACGGCGGTTTTCGTGCATGGCGGCTATTGGAAGGCTTTCGACAAGAGCTATTGGTCGCATCTGGCCGCCGGTCCTTTGGCGCGGGGCTATGCCGTGGCGGTGCCGTCCTATGACCTCTGCCCTGAGGTGCGCATTTCCGAGATTTCCACCCAGATCGCCGCGGCGCTGACCGAAGTGGCGAACCGCACGCAGGGCACCATCGTGCTGTCGGGCCATTCGGCGGGCGGGCATTTGGTGGCCCGCATGACCGACCCGCTGCTGCTGGGGGCCGAGGTGCGCGACCGGATCACGCGGATCGTGCCGATCTCCCCCGTGGCCGATCTGGAGCCCTTGCTGCAAACCGAAATGAATGACACCCTGCGGCTGGATGAGGCCGAAGCCGCCGCTGAAAGCCCAATCAAGATGACCCCGCCCCATGGTGTGGATGTGACCGTTTGGGTCGGCGCGGCGGAGCGGCCCGTCTTCCTCGAACAGGCCGAGAATTTCGCCCGCAGTTGGGGCGCGAAACATGTGGTGGCCGAGGGCAAGCACCATTTCGACGTGATCGATCCGCTGTCAGAGCCGGACAGCGACCTGACCAAAGCGCTGCTGGGCAGCTAAGGTCCGCATTTTGCGGCAAATGCCTCGCCTTATTGCGCGTAAGGCATTTGCCGCAGTGCCGCGGAAACACTATGTCAGAAGGGCAAAGGCCCCTGTCCGGCCGCGCGACCTAATGGAAAGGGCCGAAGATGAGAATCGTTAAATGGGTGTTCTGGGTGACCGTCTGGGTGCTGGTGGGGGCGTTCTTCCACTATACCCTGCCGCAGACCGATATCGTCCGCGTCACGGACACCTATGAAAAGCGGATCGACTTCGGCAACAATTCGATCTTCTGGTCCGACTCATCGACCGATAGCGCGGGGCAGGCGGTCAACCGCGATGTCTTTTTCATCCAGACCCGCCGTGCCAAGGGCGATGTCATGGTCTACCGCAACGAAGACACCGGCTGGGGCTGGCCGCCCTATTTCAAGTTCGACACTGCCAACCTTCAGGCCGAGGCAGCCGATGCCCGCAGCACCACCGGCGCGCCGCAGTATTACGCGCTTAAGCATTACGGCTGGCGCAGTGAGCTTTTGTCGATCTACCCCAATGCCATTTCGCTCCGCCCGGTCGATGGGCCGGAGGCGAGCAAGGGTATCCCCTTCGTGACCATCATCGTGCTGACCCTCGCCGCGGCGCTGTTCTATGCGATCTGGGTGCGCTGGCGGCGGTTCCGCCGCGCGCGGCTCGACCCCAAGATCGAGGCGATCGAGGATGACATCGCCGCGCGGCGGGGCCGCTTTGCCCGCTGGCGGGCCGAACGTCGCGCGCGGAAATAACCTCACCACGAACTGCAGGCGCTGAGCGGGGCAAGAAGCGCCCCGCATTCAGCTAAATTCTGGTATTCCATCCTATATGGACATCATCCTCGTCACCACGGTCATTGCGTCGCTCTTTGTCGTTATCGGCTTGGCCGAACCTTTGGCGGCGCGGTTGCAATTGCCTTACAGCGTGATCCTTGCGGTGCTGGGCATCCTGATCGGGGTCTCGGCGACCTTTTTCCTGCGGACCGATCTGACGGATGCGCTAAACCCGGTGGCGGCGGCCATTCTGGGGCTGCCGATCCGGTCGAACGTCTTTCTATACGTCTTCCTGCCGACGCTGTTGTTTCAGGCGACATTGGGAATGAACCTGCGCCGTATGGTCGACGATTGGGTGCCCATTCTGGTGCTGGCGGTCGTGGCCGTGGTGGTGGCGACGGTCAGCATTGGCTACGCGCTGTTCTGGGTCAGTGCGATCCCGCTGGCGGCCTGTCTGCTGATCGGGGCCATCGTCTCGACCACGGACCCATCGGCGGTGGTCTCGATCTTTCGGTCGATCTCGGCCCCGCGGCGGCTTGCGCGGATCATCGAAGGCGAAAGCCTGCTGAACGATGCCGCGGCCATCGCGCTTTTCGGCCTGTTCATGGGCTATGTCATGCTGGGCATTCCCGACCCGGAACTGGGCAGTGCGCTTGCGCAATTCCCGATGCTGATCGCAGGTGGGGCGTTGGTGGGCTGGCTCGGCGCGCGGATCGCGGTTTGGGTCATGGCGCTGTTTGCGCGGCATGAATTGGCGCAACAGTCCATCTCGGTCGCGCTGCCCTATCTGGCCTATATCGTGGCCGAGCAAAGCGTCGGCGCTTCGGGGGTGATCGCCGTGGTGGCGGCGGGTCTGACGCTGAACCTCACCGCGCCGGGGCGGCTGCCGCCGCAGGCGTTGACCAACCTGCGCGAGCTTTGGGACGTGCTGGCCCATTGGGCGGGGGCGCTGATCTTTATCCTCGCCGCCCTGCTGATCCCGCGGCTGCTTGAGGAAGTCCGGCTGGAGGATTTCTTTCTCATCGCCGTGGTCGTGGTGGCCGCCATTTTCGCCCGCGCGGTGATCCTTTTCGGCCTGCTGCCCCTGTTGACGGCGGCGAAGCTTTCGCCCGCGGTCGAGCGGCCCTACCGGGTGGCGATCCTCTGGGGCGGCTTGCGCGGGGCGGTCACCTTGGCGCTGGCGCTGGCGGTGACGGAAAGCGTGCGGGTGCCGGATGACATTCAGCGGATCGTGGGTATTCTGGCCACCGGCTTCACGCTCTTCACCCTGCTGGCCCAGGGTACGACGCTGCGCTGGATCATCGGGCGGCTGGGGCTGGATCAACTCTCGCCCATCGACCACGCCCTGTCGCGGCAGGTCATCGCCGTGGCCCTGCAGACCGTGCGCGAGGACGTGGCCCAAACGACCGAGAATTACGACCTGAACCGCGACATCGTCCGCTCTGAGGCGAAACGGTTTGGCGAGCGGCTTGAGACAGCGGTCAAGACCGCGGAGGAGGCGACCGATATCCTCGACCGCGACCGCATCGCGCTTGGGCTGATCGCGTTGGCGGGGCATGAGCGTGACACGATCCTTGCGCGGGTGCGCGAGCGGACGATCTCGGCCCGGATGGCCGATCTGGTGCTCTCGGATGCGGACCGGCTAATCGAAGGGGCGCGAACCCAAGGGCGCAGCGGCTATCAACGCGCGGCGCGGCGCAGCGTGGCCTATGGGCGCACTTTTCGCGCGGCGGCAGTGCTGCACGGGCGCTACGGCGTGTCGGGGCCGCTGGCGCGGATGACGGCGGACCGCTTTGAAATGCTGCTGTCGCAACGGTTGATCCTGCGGGATCTGGGCACTTTTATCGATGGCCGCATTCGCCGGATCCATGGGCGGCGGGTGGCCGAATTGCTGCACGACCTGTTGGCGCGCCGCATCGAAGGGATTGAAACCGCGCTGGAGGGGCTGCGCTTGCAGTATCCCGGCTATGCTGAGGAGTTGGAACGGCGTTTCATCCGCCGCACGGCACTGCGTTTGGAAGAGCGTGAATATACGTTGATGCGCGAAGACGGTCTCTTTGGGGCCGAGGTCTATACCGCCTTGATGCAGGAACTGGCGACCCGGCGCACCGCGGCAGAGGGGCGTCCTGGCCTTGACCTTGCCGTGCGGCGCGGTGCTTTCATCGAGCAGTTTCCGCTGTTTGCGGATCTGGAGGAGGGCGCGCTCAAACGGCTGAGCCGGGCGCTCAAGACCCGCTATGTCGATATCGGTGACGTGGTTTTGCGTAAGGAAAGCCCGGCGCGCAGCGTGTTTTTCATCGCCTCAGGTGCTGTCGAATTGGAAAGCGCGGGCCAGACTTGGCGATTGGGGCGGGGGGAGATGTTCGGCCAGATGGCCATCCTGACGAACCGCGTCCGTCGGGTGGATGTGCGCGCCATCGCGCCGACCACGCTTTTGGTTCTGGACGAGGACCGGTTCCGCCGCCTGCTGGAACGAAGCGCGGCCTTGCGCGAGGCGGTGCGTGCCAGTGCGGAGAAGCGCGGGATCGATCCGGTGGATCTGATCTCGGGCGGGCGGGGGTAGCTCGGCGCGTCAAACGTTGGGGGGCGTTTGGGGGCGGTGTTGTGCAGGGTATTTGAGAAAGGATGAAGATAAGGGGAAGTGCGGCCGGTAGAGGCGGCCGCACCTTTGGCTGGGCTTAGTCTTCGGGGGAGATTTCGCCGGTGGTGGCGTCGATCAGAAGTTCGCGTTCGCCGGTGGCGTCGGTCAGTTCGACTTCATAGACCATGCGGTCATCTTCATCGTCGAGCGAGACTTCCTCGATCCGTGTGCCGTCTTGGCCTTCCAGCTCGGTCAGCGCGGTCATCAGCACATCGCGGGCCGTGCCAGCGGCGCGCAACTCATCCTCTTGGAAGAGGCCGCTGAGGAAGCTGGTGAGTTGCTCTTCGGATTGCTTCATCACATCGCCGGTGGCGGCATTGACGGTGACTTCGTACACGGATTCGCCGCGTACCAGGTCGATCTCATAGACCAGCGCGTCGCCTTCGGTTTCGATTTCGGCTTCCAGCACGCCGCCATCGATGCTGCTTTGCGCGGATTTGATGGCTTGGGACATGCTGATGCGCTCAGCCTCGGGGGCGGTCTCTTGCGCGAAGAGGGCTGCGGGGGCGAGCAGGAGCGATGTGGCGAGGGCGGTGAACTTATGTGTCATGGAAAACCTCTTGCGTTGTGGTGCGTCGGGCCGCGAAACGGCGGTCTTGGTTCAACGCTTGGCGCGGGGGGCTGTTCCGAACGGTAGGGGCGGGCGGCGCTAATCTGCGAAGAGGCCTGCGGGTTGGACGATCGCGCGGGCCTCGTCTCCGGTCACCTTGAGGAAATGGGCGAGGGCCGCGGCGTTGGTTTCGGGGTTGGCGTATTCGGAGAGGCGGCTGTAGTTTGCGAATTGGGCGTCGCGGATTTGGTCGACCTCATGCAGCATGTTCCCGCGGATCGTGGGGAGCAGGCGGGACAGGTTTTCTTGCGATGTTTGCGCGCCGCTGAGGCCGATGCGCCGGGCGTGGCCGCTGAGATAGGTGTCGGTCAGTTTGCATTCGACTTCGAGCATGCGCACCTGCGCGCGGTCCGAGGCGAAATCGCGCAGCAGGTCGAGGTTCGACGTGTCGATGCAGACGATCAGCCGCGTGCTGTCGTAGTAGTCGTAGAGCATCCGCATCAGGGCGCGGCGGTGGCGGGTGCGTTTTTCCAGCGTGGTTTGAATGCCGCCGAGGTCGGGCAGAGGGGTGTCTTCTTCGTTGAAGAGAAAATCCACCGCCGGGAGGCCGGTTTGCTGGCGTATCCGTCCGACCAGCCTTTTTGCCACATGCCATTTCTTGGCGATGATGATCAGCAGTTCACGTTCGCGGCCAAGGCTGGATTCCGTCTCCCAAAAGCGGGGGGCGAAGCGGCGGCCAATGCGGCCCCGCGCGGTGAGGAATTCGAACAGGTTGCGGCCTTCGTCGCTGATCTGGAAAGGCACGCCTTGGGCGGCGTAGAGCAGGCCGAGGCGGCGTTTGAGGTCCAGTGCCTCGGGGCTGATTTTGCGGGCGAAGAGGTGGTTCTGGCCGAGCAGCAGGTCATAGTGGTCATTGTAGAAGGTGACCGGCATGCCGTAGTCGGAAAACAGCAGAAAGGTCAGGCTGCGGTTGGCAATTTCGCCTTCGGGGACGAGGTGGCGCACGAGGGTTTGAAAGAAGGTCTCATCTGGGATCCAAGTGCTGCGGAAAAAGCGGATGACATCGGGGCGTTCGTGGCTGAATGCCATCAGCGCTTCGACGGTGCGGCGGCGCAGGCACCACCATTGGCTGCCGATTTGCACCTGAAGGTCGGCAGGGATCTTCCGGGTCAGGCCGAGACGCTTTTGCGCCTCGAACATTGCGTAGAAGCGTTTGCGCTGCGTGCGTTCGTTGAACCAATGGCGATAGATCAGCCGCTCTTCTTTCCAGCCGGTCTTGATCCAATCGCTTTCGAAGTAATCCACGCTTTCGATGAAGTCGGTGTCATTCTCATCGAGGAACCGATGCGCGTATTCGGCGGATTTGATCGCCATGCAATCGCCAGAGAGCAGGTAGAAATGCGTGGCGCGCGGGAAGGCTTCCATCGCGGCGGTAAGCGTGTCGAGCGTGGCTTGCACCAGTGACCATTCGCCCCAGCCGCAGCGGATGCGTTTGCGCGGGAAGGCGACGTTGGGGTTGTCGCGCAGGGCCGCGGTGACCTGGGCGTAGTCTTCGGCGCTGGCGGAGGCGTCGAAATGGATCGCCATGTAATCGCCCACGGCGGTCAGCCGCTCGGCTTGCCGGATGATGGCCTCCGGATCCTTGTGGCACAGCAGGATATAGGCAATTTTCGCCATGCAGGATACCGAATGTCCTTGTCGCGGCCCGCTTGCATCGGCCTTTTGTCGTGAATCACCTTCCTAGTTAATCCTGAAGACCGATTGAATAAACAGCATTTCTTTGCTTTTTTGCACCGAGGTCTGACTGTTGCTTAAAACAGCCAGCGCCAGCAGGAGGCAGGACGCGCATGGGTTTTCCCGGAACATGGATGACGGAAAGTGAGAGCATGGTGTACCGCGTGGTGCCGAAATGCGCCTGTTCGACCATCGGCCAGATCATGTATTATTCCGATCATGGAGAGTTCTTTGACGGCGACATCCATGATGCCAAGTCAGGCATTCATAAATGGGCCTTGGATGGGTCGCAGGGGCCGATCACCGAGAATGTGACGGCGTGCAAGTCCTATGCCTTTACCTGCGTGCGCAACCCTTACACGCGGATTCTGTCGTCTTTCTTTGACAAGATTTGCGGCATTCAGCGCAACGGGCGGCGCTATCGCGGCAATCTGGTGCCGCTGCTGGTGCAGAAATACGGGATCGACGTGGGCGGCGATGACGGCAAACAGGAATTTGACCAGATCGCGAGTTTCCGGCGCTTCTTGCTGTTTGCGCGTGATACCATCCGTTGGCGGCGGCCGATGGACCCGGACATTCACTGGTCTGCGGTCTCGGGCCATATCAGCACCTTTATCGTCAATGGCGGCACCTACGACCAGATCTTCTGGACCGAGCGGTTCAACGATGGGATGCAGCAGGTGCTTGATGCCGTGGACACGCCGCACCCTGTCGATCTGGCCGCGATCCCGCGCTTTAACGAGAGCGAGGGCCATGGGCCCAAGCGGGCGCATCCGGTCGAGGATTACTTTGACGATCTGTCGATGCATCTGATGCGCGAGATCTACAAGCGCGACTTCGACCTGTTCAAATATGACTTCGACAACCCCGGCAATAAGCAACCCTTGGGTGAGATCGATCTTGATGAGGTGCACGCCAAACTGGGTGACTGAGCGGCAGCATCTTGCACCGGGGCGGGTCGCGCTCTACATGCTTTGGCATGTCACAGGTCAAATCCAGCTCCAAATCCGATCCGAACTACAAGGTGATCGCCGAAAACCGCCGCGCGCGGTTTGACTACGCGATCGAAGAAGATATCGAATGCGGTATTATCCTTGAGGGATCCGAGGTGAAATCCCTGCGCGAAGGCGGGGCGAATATCGCCGAGAGCTACGCCGCCGTGGAGGATGGCGAACTGTGGTTGGTGAACTCCTATGTGGCGCCCTACAAGCAGGCCAAGACCTTCCAGCACGAGGAGCGCCGGCGTCGGAAGCTCCTGGTCAGCCGCAAGCAATTGGCCGATCTGTGGAACGCGACGCAGCGCAAGGGCATGACGCTGGTGCCTTTGGTGATGTATTTCAACCATCGCGGCATGGCGAAGATCAAGATCGGCGTGGCTAAGGGTAAAAAGCTGCATGACAAGCGCGAGACGGCGGCCAAGCGCGATTGGTCGCGGCAGAAGCAGCGGTTGTTGAAGGATCACGGGTAAGACGCGCGGCAGGCCCGGAATCAAGCCGTAGGCGCCGGGCCATCGCCTGCCCGCCCGTCACGCCAAAGGCGTGCCAGAATATACTAGGCGCACCTTTGGTGCGACCGGGCTGGCGATTTGGTGAGGCGGGCGCCTCCTTGACGGCACACATCAAAGTTGAACCATAAAGTGGTGCCAACAGCCCGTAGCATCGCCACCCCACGGGCAGGCGATGGCCCTCAGCACGCCTCACCCCCGCCCCTTCCACTTGCCAGCATCCCCCGCCGGTTATAGGCATGGGCAACGCCCGCGACGAAGGAGGCCCCCATGGCCGACGATCCCAAGACATTGGTTTCAACCGATTGGTTGGCTCAGCATCTGAAAGACCCGGACCTGCGCATCCTTGATGCCTCGTGGTATCTGCCCGATGCCGGGCGCGATCCGAAGGCGGAGTATGACGCCGCGCACATCCCCGGCGCGCGCTTTTTCGACATCGACGATATCTCGGACGCGCGCTCGGACCTGCCGCATATGGCCCCGCCGATCGAGAAATTCATGTCGCGGCTGCGCGCCATGGGTGTGGGTGACGGGCATCAGGTGGTGGTCTATGATGGCGCGGGGCTGATGTCCGCCGCGCGCGTCTGGTGGCTGTTCCGCCTGATGGGGCAAGAGAATGTCGCCGTGCTGGATGGCGGGCTGCCCAAATGGCAGGCCGAGGGTCGCGAGACCGAAGACATGCCCCCCGTGCCGCGCGACCGCCATATGACCGTGCGCTTTCAGAACCAATTGGTGCGCGATGTGACACAGGTGGCCCATGCCTCCAAACTCGGCGATCCGCAGATCGTCGACGCCCGTGCCGCAGCACGTTTCCGCGGCGATGCGCCTGAACCGCGCGAGGGGCTGCGCGCAGGCCATATTCCCGGCGCGCGCAACGTGCCCTTCACCGAATTGCTCAACGACGACAAGACGATGAAAACCCCCGTAGAGACCCGCGCCATTTTCGAGGCAGCGGGCGTGGACCTGTCGAAACCCGTCATCACCTCTTGCGGGTCGGGTATCACCGCCGCCGTGCTGGCGCTGGCGCTAGAGCGGATGGGCCACCGCAAATGGTCGCTCTACGATGGCTCATGGGCGGAATGGGGCATGTTCCCCACCGTGCCCGTGGCCACCGGCGCGGCTTAATCCTTTACCGTTACCTTCCAACCGGAGAACCCCATGTTCGAGACGCTCAAGGCGCAACCCGCCGATAAGATCCTCGCCCTTGTACAGGCCTACCGCGAAGACCCGCGCGACACGAAGATCGACCTCGGCGTCGGTGTCTACAAAGACGCCAGCGGCAACACCCCGGTGATGCGCGCCGTCAAAGCCGCCGAGCAGCGCATCTGGGAAAACCAAGACACCAAGGTCTACACCGGTCTTGCGGGTGATCCGACCTATACCAATGCGATGGTTGCGCTTGTTCTGGGCGATGCCGTGCCGCGCGGCGCGATTGCCGCCGCCGCCACCCCCGGGGGCACAGGTGCCGTGCGTCAGGCCTTTGAACTGGTGCGTATGGCCAACCCCGAAGCGCGCGTTTTCGTCTCTGATCCGACATGGCCGAACCACCTGTCGATCCTGTCCTATCTGGGCATGGAAGTGGTGAACTACCGCTATTTCGACAGCGCGACCGGCGGCGTGAACTTCGACGGTATGATCGAAGACCTCAAGACCGCCAAGAAAGGCGATGTGGTCCTGCTGCACGGCTGCTGCCACAACCCCACGGGCGCGAACCTCAACAGCGCGGAGTGGGACGCGGTGATCGAAGTGCTGCAAAGCACCGGCGCCGTGCCGATGATCGACATCGCCTATCAGGGCTTTGGCGACGGGCTGGAAGCGGATGCCGCCGCGACGCGCAAAGTGGCCGCCTCGGTGCCTGAGTGCCTGATCGCGGCAAGCTGCTCTAAGAACTTCGGCATCTACCGCGAACGGACCGGCATTCTGATGCTGGTAGCCGCCGAGGCGGCGCAGGGGCTGAACCAAGCCACTTTGGCCTTCCTCAACCGCCAGAACTACAGCTTCCCGCCCGATCACGGCGCGCGGATCGTGTCGACCATCCTGACCGATGACGAGCTCAAGGCCGATTGGATGGCCGAGCTTGAGGATGTTCGCAACGCCATGCTGGGTCTGCGTGAGCAACTGGCGGGTGAGTTGCAGAAACTTTCCGGGTCGGACCGCTTTGGCTTCCTCGCCCAGCACCGGGGCATGTTCTCGCGCCTTGGCACCACGCCGGATAAGGTCGACGCGCTGCGCGAAAAACATGGCATCTATATGGTCGGCGACAGCCGTATGAACATTGCCGGGTTGAACCAGAACAGCGTGCCGATCCTTGCCCGTGCGATCATCGACGTCGGTATCTAACCACCCACCGGGCCGCGCATGTCGCGGCCCGGACAGTATTCGATTGTTGCGGCACAATCGCCCTATGCCTCTATTCTGGCCCGTTTTAATCAAAACTTGGTCGAAATGGCATGTTTGGATAGCTTGAGTGAAAACTCAGGGTCGGGCCAATTTTAGAATCATTCTTACAGTGCATCCGCTTGGATGTGAGCTTGCCGGCGGTAGAGCTGGTAATCGTGACAGCTACGCTTGTCACCGTGTTGGGCTATTGGGTGCGCGGGCACAGCAGCCTGCCCGGTAAGCATTGGTTTTTGCTGGCCATTCTGGCCATGGACCTCTGGCTTCTGTCGGTCGGGGTCGAACTTTCCGCCACCTCTGCCGCCTGCGCCTTTGGGGTCAGCCGCCTTGCGTGGATCGGCTTTGTTCTGCTGCCAACCTTCTGGGCTTTTTTCCTCTATGAATATGCGCTTGGGGCCAAGGTGCCGCGATGGCTGGTGCCGCTTTGCGCAGGGCTTGCGCCTGCGCTGATCACCCTCGCCGCGGTGACGAGCGGTTGGCATGAGAAGTTCTATGGCCCCGAAACCAAGTGGTTGCTGAGCGCAGAGGGGGCCTATGTCCAATCCGACCACGGCCCGCTGTTCTTCATCGCGATCACCTATCTTTACATGGTCATCATGGCGGCGGCGGTCGTGGCGGGGCGGGCGGTGCGTTCGGCCAACCCGGCGGTGCGCAGCTTTTTCCTCAAGCTTTTTGCCGCGACGCTGATCCCCATGGTGGCCAATCTGGCCTATATCTTGGGCGGCATCACCCTGTTCAATACCGATCCGACGCCTTTCTCATTCGCGCTTTCGCTGACGCTGGTGGTCTGGCTGGTGGCCGATAACCGCTGGATCGACGTGAACGCAATCGCGCGCGAGCTGTTGTTCTACAACAGCACCGATCCGGTTTTCGTGGTCGACCCGAGCGGCGCTGCGATCGAGACCAATCCAGCCGCCGCCGACCTCTTGCGTCGGGAGGCCGATCCCGAGGCCCCGCTGAGCGCCTTTGGGGAGTTGGGGCCGATCATCCGCTATCTCGCGGCCCATGGCAGCCTGCCCGATGTGACCGATATCCAACTGGGCCACCGCCATTTCGCCGTGCGCGCCCATGCGATTTCTCTGGGGGCGGGGCAGAAACAGGTGGGCTGGGCCGTGGCGCTTTTGGATGTGACCGTGCAAAAGATCGCCGCCGAAAAGGCCATCGCCGCCGAGCAGATGCAGGCGCAGTTCCTCGCCACGGTCAGCCATGAGCTGCGCACCCCGCTGACGGTCATCAACGGCGCCCTTGGCCTGCTGTCGCAGGGCGGGGCCAAGGTGAGCGATGCGCAAAAGGCGCGTCTGCTGGCAAAGGCCGCAGGTAGCTCCGAAACGCTGACGACCTTGGTCAATGATCTGATCGACACCCAAAGCCTCAGCAGTGCCGAGTTCAGCATCGACCTGCAGCCTGCCCCTCTCGCCCCGCTGGTGCAAAAGGCCGTGGCCCGGGCAGAGAGCCTGCAACCGGAGAAGCATATCCGCTTCCGCTGCGAGATGCCCGAGACGGTGCTGACGGTCCAAGCCGATGCAGAGCGGTTGGGGCAGGTCTTTGGCAACGTGCTGTCGAACGCGGTGAAATTCTCTGCCCCGGGCGGGCAGGTGGAGGTCAGCCTTCAGCAGTCCGAAGGCATGGCGCATGTACAGGTCAGCGACAGCGGCTGTGGCATCCCCCCGGGCGCGGAAGAGCAGGTCTTTGCGCCCTTTTCGCAGGTCGACGGCTCCGACACCAAGGTCGCCTATGGCAGCGGTCTGGGAATGCATATCACCCGGCAGATTCTGGACCGGCACGGCGGCAGCATCCGCTATGTCAGCGCGCCGGGTGTCGGCACGACCTTTACCATTTCTTTACCCCTAGTGGCCTAACGCAAACCGCCCGGCCATTGCGGGCCGGGCGGTCGATTGTTTGGCGATGTCGCCGGGGCTTAGCCCTTGGCGAACTCGGGGTAGGCTTCCATGCCCAGTTCCGACATGTCCAGACCGGTGATCTCGGCCTCTTCGCTGACCCGGATGCCACCGGCGGCTTTCAGGATCAGCCAGACGACGAAGCTGACGATGAAGACAAAGAGGCCAACCGCGGCAAAGCCGATGATCTGTGTGACGAAGGATGTACCTTCGGTATAGACCGGCACGACCAGCGTGCCCCAGAAACCGGCGATCAGGTGAACCGGGATCGCGCCGACCACATCGTCGATCTTGAACTTGTCGAGCATCGGCACGGTCAGCACCACGATGACACCACCCACGGCGCCGATCCAAAGCGCACCGAAGAGCGTCGGGTCAAGCGGCCCTGCGGTGATCGAAACGAGGCCCGCCAGGGCGCCGTTCAACACCATGGTCAAGTCGACCTTTTTGTACATCACCTGCGTCAGGATCAGCGCAGCGACGGCACCGGCGGCAGCGGCCATGTTGGTGTTGGCGAAAATCTGCGCCACGGCGTCAACGTCTTCGATGGTGCCCATGGCAAGCTGCGACGCACCGTTAAAGCCGAACCAGCCCATCCACAGGATGAACGTGCCCAAAGTGGCGAGGGCAAGGTTGGAACCCGGCATCGGCACAACGCGGCCATCCTTGCCGTATTTGCCCAAACGCGGCCCCAGTACGATGGCCCCGGCGAGTGCGGCGAAACCACCAGCGGCGTGCACGAGGGTCGAACCGGCGAAGTCGCTGAAGCCCATGGCGGAAAGGAAACCGCCGCCCCACTGCCAAGACGCTTCGATCGGGTAGATGAAGCCGGTCAGCACGACCACGAAGATCAGGAAGGGCCAAAGCTTGATCCGCTCGGCCAGTGCACCCGACACGATGGAGGCGGTGGTGGCGCAGAACATCAGCTGAAAGAAGAAGTCGGAGGCGTTGGAATAGCCGCCCGCGTCGATCTCGGTCTTGATGTCCTTGGTCGCGAAGGTGCCAAAGACGCCTTCCATGATCCAATTGCCGTCACCGGGATACATGATGTTGTAGCCGACCAGCCAATACATGACCGCGGCAAGCGCAAAGAGGCCCATGTTCTTGGTCAGCTGCGTGGTGACGTTCTTGGAACGCACCAGCCCCGCTTCCAGCATGGCGAAACCCGCCGCCATCCAGAAGACGAGGAAGCCGCCGATCAGGAAAAGCAGGGTGTTGAAGATGAAGGTCGTATCCGCCAGCGTCGCGTATTCCGCGTCCTGTGCCAGCGCCAGCCCGGGCAGGGCGCTGACCGCCGCTGCGAGGGGAAGTATTAAGATGGGTTTCATATGGTCGTTTCCTGTCTGCGGGTCCGAATGCGTGCTTACCGAAGCGGGCGGCTGCCCGTGCAGCATGAGAAAACCGGATATCAGGCGCTCTTGGACAGGTTTGCCTGCCATATTTGCGCCATTGCTTGGCAGTGCCGCCTAAAAAGCGGGCGCAGGCTGGAATCTGCCTATAAATTAATCAGACATTTGACGCCGATTGGACCTTGCAGCGCTAAACAAACCGCTGCAGTCAGGCTAAAGTGGCGAAAAATAGGGCCGAGCAGGCGATATTATGACCGACAAGAACAAGCGCAAACGCCCTTTGGTGGCCGACAAGCGGTATCCCGGTAAGGCCAAACCCAAGGCCAAGACCGCGGCGCGGGGCAAACCGGCCACGCGCAAGGCTGCGCCCGCCCGTCGCAAAGCCGCCCGCCCCAAACGCCCCCGGCGCGGCGGTATCCTCGGCTTTTTTGCGGGGGTGGCCCGTTGGATTTGGCGGTTGATCTGGACCATCACATGGCGAGTGAGCCTTGTGATCTTCCTCGTGCTCGCCTTGGCGGTTGGCTATATCTACACCACGATCCCGCCGCTCGAAACGCTGCTGGATGGCCGCGCGCGCGGCTCAGTCACCATGCTCGACCGTGAGGGAGAGGTTTTTGCTTGGCGCGGCGACCAGTTTGGCGGCGTGGTCTCGGCGGAATCGGTCTCCAAACATCTGAGAAACGCGGTCATCGCCACCGAGGACAAGCGATTCTATCGCCATCTGGGCGTCAGCCCGCGGGGCATCGCCTCGGCTGTGCGCATCAACCTGAGCGAGGGGCGCGGGCCGCTTTCCGGCCACGGCGGCTCGACCATCACCCAGCAGACAGCCAAACTGCTTTGTCTGGGGGAGCCCTATGACCCCAGCAGCGGCATGACGGAAAAGGAATATGAGGCGGAATGCCGTCGTTCGTCCTTGGGCCGCAAGGCCAAGGAAGCGCTCTTTGCCATCGCGATGGAGTTGAAATACACCAAGAACGACATCCTCTCGATCTACCTCAACCGCGCCTATATGGGCGGCGGGGCCTTCGGGGCCGAGGCTGCGGCGCAGCGGTTCTTCGGCAAGCCCGCCGCCGCGCTTTCGCCCTCGGAAGGTGCGATGCTGGCCGGTCTTTTGACCGCGCCCACAACCCTGTCGCCCACCAACAATCTGGACCGATCGCAAAGCCGCGCCGCCACGGTGATCCGCCTGATGGAAGAGCAGGGCTATCTCTCTGCCGCCGAGGCTGATGAGGCCATCGCGAACCCTGCGCAACTGTCCGAGGCGGCAGAAGCCGAGGCGGGCGGCTATTTCGCCGATTGGGTCATGTCATCGGGGCCGGAGTTCTTTACCCGCAACACCACCGAGGACGTGATCATCAAGACCACCCTAGATCAGCGCATTCAGCGCGCGGCCGAGGACGGGTTGAAATGGGTGTTTGAGAATAAGGTCCGCGAAGGCTCCAAGGCGCAGGCGGCGATCGTGGTGATGTCTTCTGATGGCGCGGTGCGTGCGCTGGTGGGCGGGCGCAAGACCAAGGTCGCGGGCGCCTTCAACCGCGCCACGCAGGCGATGCGTCAGACTGGCTCGGCCTTCAAACCCTTCATCTATGCCGCGGCGCTCGATCTGGGCTATTCGCCCGATGACATCATCGTGGATGAGCCCTATTGCCTGAACATTCCCGGCTCGGGTCAGTGGTGCCCCAAGAACTACACCAAGAGTTTCAAGGGGCCGGTGACCCTGACCGAGGCGCTGAAAAGTTCGCTGAACATTCCGGCGGTGAAAGTCTCGGAAAGCGTGGGCCGCGAAACGGTGAGTTCGGTCGCCACCCAGTTCGGCATCAAAAGCGATCTGGCCGCCGGCCCGGCGCTGGCGCTTGGCGCATCGGAGAGCACCCTGCTTGAAATGACCGGCGCCTATGCCGGTATCCTCAACGGCGGCTCATCGGTGACGCCCTATGGGTTGGTTGACCTGCGCCTTCTGGGCGAGACGGAGCCGCTGATGGGCACTGGCGGTGGCATCAACGAACGTGTGATCCAAGAAGATGCCGCGCGCCAGTTGGTCTATATGATGGAAAAGGTGATCTCCGAAGGGACCGGCCAGCGCGCCAAGTTTGGCGGGCGGCAATTGGCGGGCAAGACCGGCACCACCTCGGCCAACAAGGATGCTTGGTTCGTCGGCTTCTCGGCGGATTATGTTGCCGGGGTCTGGATGGGCTATGACGACAACACGCCGCTCACCGGGGTCACGGGCGGTGGCCTGCCCGCAGAGATTTGGCGCGAAACCATGAGCCGCGTGCATGAGGGGATGCCCCTCAAGGAGTTGCCGATGCAGGCGCCCGCCCCGCCCAGCAACCTGAGCGAGGCACAGCCCGAACCGCAGCCACAGCCGCAACCCCAAGGCGGTGGCAACCAAGGCGGCGGCGCGGACAATGTGATCGACAGGGTTCTGCGCGATATCTTTGGCGGCGGCAGCAGCGGCAGCGGGGCCAGTGCGCCCGCGCCGAACTTCCTTGACCGCTGAGGCGGTCGGGGGCGGGCCGAAAAATCAATAGCATTGGGTTGTTAAACTCAGTATCAATTCCCCAAAGGCGGGAAGGTGCTGCGCGCGTGGCGGGCAGCGTTGAAGGGATTTGATGCAGAGCGATGTGGTGAACAGGGGGCTGTCCGAACTGCGTCGCGTGCGCAGGCGCAGCCGCGGGCTTTATTGGGCGGTGGCCTTGTTCAGCCTTTTTGCCAATATGCTCATGCTCACCGGCCCGCTCTATATGTTGCAGGTCTATGACCGCGTGCTCGGCTCAGGGTCAGAGGAAACGCTGATCGCCCTCTCGGTTCTCGTCGTCTTTCTCTATGCGGTGATGGGGCTTTTGGACTACACCCGCGGCCGGATCATGGCGCGGGTGGGGGCGCGGTTTCAATCCGACCTCGACCGGCGGGTGTTCGACGCGGTGGTGCGCAAATCCGCCGTGGCCCCGGACGTGAAAACCAACGCGGGCCTTGCCGATCTCGAAGCCGTGCAGCGCCTCATGACCTCCCCGGTGCTGATGGCCGCCTTTGATGCGCCATGGACGCCGATCTTCTTTGCCGCGATCTTCTTGTTCCACCCGATGCTGGGCTGGCTGGCCTTGGGTGGTGCCGCTGTGCTGGTGGCAATCGCGGTGGCCAATCAGATGCTGTCGCGCGAAAGCCAAGCCCGGGCTGGCGTCTCGGGGCAGGCGGCGGATGCCATGTCGGGCCAGATCAGGGTCGAAGCGGAGATGGTGCAGGCCATGGGCATGCGCGATGCCGCCTTTACCCGCTGGCAGCAGGCCCGGGGGCAGGCGCTGGCGCAGCAGGTGAAATCGACCGACGTGGGCGGCACTTTCACCGCGATGACCAAGACGCTGCGGCTGTTTCTGCAATCCGCCATGCTGGGCCTCGGCGCGTGGCTGGTCTTGAAAAACCAGATGACGCCGGGCGCGATGATCGCAGGCTCGATCCTCTTGGGCCGGGCGCTGGCGCCGGTGGAACTGGCGTTGAACCAATGGCCGGTGGTGCAGCGGGGCCGGGCCGGTTGGGCCAATCTGGCGCAGCTTCTGGGTGCGGTGGGGGAAGAGCCCGCGCGCACTGCCCTACCACAGCCTAAGGCAAAACTCGCCGCAAAGGCGCTGACCGTCGTGGCGCCGGGTGAGAAACAGGCGGCGCTCAAGTCGATCAACTTCACCGTAGAGCCGGGGCAGGCGGTTGGCGTGATCGGCCCTTCGGGGGCGGGGAAATCGACCTTGGCCCGCACGCTCACCGGGGTCTGGCCGCCTGCGGGCGGGTCTATCCGCCTCGACGGGGCCGCGCTGGAGCATTACGGGAGCGAGACCTTGGGGCGGCATATCGGATATCTGCCGCAGCGCGTTCAGTTGTTCGACGGCACCATTGCCGAAAATATCGCCCGCCTCTCCCCCAATCCTGACGACGACAAAGTGGTCAAGGCGGCCAAGATGGCGGCGGCCCATGAGATGATCCTCGAATTCCCGCAAGGCTATGACACGCCCATCCGCGCGGGGCAGGTGCGGCTTTCGGGCGGGCAGATGCAGCGGATCGGGCTGGCCCGGGCGCTTTATGATGACCCGGTGATCGTCGTGCTGGATGAGCCGAACTCGAACCTCGACAATACCGGCTCTCAGGCGCTGAACCACGCGATCCGGCAGATGAAGGCCAGCGGGCGGTCGGTGCTGATCATGGCGCATCGCCCGGCGGCCATTCAGGAATGCGACACGCTGCTGGTGCTGGATAACGGCATGCGCAAAGCCTTTGGCCCCAAGGATGAGGTGCTGGCCGGGATGGTGCAAAACCACCGCGAGATCCAGAAAGCGCCCGCGCGCTCGGGGGGCGTGGTATGAACGCCCGCGAGGACAAGCGCTGGTCGGCGACGCGGCCCCTGATCCTTGGGTTCATCGGGCTGCTCTTGCTCTTCGGCGGTTTCGGCACATGGGCGGTGACCAGCCAAATCGCCGGAGCAGTCGTGGCCTCGGGCCGGATCGAAGTCGACCGCAACCGGCAGATCGTCCAGCATGAGACCGGCGGTGTCGTGGCCGACATCCTCGTGGATGAGGGCGATAGCGTCGCCGCCGGGGATGTGCTGCTGCGGCTGGATGCGGAGCAGTTGACCTCGCAATTGGCCATTGTCGAAGGGCAGCTTTACGAGCTTATGGCCCGCCGGGGACGGCTAGAGGCGCAGCGCGACGAGGTCGAGACGGTCACATTTGCCGAAGAGTTGCTATCAGCCGGGGCGACGAACCCTGACGTGCAGGAATTGGTGGACGGGCAGCGCAACCTTTTTGACGCGCGCCGCGTCAGCGTGGCGCAAGAGCTTGAGCAGTTGGGCAAACGCCGGGCGCAGATCAACGCGCAAATCCGCGGGGTCGACGCGCAAGAGGCCGCGCTTTCGCGGCAGTTGGAGCTGATCGAAGAGGAATTGGCCAATCAGCAATCGCTGCTGGACCGGGGCCTGACACAGGCCTCTGCCGTGCTTACCCTCATGCGCGAACAGGCCCGCCTGCGCGGCCAGATCGGAGAGCTTTCGGCGCAAAAGGCCCAGTCACAAGAGCGGGTGACAGAGATTGACATCGAACGGCTCAAACTGCGCTCCGCCGGGCGGGAAGAGGCGATCACCCAGCTGCGCGATCTGCGATACCGTGAGTTGGAGATGGCCGAGCAGCGCCGCGCGCTGAGGGCCGAGATCGACCGCCTTGATATCCGCGCGCCGGTGTCGGGGGTGATCTATGGTATGCAGGTGCAGACCCCGCGCTCGGTCGTGCGCGCGGCGGAGCCGCTGATGTATCTCGTCCCGCAGGACCGTCCGCTGATCATCGCCTCGCAGGTGCAGACCATCCACATCGATCAGGTCGCCGTGGGCCAAGAGGTGAACCTACGGCTTTCGGCGCTGAACCAGCGCACCACGCCGGAACTGGTGGGCAAGGTCTTGCAGGTCTCCGCCGATTCCATCGAAGATGACGCCACCGGTCAGAGCTATTACCGGGCCGAGATCGCGCTGAACCCCGGTGAGACGGATAAGCTGGAGGAGGGCACCATTCTCCTACCCGGCATGCCGGTCGAGGCTTTCATCCGCACCGGGGAGCGCTCTCCCATGGCCTATTTGCTGAAACCGATGGCCGACTATTTCGCCCGCGCCTTCCGCGAAAGCTGAGGCGGGGCAGGTGGCAAAGGGGCTTTCCCTTGGCGCGGCGGGCGGTTAGCGTCCGCCCCAGAACCGCAACCAAAGGAAGCCCGTCATGTCCCTGACCGCCCGCCTTGCCGAACTCGGCATCACCCTGCCCGA
Source organism: Sulfitobacter sp. 1A15106 (assembly GCF_043556995.1). Lineage (NCBI taxonomy): Bacteria > Pseudomonadati > Pseudomonadota > Alphaproteobacteria > Rhodobacterales > Roseobacteraceae > Sulfitobacter > Sulfitobacter sp. 1A15106. Next base: position 144,368 of record NZ_JBIFFM010000003.1, on the reverse strand, counting down.
CGCGCCCGCACCCGCCGCGAACTACGTGCCCTTCGTGGTCACCGGCAATACCGTCTATGTCTCGGGGCAGATCTCCAACGGGCCGGATGGGTTGATCACCGGGCGTTTGGGCGCTGATATGGATGTCGACGCCGGTGCCGCCGCCGCGCGCAGCTGTGCGCTGAGCCTTCTGGCGCAGGTCCGCGCCGCTTGTGATGGCGATCTGGACCGGCTCAAGCGTGTGGTGAAACTGACTGGCTTCGTGAACTCCACCGCCGATTTCACCGACCAGCCCAAGGTGATCAACGGCGCCTCCGATTTCATGGTCGCGGCGTTGGGCGATGCGGGCCGTCACGCCCGCTCGGCGGTCTCTGCCGCGTCGCTGCCGCTGGGTGTCGCCGTCGAAATCGAAGGCATCTTTGAGATCGAATGACCCTTCCTGCCGCCTTTTTGAACATTCCGCTGGCGCATCGCGCGCTGCATGACCTTGCCGCCGGACGGCCCGAAAACAGCCGCGCCGCCGTGTGCGCGGCTGTCGATGCGGGGCTAGGCATCGAGATCGACCTGCAACTCAGCGCCGATGGCAAGCCGATGGTGTTCCACGATTACGGGTTGGAGCGGCTGACGGAAGAGCAGGGCGCGGTTCGGCTGCGCGATGCGAGCGCCCTCGCCGCGGTCCCGCTGAAGGGCGGTGATGAGGGGATTCCGACGCTTGAGGACATCCTCGACCTCGTCGCCGGGCGCGTGCCGCTCTTGGTGGAGTTCAAGGATCAGGACGGTGCTATGGGGCCGGATGTTGGTGCGCTTGAGGCCGCCGCGGCGGAACTGCTTGGCCGCTACCGCGGTGATCTGGCGGTCATGTCCTTCAACCCGCATTCGGTGCGCGCGCTGGCCCGGCTTTTGCCCGAGGTGCCGCGCGGCCTAACCACCAGCGCCTATCGCCCCGATGAATGGCCGCTGCCCGCCGCGACCTGTGACCGGCTGCGCGAGATTCCCGATTACGCTGACAGCGGGTCTTGTTTCATCAGCCATGAGGCCGACGATCTGAACCGCCCCCGCGTGGCGGAACTCAAGGCCGAAGGGGCGGCGGTGCTCTGCTGGACGATCCGCAGCCAAGCGGAGGAAGAAATCGCGCGTCAGGTGGCACAGAACGTGACCTTCGAGGATTATCTGCCGCGCCCGCGCCCTTGATCTGCGAGGCCGAGGCCACACATAGGACCCAAGGCAGGCAAGGCTCAGATGAACGCGCAGGAAATCGAGATTACCGTGGTGCCGGAATTGGCGCAGATCGGCCAAGAGGATTGGGACGCCTGCGCCTGTCCCGAGGCCGCGGATGGGGGCCGTCCGCGCGACCCTTTCACCACCTATCGCTTCCTCTCGGCGCTTGAGCAAAGCGGCTCGGTCGGCCCCGGCACCGGTTGGCAGCCGCAGTATCTGGTGGCGCGGATCGCGGGCCAAGTGATCGCTGTCGCGCCGATGTATGCCAAATCCCACAGCCAAGGCGAATATATCTTCGACCACAACTGGGCCCATGCCTATGAGCGGGCGGGCGGGCGCTATTACCCGAAACTCCAGATCGCAGTGCCGCATACCCCCGCCACCGGGCGGCGTTTTCTAGTGCGGCCCGGGTTCGAAGAGGCGGGCACGGCCGCGCTGGTTCAAGGCGCGGTGCAGTTGACCGACAACAACGGCCTGTCCTCGCTGCATGTGACCTTTTGCACCGAGGGCGAAGTCGGGCGTGCCGAAGAGCTTGGCCTGATGAGCCGCAAAAGCCAGCAGTTCCATTGGCACAACCGCGACTACGCGGATTTCGACGGGTTCCTCGCCAGCCTGTCCTCGCGCAAGCGCAAGAACATCCGCAAAGAGCGCGCGCAGGCGCAGGACTTCGGCGGCAAGATCCATACCTTCACCGGCGACCAGATCGCGCCGGAACATTGGGACGCCTTCTGGCAGTTCTACCAAGACACCGGCGCGCGGAAATGGGGCTCACCCTATCTCACGCGGGACTTCTTTTACCATGCGCAGGAAAGCCTGCGTGACGATATCGCATTGGTGCTGGCCGAACGTGACGGGCACTGGGTGGCCGGGGCGCTCAACTTCATCGGGCGCGAGACGCTCTTTGGCCGCTACTGGGGCTGCACCGAACACCACCCCTTCCTGCATTTCGAACTGTGCTATTATCGCGCCATGGATTTCGCCATTGCCCACGGCCTTGCCCGCGTTGAGGCGGGCGCGCAGGGCGAACACAAGCTCGCGCGGGGCTATCTGCCTTCGCCCACATGGTCGCTGCATTGGATGCGCGACCCGGGCTTTGCCGCCGCCGTGGGAGAGTATTTGCAGGCCGAACGCGACGCCGTGGACGAAGAGATCAGCGTGCTGACCGACTACGGCCCTTTTAAAAAGACGACGATCGAGGAACAAGAATGACCGAGAGATTGAGCATCGAAACCCGAAAGACCCTGCTTCAGCCGCTGTTCAACACGGGCTGGGAGATGGTGGAAGGCCGGGATGCGATCCACAAGACCTTCAAGTTCAGTGATTTCGTGGATGCCATTGGCTGGATGACAAGGGTAGCAATCTGGGCGGAAAAATGGAATCACCATCCGGAATGGAGCAACGTTTACAACCGGGTGGAGGTAACGTTGATCACCCATGACGTGGATGGGCTCAGCTCGCTCGACGCGAAGCTGGCGCGTAAGATGGATGGTCTCTTTGGGGCCGGCAAAGACTGACGGAGAGACCTGATGCAAGATTTGTTTGAAACCGAGTTGTGGCAGGGCAAGACAGTTGCCGATCTGCTGACGCTGGAGTTCTTGGCCAGCGCGGCGGGGTCGGTGATCGCCGCGATTGCCATTTTGCTGCTGGGGTGGATCATCTCCAGTTGGCTGCAGCACCGGGTTGAGAACCTTGGCAAGCGGCACAAACACCTTGATGAGATGCTGTTCGAATTTCTGGCTTCCATCGTGCGCTATGTGGTGCTGGGCTTCACTGTTCTGTTCGTGCTCAACACTTTCGGGGTCAAAACGACCTCGGTCGTTGCAGTCATCGGTGCGGCGGGTCTGGCGATTGGTCTGGCCCTACAGGGCACCCTGTCGAACGTGGCCGCGGGCGTCATGCTGATCCTGTTCCGCCCTATCAAGATCGGCGATTTCGTTGTGATCGCGGGCGAGATGGGGACGATCAAACAGATCAACCTGAACTACACGGTTCTGGCCGATCTCAGCAACGTGCAGGTCATCGTGCCGAACTCCGAGGTTTGGGGCAATGTGATTACCAACTATTCGGTCAACCCGACGCGCCGGGCGGAGTGGACCTTTGGCGTGGGCTATGGCGCGAACCTCAAGACCGCCGAGGATATCATCCGCAGCACAATCATGTCGGATGAGCGCGCGCATACGGACCCCGAGCCCTTCATTCAGGTGAACAACCTCAACGACAGTTCGGTAGATTTCCTTGTCCGGGTCTGGTGCAGCGCGGACGATTACTTTGCCTTCAAGGCCGATATGACCCGCAAGGTTAAAGAGGCGCTGGATGAGGGCGGGGTGGATATCCCCTTCCCCACGCGCACGATCGTTCAGGCGGCGGAGTAAGGCTTCTGAAGGGGCGTTGCCTGCTGAAACGAAGGGCATCGCCCTCCCTGGGGGGCGATGAGGGGCTCGCTGTATGGCGGGCCGGTTCACCCTAAATTGAGGTTCCGTCTGCCAGACCCTTGCAAAATCGCCCTCCGGGGGGAGGGAGGGCGATGCCCGGTGTGCCACCGGGCGGATCGTTGAATGGGCAGCGCCTGATCCGGTCAGCCGCTGCCCAACACTTTACATATTATCCAGCAATGCTTCGCCGCCGGAAATCTCGCAGGTGCCTGCGCTTTCTTCGGGCTGCCAGAGGGTGACCTTACCGTCCTCGACCAGCATCGCATAGCGTTTTGACCGGCCCACCAGCCCGGCGCCCTCGGCGTCGAACTCCATGCCGATGGCGCGGGTGAACGCGCTGCTCGCGTCGGCGAGCATGGTGATCCCGGCCTCTGTCGCGCCGGTCGCCTCGCCCCAAGCCTTCATCACGAAAGGATCATTGCAGGAGATGCAGATCACCTCATCCACGCCCTTGGCGTCGAACTGATCCTTGGTGCGCACGAAGCTGGGCACATGGGCAGAGTGGCAAGTCGGCGTGAAGGCGCCCGGCACGGCAAAGATCACCACTTTGCGGCCTTTGACCTTGTCGGCCATCTGCACCGGCTCGGGCCCGTCGGCGCCCATCTGAACCAGTTTCGCGTCTGGCAGTGTCGAACCTCGAGAAATCGTCATGGGATAGCCTCTCCTGTCATTGCGGTTGTCTTGGGGCCAGATATAGGCTTTGACCGCGACTGAGACCAGATCAATCGGGGGATGGCAGATGCAGCATGTGGTGGTGATCGGAGCCGGGCAGGCGGGAGCGTCATGCGTGGCAAAACTGCGAAGCGGCGGGTTCGAGGGGAAAATCACCCTCATCGGCGCCGAGCCGTGCCCCCCTTACCAACGCCCGCCCCTGTCCAAAGGCTACCTGCTGGGGGAGATGAGCCAAGAGCGTCTCTTGCTCCGGCCCGAGGCATTCTACGCCGATCAGGGGATCACGCTGAAAACCGACTGCCGCGTCACGGCGATTGACCCCGAGGCGCGGGTGCTGAGCACCTCTGACGGGGCTGTCGCCTATGACGAACTGGTGTTGACCACCGGCTCAACCCCGCGCCGCTTGCCCGCCGCGATCGGCGGGGCGCTGGAGGGTGTCTTTACCGTGCGCGATCTGGCGGATGTCGATGCCATGGCCCCGCGTTTCGTCAAGGGCGCGAAGGTGTTGATCGTCGGCGGCGGTTATATCGGGCTGGAGGCGGCGGCGGTCGCGGCCAAGCTGGGGCTTGAGGTCACGCTGGTGGAAATGGCCGACCGGATCCTGCAACGGGTCGCAGCGCCAGAGACCAGCGATTATTTCCGCGCCCTGCACGAAAGCCACGGCGTGCGCCTGCGCGAAGGGGTGGGGCTGGAGCGGCTCTTGGGCGAGGGCCATGTCACCGGCGCACGGCTGAGCGACGGCACAGAGATCGCCGCCGATTTCGTCATCACTGGCGTCGGCATCGAGCCCGACATCGCGCTGGCCGCCAGCGCGGGGGTCGAGATCGACAACGGCATCAAGGTTGACGCGCAGGGGCGCGCGAACCTGCCCGGCATCTGGGCGGCGGGGGACTGCACCTCTTTCCCCTATCGCGGCGGGCGCATCCGTCTGGAAAGCGTGCCAAACGCCATCGATCAGGCCGAGGTCGTGGCCGAAAACATCCTTGGCGCGGGCAAGGAATACATCGCCAAACCGTGGTTCTGGTCTGACCAATATGACGTGAAACTGCAAATCGCCGGGCTGAACACAGGCTATGACCGCGTCGTCACCCGCCGGGGCGAGGGCAGTGCGTCCTTCTGGTATTACCGCGGTGAGACGTTGCTGGCCGTCGATGCGGCGAACGATCCACGGGGCTATATGGTCGGCAAACGGTTAATTGAGGCGGGCAAATCGCCCGACCCTGCCTTGGTCGCGGACCCTCAGACGGACCTCAAGGCGCTGCTGCGGGCATGAGGATCATCGCTGGGAAATACCGGGGCCGCCCACTGGCCGCACTTGGCAAGGGCGACGCCGGGGCACATCTGCGCCCGACCTCGGACCGGGTGCGCGAAAGCCTTTTTTCGATGCTGACCCATCAGGACGTGATCGAAGGCGCGCGGGTGTTGGACCTCTTTGCAGGCACCGGCGCGCTTGGGTTCGAGGCGCTGTCGCGCGGGGCCGCATCGGTTTGTTTCGTTGAGAATGGCCGCAGCGGGCAGCGGCTGATCGGGGAGAATATGCGCAAGCTGGATGCGGCGGCGGACACGCAACTGCTGCGCCACGATGCCACGCGGCTGGGGGTGTGGACGCAGGCGGCTTTCGATCTGGTCTTTCTTGACCCGCCCTATGGCAAGTCCATGGGGCAAAAGGCGCTTGCCACGGCGGCCGAAGGCGGCTGGCTCACCCCCGGGGCGATGGTCGTCTGGGAGGAAAGCGCCCCCATGCAGGCGCCTGAGGGATTCGCCGGGATCGACACGCGCAAATATGGCGATACCCATGTGACCCTGTTGGAAAGGGCCACCAACTAACGGGGTTCCCTAGGTTCAGCCCGCGTGAGGTTGTACCTTGTCTTTTCCGACAAAATAAGTCACCTATTGCCCGAAGGCCCGATACGCCCTGTGTCGGGACCATGGTGATTTTCAAGGAAGGACATCCGATGCGCCTCAAAGCGTCCACGGCCATTGCGCTGATCACATTTGCCGCCGCCCCGGCATTCGCCCAAGGCGAGGCCGAGGTGCTGAACACCTATGCCGACATCGCGCAGGCCGGATACGAAGACAGCCTGACCACCGCGCAGACCCTGCAAGCCGCCGTCGAGACGCTGATCGCCTCCCCCTCTGCCGAGGCGCTTCAGGCCGCGAAAACCGCATGGCTGGCCGCCCGCGTGCCCTACCAGCAGACCGAGGTGTTCCGCTTTGGCAATGCCATCGTCGATGATTGGGAAGGCAAGGTAAACGCATGGCCGCTGGACGAAGGTCTGATCGACTATGTCGACGCCTCCTATGGCGGTGAAACGGATGAGAACCAACTGGCGGTTCTGAACGTCATCGCCAACCCGACATTCACGCTCGGCGGGGAAGAGGTGGACGCCACCGAGATCACCCCCGAACTGCTCGAAGGGCAGTTGCATGAGGCGGGCGCGGTCGAGGCCAATGTCGCCACCGGCTACCACGCCATCGAATTCCTGCTTTGGGGCCAAGACCTGAACGGCACCGACCACGGCGCGGGTGACCGTCCTTGGACCGATTACGCAGAGGGCGACGACTGCACCGGCGGCAATTGCGACCGCCGTGGGCAATACCTCAAGGCCGCCACCGATCTCTTGGTCAGCGATCTGGAATGGATGGCCGGGCAATGGGCCGAAGGCGGTGAGGCACGCGCCGCCGTGCTGGCCGACGAAGACGCCGGGATCGACGCGATCCTGACCGGCATGGGCTCGCTCTCCTACGGCGAACAGGCCGGGGAGCGGATGAAGCTGGGCGTCATGTTGAACGACCCCGAGGAAGAGCATGATTGCTTCTCGGACAACACCCACAACAGCCACTACTACGACGGGTTGGGTGTGCGGAACGTCTATCTGGGCGAATACCTGCGCGTCGACGGGCGTGTGGTCTCGGGCGCGTCGCTGTCCGATCTGGTGGCCAGCGCCGACGCGGGTGTCGATGAAGACCTGCGCGCCAAGCTGAACGCTTCCATGGTGGAGCTGGGCCAGATCAAGACCGCCGCCGAAGCGGGTTTCAGCTATGACATGATGCTTGAGCGCGGCAATGCCGAGGGCGAGGCGCTGATCATGGGCGCGGTCGACGCGCTGGTGAACCAGACCCGCGCCATTGAACGCGCGGTGACGGCTCTGGGCGGTGACGAGATCGCCTTTGAAGGCTCCGACAGCCTCGACGCGCCGGAGGCCGTCTTCCAGTAATCCTAAACTTTCCCCCGGGGCGCTGCGGCGGCCCGGGGCCAGCCAAGGAATACGCAAAACCATGATTGTTTGTCACTGTCAGAACATCACCGATCGCGACATCAACAATGCCATCGACTGGATGCGCGCCTCGGACGCGCGAACGGTTATTACTGCCGGCAAAGTATACCGCGCTTTGGGCAAAGCAGCCGATTGCGGGGGGTGCATGCCTCTCTTCTTGTCTACCATGCGCGGAAATGGCAACTTTTCCGTGCCGGTGCTGACAACCACTCTATGTCAGGCAAAACCAAACAAGGAGACAGGTTCATGAAGGGCGACGACAAGGTCATCGAATATCTCAACGCTGCACTGCGCAGCGAATTGACGGCGGTCAGCCAGTACTGGCTGCATTACCGGCTGCAAGAAGACTGGGGCTATGGTCGGCTTGCCGATAAATCGCGCGAGGAAAGCATCGAAGAGATGAACCACGCCGACAAGCTGATCGAGCGGATCATCTTCCTCGAAGGGCATCCCAACCTGCAAAAGCTGGACGCGCTGCGCATCGGTGAGACGGTCAAGGAATGCCTTGAGGCCGATCTCGCCGCCGAACATGAGGCCCGCACCCTCTATATCGAAGCGCGCAATCACTGCGATCAGGTGGGCGACTACGTCTCGAAGAACCTGTTCGAAGAATTGATCGCCGATGAGGAAGGGCATATCGACTTCCTCGAAACCCAACTGGCGCTTCAGGCGGAACTGGGCGAGGCCGTCTATGGCCAGCTTCAGGCCAAGCCGACAGACGACAGCAAGTAACCGCGACAGGCAGGCCCGGTTTCGGGCCTGCCGCTTATCCAAGGCATTCCCCATGCGTTTCCTCATTCCGATGCTCACGGTGGCCGCCGCGAGCATGGCCGCCGCCGCCCCGCAAGCTTTGGAGGAACCGCATCTCAAGGTGATCCCCCGCACCGCGGAAGAGGCCGCCCGGATCGCTAAGGTCACCGCCCCTGCGACCGAATTCGACAAGCCCGAACCCTTTGAGACGAACCCCGCAGGGGCCGCCACGGTCAGCCCGCGCGGCAATGCCGATGCGTTCTCGCTGCCCTCGGGCAATATCCCTTTCGAGCGTGAGTTGGACTTCAAAGTCGGCAACGGGCTGTTCAAAAAGCTATGGGTCTCTTCGCCCTCGTCGACGCTGGCCTCTGACGGGCTGGGGCCGCTCTTCAACGCGCGTTCCTGCCAGCGCTGCCACCTGAAAGACGGGCGCGGCCATCCGCCCGAGGGGCCTCAGGATGATGCGGTGTCGATGTTCCTGCGCATCTCGGTTCCCACGCCCCCCGAAGAGGCGATGAGCGAGATCGAAGCCTTCCTGCTCTCGGTCGGGGATGAGACCCCGCGCACGCGGCCCGATCCGGTCTATGGTGGGCAATTGCAGGATTTCGGGGTGGCGGGCCACCCAGCGGAATACCGTCTCGGCGTGAGTTACGAAGAGGTGGAAGTCGCCCTGTCGGAGGGGGAGACAGCCAGCCTGCGCCGCCCGACCTACAGTGCCGAAGACCTCGGCTATGGCCCCTTGGCCGAGGGCGCGATGCTCAGCCCCCGCGTCGCCCCGCCGATGATCGGCTTGGGCCTGTTGGAGGCGATCCCAGCGGCAGATATCTTGGCGCTGGCCGACCCGGAGGACGCCGATGGCGATGGCATCTCGGGCCGGGCGCAGATCGTCTGGTCCTTTGAACATGCGCGTCCGATGCTGGGCCGTTTCGGCTGGAAAGCCGGGGCGCCGACGATCCGCGAACAATCCGCCAGCGCCTTTGCGGGGGATATCGGCATTTCCTCCCCCATTTTCGACGCGGCATGGGGCGATTGCACGGCAGAGCAGACCGCCTGCCGCGCGGCACCCCATGGGGATGGTGACGACCGTGGCACCGAGATCGACGCCGAGGGGCTGGATCTGGTGACCTTCTACAGCCGCAACCTGGCCGTGCCAGCCCGACGCGATGTCGGCGCGCCTGAGGTGCTGCGCGGCAAGGCAGTGTTCCATGAGGTCGGCTGCACCTCCTGCCACCAGCCAAAATTCGTGACCGAACGGTTGGAGGACCAGCCCGAACAGAGCTTTCAGCTGATCTGGCCGATGACCGATCTTTTGTTGCATGACATGGGCGAAGGGCTGGCTGACAACCGCCCCGAGGGCCGCGCGAACGGGCGCGAATGGCGCACCGCGCCGCTCTGGGGCATCGGCTTGACCGAACAGGTCAACGGCCATACCCAATTCCTGCACGATGGGCGCGCGCGGTCACTGCTCGAAGCGGTGCTCTGGCACGGCGGCGAAGCCCAGCCCGCCCGCGATGCCGTGGTCGACATGCCCAAAGCCGACCGTGACGCCCTGATCCGCTATCTGGAGAGCCTCTGATGCGCAGCCTGCTGACCGCCACCTTCCTTCTGACTGCCGCCCCCGCCCTCGCCGGGGTAGAGGAGGTGATCCAAGATCACGCGCTGCCCGGCACCGCCCGTTTCGCCTCGGCCACGGCGGCGCTTGATGCGGCGGCGCAGGCCGATTGCACCGATGCCGCCCTGCGCCCGGCCTATCAGGAGGCTTTCGACGCATGGCTCGGCATCGCGCATCTGACCCTTGGACCGCTAGAGGAAGACGGGCGCGGGCTGGCCATCGCCTTCTGGCCCGACACGCGCGGCATGGTGGGGCGCAGCGTGGCGCGGATGGTGGCCGAAGAAGACCCGATTGCGACAAGCGGTGATTACGCCGAAGTCTCCATCGCCGCGCGCGGGCTCTTTGCGCTGGAACGGCTGCTTTATGACGATGACTTCGCGGGCTACGAGGCTGACAGCTATAGCTGCGCATTGGCCCGCGCGATGGCAGCAGATCTGGCGGAACTGGGGCGGGAGGTCGACACCGCATGGCGTGAGGACTTCGCCGCCACGCTCCGCAGCGCAGGCGAGGCGGGCAATGACCGTTTCCTCAGCCCGCGCGAGGCGTCTCAGGCGCTCTATACGGCTTTGGCAACAGGGCTGGACTTCGTCGCCGACCAACGTCTGGGCCGCCCGATGGGCCGTTTCGACTCCCCCAAACCGCAGGTGGCCGAGGCGCGCCGTTCGGGCCGCAGCCTGCGCAATGTGGTCCTGTCGCTCGAAGCATTGCATGGTCTGGCCGACACGCTGTCGGACGCGCCCACCCCCAAGACCGACGCCGCATTCGACCGCGCCTTGAGCGCCGCGCGCGCGTTGGAAGACCCCGTTTTTGCCGGAGTGGCCGATCCGATCAGCCGTATCCGGGTCGAGGCGCTGCAAAACGATGTGCGCGCCATTTCCGAGGCGGTGGGGGCAGAGATCGCCCCGGCGCTTGGCGTCTCGGTCGGGTTCAACTCGGCGGATGGGGATTGATGCCCTCGCGCCGCCATTTCCTCGCCGGTCTCGCCGCCGCGTCGAGCCTGCCGGCGATGGGCTGGGCCGCCGCCGGGAGCCCTGTCTATCTTGCCGCCGCGCGTGATCCTTCGGGGGCCTATGCGCTTTTCGGGCTGGACGGGACCGGCCACGACATTTTCCGCATTCCGCTGCCCGACCGGGGCCATGCCGCTGCCGCCCATCCCACCGCGCCCGAGGCGGTCGCCTTTGCCCGCCGTCCGGGCCGGTTCGCGCTGGTGATCGACTGCGAGAAGGGCCGTGTGGCCCATCGGCTCGACGCGCCAGAGGGGCGGCATTTCTACGGGCATGGGGCGTTTTTGCAGGGCGGGGCCATCCTCGCCACCAGTGAGAATGAGATCGACAGCGGCGAAGGGCGCATTGGCCTGTGGTCCCGCGCCGATGGCTATGCCCGGATCGGAGAGATCGCCTCGGGCGGGGTCGGCCCCCATGAAATCCGCCGCTGGGCCGAGGATGTGCTGGTTGTGGCCAATGGCGGTATCCGAACCCATCCCGACAGCGGGCGGGAAAAGTTGAACATCGACGTGATGCGGCCCAACCTGTCTTATGTCAGCTTCTCGGGCGAAGTGCTGGAGCAGGTTTCGCTGCCCGATGATCTGCATAAGAACTCGATCCGGCATCTGGCCTTGGCGCCGGACGGGCAGGTGGCTTTTGCGATGCAATGGCAGGGGGAGCCGGGCGACGGCGTGCCGCTGCTGGGGCTGCATCGTCGCGGGGAAGACCCGATCTTGGCCGAGGCCGATCTGGCCGAGCAAATCGCGATGCAGGGCTACGCGGGCAGCGTGGCATTTGCCGTCGATGGCGGGGCGGTCGGGATCACGTCACCGCGCGGCGGGCGGCTGCATGTTTTTGACAACAAGGGTTCTTTCCTTGCCAGCCATCGCCGCGCCGATGTCTGCGGGTTGGCACCGGGCCGGGGGGGCTTCGTGGCTACGGATGGGCTGGGCGGTATCCTGTCGCTGCAAGAGGCGACGCTGTCGCGGCTGACCACGGCCAAACGGGCGTGGGACAATCATTTGGTTGCCATCGACGCATAGGCGGGCGGGGGCCGTGCCCCCGCTGCATTTAGTCGGTCTTGTAGGTCGGGTGGAACAAACCACCGGGCGAGAGGGTGAAGATCTCCACCCCGTCTTCGGTCACGCCCACCGAATGTTCGAACTGTGCCGAGAGGGATTTGTCGCGGGTCACCGCGGTCCAATCGTCGGCCAAGGTCTTGGTTTCGGCGCGGCCAAGGTTCACCATCGGCTCGATGGTAAAGAACATGCCCGGCTCAAGCACAGCACCGGTGCCGGGGCGGCCATAGTGCAGCACGTTGGGCGGCGCGTGAAAGACCTGCCCCAGACCGTGACCGCAGAAGTCGGTCACGACCGACATGCGGTGGCCTTCGACAAATGTCTGGATCGCGTGGCCGATGTCTCCAAAGGTGTTGCCCGGCTTCACCGCTTCGATCCCGCGCATCAGGCTGTCGTGGGTCACGTTGATCAACCGCTCGGCCTTGCGCGACAGTTTGCCCGCCACATACATGCGGCTGGTGTCGCCGAACCAGCCATCGACGATCACGGTCACGTCGATGTTCAGGATGTCGCCGTCTTTCAGCTTCTTGTCGCTGGGGATCCCGTGGCAGACCACATGGTTCACCGAGATGCAGCTGGCGTGTTTGTAGCCCTTGTAGCCGATGGTGGCGGATTTCGCCCCGGCGGCGTTGACCTTCTCTTCGATCAGGCGGTCCAACTCTCCGGTGGTTTGACCGGGGAAGACATGCTCTGCGATCTCGTCGAGGATGGTGGCGGCGAGACGGCCCGCTGCCTGCATCCCGGCATGATCGGAAGGCTCGTAAATGCGAATGCCGTCGCGCGTCTGGCGGCCTCGGTGTGCGTTGTTCACCGCTCTCTCCATGCTTGTGTTCGCTCCTACTTAACGTGGCTTTCGGGCGAGGGCCAGAGCGGCTCAGCCCGCGAAGGGGATCGGTTGCGCCAGTGTGACGGCTTGGGGCGTGATATGGGTGCCGATGGCGTAGATTTCCAGCCCCGCCGCCCGCGCGGCATGGGAGGCGGCGGCATAGGTCGGGTCGATATCGGCAGCGAGGCGCATCTGCGAGCAATCGGTGCGCTGCACCAGATAGAGCAGCACGGCGCGGTGCCCGGCCTGCGCCATCCGCGCCAACTCGCTCAGATGTTTCGCCCCGCGGGCGGTCACGCTGTCGGGGAATTCGGCCAGCCCGGTTTCGCGTGACAGGGTGACGGATTTCACCTCGACATAGGCATCGGGCAGGCCATTGCCGCTGAGCAGGAAGTCGATGCGGGAGTTTTCGCCGTATTTCACCTCGGGCCGCACCTCGGTATAGGCGGCGAGCGGGGCGACCTCACCCGCGAGCAGCGCTGCCTTCATCGCGCGGTTGGGCAGGGCGGTGTCGACGCCAGTGAAATGGCCGTTCTCATGGTCCACCAACCGCCAGCCGTAGTTCAGCTTTTTCTTTGGATCGTCGTTCGGCTCCAGCCAGATGCGGCTGCCCGGTTCCGCCAGCCCCATCATCGAGCCGGGGTTGGCGCAATGGGCCACCACCTCTTCGCCCGTCTCCTCAAGCCTGCAATCGGCCAGAAAGCGTTTGTAGCGGCGGATCAGCCGGGCGGGGACAAGTTGGGTTTGAAAGCGCATGGGGCGCGGCCTATACCGAAGGGACGCCATCCTCAAGGAGCCGCCCCATGTCAAACCCCACCGCCGCGATGATCGTGATCGGCGACGAAATCCTCTCGGGCCGGACCCGTGACAGCAATATGCATCACCTTGCGGGGGAGTTGACGAAAGTGGGGATCGACCTGCGCGAAGTGCGCGTGGTCTCGGACGATCATGGGGCGATCATCGCCGCCGTGCAGGCGCTGTCTTCGGCCTATACCCATGTCTTCACCTCGGGCGGGATCGGGCCGACCCATGACGACATCACCGCCGATTGCATCGCCGCCGCCTTTAACCGCGACATCGACGTGCGCGACGATGCGCGCGAGATTTTGGCAGAACATTATGCCCGCGCGGGGACCGAGATGAACGCGGCGCGCCTGCGCATGGCGCGCATCCCTGAAGGCTCCGCGCTGATCGAGAACCCGGTCTCTGCCGCGCCGGGGTTTGTGGTTGAGAATGTGCATGTCATGGCCGGGGTGCCTGCGGTTTTTCAGGCGATGGTTGCCAGTGTTCTGCCGGGGCTGACCGGGGGGCAGCCGCTGATCAGTGAGACCCTGCGCATCGACCGCGGCGAGGGCGATATCGCCGGGCCACTGGGGGCGCTGGCCGAGGAATATCCGCATCTGTCCATGGGCAGCTACCCGTTTCAAAAGGACGGCGTCTTTGGCGCGCATGTGGTGATCCGGGGCAGCGATCCGGGGATGGTCGAAGCCGCAATGGCCAAGCTCAAGGCCGCCTTCGCATGAGCGAGGCGCAGGCGTTTTTCGACGCGGGTGACGCGACATGGCCCGCTGCGCGGCGCTTTGAGCACGGCCCATGGACCCTGCGCGAAGGGCAGGGTGGCGGCAAGCGGGTCTCGGCGGCGACAGCGCGTGGGGCGATCTCCGATGCCGACATTCCGACCGCCGAAGCGGCGATGCGCGAGATGGACCAGCGCCCGCTGTTCATGGTCCGCGCGGGGGAAGATGACCTCGACGCGCTGCTGGCTGCGCGGCGCTACGAGGTGGTCGACCCGGTCACGGTGCTGAGCCTGTCGATCACCCGCCTCACCGATATTCCGATGCCCCCGGTCACCGCCTTTTGCATTTGGGAGCCGCTGGCGATCATGGCCGAGGTCTGGGCCGCCGGCGGGGTCGGCCCCGCGCGCCTTGCCGTGATGGACCGCGCCGCAACCAAAACAGGCATCCTTGCCCGCTGGAACGAGAAACCCGCGGGGGTGGCCTTTGCCGGGGTGCACGAGGACATCTGCATGGTCCACGCGGTTGAGGTGCTGCCCCATCAACAACGCCAAGGCGTGGCGACTTGGCTGATGCGGGCCGCCGCCCATTGGGGGCAGGCGCAGGGGGCCGCGCGGCTTTCGGTGCTCTGCGTCGATACCAATATCCGTGCGCAGGCGCTCTATGCCAAGCTGGGCTTTGCACCGGTCGGGCACTATCATTACCGTCAAAGCACCGAGTGAAGGATAAGCCCATGGCCAACGACATGCCCACCGCCCTTGATCTGCCGATGGTCGATCCGCTGCCAGAAGCGACGCAGAAGTATTTCGATGTCTGTCAGGAAAAGCTCGGGATGGTGCCCAATGTGCTGCGCGCCTATGCCTTTGACATCGACAAGCTGAACGCCTTTACGGGCATGTATAACGATCTGATGCTGGCTGACAGCGCGCTCAGCAAGCTTGAGCGTGAGATGATCGCGGTGGCGGTGTCTTCGGTCAACAAATGCTACTATTGCCTCGTGGCCCATGGGGCGGCGGTGCGCGAAATGTCGGGCGATCCGCAGTTGGGCGAGGCGCTGGTGATGAACTACCGGGTTGCCAAGATCAGCCCCAAACAACGCGCCATGCTGGATTTCGCCGTCAAGCTGACCGAGGCGAGCGCCAAGGTCGAAGAAGCCGACCGTCAGGCGCTGCGCGACGCAGGCTTCACCGACCGTGACATTTTCGACATCGCCAGCGTGGCGGGTTTCTTTAACATGACCAACCGGGTGGCCAGCGCCACCGACATGCGCCCCAACGACGATTACCACGCGCAGGCGCGATGAGCCGGGCGCGCGTCGTTGCGGCTCTGGTCGGGGTGCTGCTGGCGGCCCCGGCGGCGGCGCTTGAACTGGCGCTGCCCAGCACCGCGCGCCTGACGGCTGAACGCAATACCGCACCGGATCGCTATGCGGCACCGGTCGGGGTCTATGCCGAAGGGCAGGTGGCGCGGGTCAATGTGGATGGCGACCTGCGCCGCGCCGCATGGCGGATGGACACGCCGGGGCTGACCGCCTTGCAAGTGATGCGCCCGCTGCGGCGGCAGCTTGAAGAGGCGGGTTTCGACATTGTGCTCGACTGCGCGGCGCGGGAGTGCGGCGGCTTTGATTTCCGCTTTGCGATAGAGGTGCTGCCGGGGCCGAATATGTATGTGAACCTGCGGGCCTTCCACTTCATCACCGCCCTGCGACGGGGCGAGGACGGAACGCCGACCGAGGCGATCAGCATCCTTGCCAGCACGGCGGCGACCTCGGCCTATGTGCAGATCATCCAAGCCCGCAGCGGCGACGCGGCGGAGGGTGACAGCCCCCCTGTCACGCCTGCGGCTACGGGGGAGGTGCCGCTTGCCAGCGCCACGGGGGATTTTGCAGCGACGCTAAAGACCGAGGGGCATCAGGTGCTGAACCGGTTGGAGTTCGAAACCGGCACCTCCGCGCTTGGCCCCGGCCCCTTTGCGACCCTGGCGCGGCTTGCCGAATTGCTCAAGGCCGAGCCGGGTCTGCGGGTGGCGCTGGTGGGGCATACCGATGCGGTGGGCAGTCTCGACGCCAATACCGCCCTGTCGCGCAGGCGGGCAGAGGCGGTGCGGGACCGGTTGGTTGAGAGCTATGACGTGGCCCCCGACCGGCTGGAGGCGCAGGGCGCGGGCTATCTCGCGCCGCGCGACAGCAACCTGACCGAAGCGGGGCGCGAACAGAACCGGCGGGTCGAGGTGGTGGTCCTCTCGGTGCAATAGCCTAGGTTGTGACCGTCATCTGGGTGGCCAGCAGCAGGTTCGTCTCGCTTGAACTTACCCCCTGAATGCGGCGGATTTGGCCCAACACGCTGTCGAGTTCTTCGACGGTCTCCGTCCCCGTCTCGACAATCAAATCCCATTTGCCATTGGTCGCATGGATCGCCTGCACCGCGGGCATGCCTGCAAGAATGCGTTTGATCCGGTCGGTGCCCGCCCCTTCGATGGCCAAGAGCGTATGGCCTCGGATCGGGCTGTGACGCATGTCTTCTTTCAGGATCAGCGTGAAGCCCAAAATCGCGCCCGAGCTGACCAGACGTTCCACCCGCGCCCGCACCGTCACCCGCGACAGGCCGGTGGTGGCGGCCAGCGCGGAATAGGACATCCGCGCGTCGCGGCGCAGTTCCGCGATGATCTTATTGTCGATCTCGTCCATCAGCTTCCCGTCTTTTGCATGGGGCCATGTTTACGGCAGCGCGGGCGGGCTGGCCAGTCTTTGGAGATGTGCGATTGACGACGCCGGGGAAACCCATAATCTGCCGTGGAAAGGAACACTTCCATGCAAAGCCGCGCGCCCCTGTTCACCCCGGTCCTGATGGTCGGATGTATCATCATCATGGTCAGCTTCGCCGTGCGGGCCTCCTTCGGCGTGTTCCAGATCCCCATTGCCGAGGAATTTGCATGGGCACGCAGTGAATTCTCCCTCGCCATCGCGATTCAGAACCTCGCTTGGGGCATCGGGCAGCCGATCTTTGGCGCGCTGGCCGAGAAGATTGGCGATAGGCGGGCGATTATCATCGGGGCGGTGGTCTATGCGGTGGGGCTGCTCTTGTCGGCCAATTCCGCGACGCCGATCGAACATCAGTCCTATGCCTGGCTCGTCGGCTTCGGCATTGCGGGCACCGGCTTTGGCGTAATCCTCGCCGTGGTCGGGCGGGCGGCCTCGGACGAGAACCGCTCGATGGCGCTGGCGATTGCCACGGCGGCGGGCAGTGCGGGCCAAGTCTTTGGCGCGCCGGTTGCGGAATGGATGCTAAGCTTCATGTCATGGCAGATGACCTTCGTGAGCTTCGCGGGGGTGATCCTGCTGATGCTGCTGACCTTGCCGATGATGCGCGCGCCCGCGATGGCAAGCCGCGCGGAGCTGGAAGAATCGATGGGCCAGATCCTTGGCAAGGCCTTCCGCGATCCCTCCTATACTTTGATCTTTCTGGGCTTCTTTTCCTGCGGCTATCAACTCGCCTTCATCACCGCGCATTTCCCGGCCTTCGTGACCGAGATGTGCGGCCCGATCCTTGCCGGAGGGGTGCTGCACAACATCGGCATCACCACCACCTCGGCGCTCGGCGCGGTGGCGATCTCGCTTATTGGTCTGGCCAATATCGCGGGCACGCTGCTGGCGGGCTGGGCGGGCAAGCGCTATTCCAAGAAATACC
Organism: Sulfitobacter sp. 1A15106; assembly: GCF_043556995.1. Taxonomy (NCBI): domain Bacteria; kingdom Pseudomonadati; phylum Pseudomonadota; class Alphaproteobacteria; order Rhodobacterales; family Roseobacteraceae; genus Sulfitobacter; species Sulfitobacter sp. 1A15106. The sequence continues at coordinate 126,339 of NZ_JBIFFM010000003.1, read as the reverse complement.
TGCTGGCGGGGATCTACGTTGGGCGCACGGTGATCGCGGCGGCCTTCATCATGTTCCCGATCACGCCGATGACGGTGATCCTGTTCTCTGTGGGCATGGGCGCGCTCTGGCTCGCCACGGTGCCGCTGACCTCCGGCCTCGTCGCGCATATCTACGGGCTGCGCTACATGGGCACGCTTTACGGCATCGTTTTCTTCAGCCACCAGCTGGGCAGTTTCCTCGGCGTTTGGCTGGGCGGGCGGATGTACGACATCTACGGCAGCTACACCGCCGTCTGGTGGGTCGGCGTGGCCGTGGGTGCCTTCAGCGCCGTGGTGCATCTGCCGATCCGCGAGAAACGGCTCGAAGGGCTGGTGACCGCTTAACCTGCCCGCCAGCGTTCGAGGATGTGGTTGGCGGTCATCAGGTCCAGATGCGCGCCGCCGCCGTTCTTGAACAGGGTGATTTCGTCATCGCTCTGCCGGGTGAAGGCACCTAGCTCGTAGTAATCCGCAACCAGATGGTCGCGGGTGATGGTGCCTGCCTCAAGCGGTATGTTGATCTCTCCGATATGGCCGATGGTGGTGTCGAAACTGTCGACGAAGACGCGGGCGCGCAGCAGCGCCGTGTCGTCCACCTCGCGCATGTCGGGGCGGTAGGCGCCGATGAGATCGACGTGCTGGCCGGGCTGCAACCAATCGCCCTTGATTAGCGGGTCGGTCGACATGGTGGCAGAGGTGACGATATCTGCGGCGCGCACGGCCTGCTCTAGATCGGTCGCCACGTTGATCTTGAGCTCTGCGGCCATCGCCTCGGCGTTCTTGGGCGTCCGGTTCCAGACCGTGAAACGCGCCTGCGGGAAGGCCGCGGAATAGGCCGCGTGCAGCGCGCGGCCTTGGGTGCCCGCGCCGACGATCAGGATGTTCTCGCTGTCCGGTCGGGCAAGACGGCGCGCGGCCAAGAGGCTGTCACCCGCGGTCTTCCACTTGGTGACGAGGTGGAAGTCCACGATTGCGGAGAGCGTGCCGGTTTCGTCATCGAAAAGCGAGACGCCGCCGTTGACCATCGGCACCTCCCGGTCGGGGTTGCCGGGGAAGATCGTGGCGGATTTCACCGCCATGCCCAGCCCGTCGATCCATGCCGCGCGGCTTAGAAGCGTGTCCTTGCCGCGATAGAGGAAGGTGTCGCCGATCTCGGCCTTCGGCAGGTCGTGGCCCGTGGCCAGCGCATCGGTAAGCGCGATCCAATCCAGCAGCGCCTCCCCCGCGTCGAAGGAGATGTTCGGGATGTCGGTCATGCGGCCTCCTCCCGGGTCAGCAGACCGGCGGCGACCAGACGGTCGGCCCAGCCTTGTGGTCCGGTGAAATGGTGGGTTTGCCAGCCCCGCGCGGCGGCGGTGGCGATGTTGTCGGCGCGGTCGTCGGTGAAGAGCAGGGCCTCGGGCGGCAGGCCGCTGCCTTGCTCCACGGCCTCGTAGATTGAGGGCGCGGGTTTGATCATGCCGAGGTGGCCGGAAATGAAATCACGGTCGAATTCGCGCAGGAAAGGGTAATGGGTCGCGGCCAGATCATAGCTTTGAATGCCGAAGTTGGTGAGCGAAAAGACCGGCACGCCGCGGGCTTGCAGCGCCTTCATCAGTCGCAGCGAATGGTCGATCACCGGGGCGGCCATCTCGATCCAGCGGTCGTGCCAGAGGCGGATTTCATCGCCCCACTCAGGCGTCGCCTCGGCCATGGCATAGATCGTGTCGCGGAAATTCTCGCCGCTGTCGACGCGGTCGTTCATGTCGTGCAGGTCCACGGCGTCGAACATGGCGCGGCGGCGATCTTCGCCGATGACGCTGTCGTAAAACCGCTCCGGTTGCCATTCGATCAATACGTTTCCGATGTCGAAAACGACCGCCTGTGGTGTCATATCACTTGCCCTAACAATTGCTTAACGCGGGGCTACCCCCGCGCCGCCGCACGCAGTTCCCGCTCCAATGCTTCGAGGAAACGGGAGCGGTCGGCCTTTGTAAACCCCTTGCCGCCGCCTTGGCGGAAGGGGTCGGCGGCGCGCAGGTCGGCCATCAGGTCGCGGGTGGCCAGGACGTTGCCGATGTTGCGCGCAGTCAGCGCCTCGCCGTTGTGTTTCAGCACCCTTGCCCCCGCTTCGACGCATTTGGCGGCCAGCGGGATGTCCCCCGTCACCACGACGTCGCCCGGACCGCACCGCTCGGCGATCCACATATCGGCGATGTCGGGCCCGTCGGGCACGATCACCACCTCGACCAACGGGTTTTGCGACATGCGCAACCCGCCGTTGGAGACGAGGAACATCTTGATCTTGTGCCGGGTCGCCACCCGCTCGGCCTCGGCCTTCACGGGGCAGGCGTCTGCGTCGATGTAGAGCGCGGTCATGGCTCAGCCCGCGTAGAGCGCGTCGGCATGGAAGGCGACGTGATCCTCCATGAAACTCGCCACGAAGAAATAGCTGTGGTCATAGCCCCGCTGCATGCGGAAGCTGCCCTGCTGGCGTTTGGCGGCCATGGCCTCGGCCAGCGCCTCGGGCATCAAGAGGTCAAGGAACTGGTCGCTCGCCCCTTGGTCGATCAGCACCGGCCCGTCGAAGCCCTTCTCACGCATCAGGAGCGTGCTGTCGTGTTTCGTCCATGTGCTCTCGTCGGACCCGAGGTAGGCGCTGAGCTGCTTTTTGCCCCAATCGCTCGCCGTTGGATGGGTGATCGGCGCGAAGGCCGAGACTGAGAGGAAGCGCCCCGGCAGGTTCATCGCGAGCGTCAGCGCGCCGTGCCCGCCCATGGAGTGGCCGGTGATGCCTTGACGCTCCATATCGAGGGCGAAATTTTCGCCGAGCAGGGCGGGCAACTCCTCGGCCAGATAATCCCACATCTGGTAGTGCGCCGCCCAAGGGTCTTGGATCGCGTTCACATAGAACCCCGCGCCTTTGCCAAGGTCGTAAGCGTCATCATCGGCCACAGCTTCACCACGCGGGGAGGTGTCGGGGAAGACCAGCGCGATGCCATGCTCCGCGGCCCAAGCCTGCGCGCCCGCCTTGGTCATGGCGTTCTCATGGGTGCAGGTCAGGCCTGAGAGATACCAGAGCACCGGGACCGGGCCGTCCTGCGCCTCGGCAGGGAGAAACAGGCCGAATGTCATGTCGCAGCCACAGGTGTCGGAGACGTGGGAGTAGACCCCCTGCGTGCCACCGAAACAGGCGTTTTCCGAGATGGTTTTCATGGCAGCGTTCCTTTCGAACTTGAGTGTGTCACAGGGCCGAGACCCAGCCTACGACAAGGCTGACGGTCACGATACTAACTGTGGTTGAGACGAGAATGGCGGCAGAGACCCGCTGAGGGGCGACGCCGTAGTGTTGGGCGAGCATATAGACATTGCCCGCGACCGGGAGAGAGGCCGTGGCGATGATGACCCCGGCTTTATACGGGTCGACGCCGAAGAGAAACAGCGCGCCAAAGGCCACGAAGAGCGGGTGCAGCACCAGTTTGCAAAAGGTCAGCCAGCCCGCGATCTCGATCCGTTCGGCGGATTTAGAGGCCAGCGAGGCGCCGATGGCGAACAGCGCACCGGGGGTGGCAGCGCCGCCAAGGATGGCCAGAAATTCGTTCAGCGGCACGGGGATCGGGATGCCGAAGCCGGACCAGAGGAAACCGAGTGTAATGGCGACGATCATCGGGTTTTTCAGCAGGCCGATCCCGACGATCTTGAGCGTCGCCAGCCGCAATTGCCCCTCGCGGGAGCCGGTGATCAGGATCACGATGAGGCTGGAAAAGATGATCATGTCGACGGTCAGCGCCAGCAGCACGGGGCCGATGGCATCCGGCCCTAAGAGCAGCGTCAGCATCGGCACGCCCAGAAAGCCAGTGTTGCCGATCACGGCGCATTGCGCCTCGATCCCGTTGGTGGCCACATCGAGCCCGCGCAAAAAGCCGACGAGGCTGGCGATGGCATAGACGAAGGCCGTCCCCCAGAGGTAGGCGGCGACAAGGCGGCTGTCCCAGACCTCGGCCAAGGACAGATTGGCGGAAAAACGGAACAGCATCGCCGAGAGGGCGAAGTAGAAGACGAATTTGGTGAGATAGGCCGTCGCTTCGGCAGAGAAAAACCGCGTGCGCCCGGCCCAGTAGCCAAGGCCGATCAGCGCAAAGAACGGCAGGGTTTTCAGGAAGATCGCGACCATGGGTCAAGCATTAGCCAGCCCGCCGTTGGGGTGCAATGGGGCAGGGGCTTGGGCCTTGGCTGAACCGATCGACGCCACCCGCGCGCTCATGGGGTTGCGGCCAGCGGGATCGCCCCGGGCGGCTCCGTGATCTCGCCGCCCCAGCAGTCCTATCGGCAAGTTCCAGCAAGGGCAAAGCGCCCGGCCCTTGGCGGGGCGGGTCAGGGAGCTACCTGTTGCGGGATGGACGCCACGCGAAGAACGAGGTTTGGAATATGAGAGTAGTTTTCTTGGCACCCCTAGTGCTGGCCGGTTGCGCCGAATTATCGACAGCGCCGGTGCAGAACCCGATCCCGGCCCCCGCGCCTGTGGCGACCACGCCCGCGCCGCCACCGGCTGTCTCTAAGCCATCGGCCCCTGCGCGGTCCGAAACCCCCAGCAGCCCGGCCAAGCCCAAGCCCCTGCCGGATTCGGTGGTCAATGCGGTGAATGACACCTCCAGCCCCTCTGAGGACGACGGTCAGGAAGAGCTCGCAGCCGCCGAGCGCCCGACCGACACCTGCAAAGAAGGCAGTTGGTGGGGGCTGATCGGCCGCCCGAAGTCGGCGGCGAGCATCGTTTCCGAGCCCAAGCGCGTCTATACAGAGGGCGACCCGGTGACCATGGATGCCAACCCCAACCGCACCAACATCGTCTTGGACGCGGAAGGCAAAATCGCCAAAGTCACCTGCGGCTAGGGTCGTCCCTAGCCCTTGGGGCGGTTGTCGAGAATACGCACGGCTTTGCCCTCGGACCGGGCAACGCCGCCCACGTCCATGACCTCAACCGTGACCGAAATGCCGACCGTTTGCTTGATCTGCGCCGAGAGCGCCTTGATCGCAGCGGCGCGGGCGTCGGTGGTGATGTTGGCATCCGCGCATTCGCATAGCACGCGCATCTGATCCATCCGGTCGGGGCGCGAGAGTTCGATCTGGAAATGCGGCGCAAGCCCCGGCGTCGCCATCAGTGCTTCTTCGATCTGGGTGGGAAAGACGTTGACGCCGCGCAGGATGATCATGTCGTCGCTGCGCCCGGTCACCTTCTCCATCCGCCGCATCGAGCGCGCGGTACCAGCGAGCAGGCGGGTCAGGTCGCGGGTGCGATAGCGGATGATCGGGAAGGCTTGTTTGGTGAGTGAGGTGAAGACCAGCTCGCCCATCTCGCCATCCTCAACCGGCGCGCCGGTCTCGGGGTTTATGATCTCGGGGTAGAAGTGATCCTCCCAGATGTGCAGCCCGTCCTTGGTTTCCACGCATTCCATCGACACGCCGGGGCCCATGACTTCGCTGAGCCCGTAGATGTCGACCGCATGCATGTCGAAGGCCTGCTCGATCTCCTGCCGCATGGCGTTGGTCCAAGGCTCGGCCCCGAAAATGCCGACTTCGAGCGAGGATTGACGCGGGTCGATGCCCTGTTTGGCAAACTCATCCAAGATCGACAGCGCGTAGGACGGGGTGACCGTGATGCCCTTGGGGGCGAAATCTTCGATCAGGCGCACTTGGCGCGGGGTCATCCCCCCCGAGATCGGCACGGTCGATAGGCCAAGCGCATCGGCGCCAAGGTGGATGCCCAAGCCGCCGGTGAACAGCCCATAGCCATAGGCATTGTGCAGCATGTCGCCCGGGCGCATCCCCGCCGCGCGTAGGGAGCGGGCGACGACTTGCCCCCAGTTCGCCAGATCGTCCTTGGTATAGCCCACCACGGTCGGCTGCCCGGTGGTGCCGGAGGACGCGTGAATGCGCGCCACCTGATCACGCGGCACGGCGAACATGCCAAAGGGGTAATTGTCGCGCAGGTCGGTCTTTACCGTGAAGGGAAAGCGCGAAAGATCGGAAAGCTGTTTCAGATCATCGGGATGCACGCCCGCCTCATCGAAGCTTTGCTTGTAGAAGGGCACGTTGTCATAGGCATGGCGCAGGGACCATTTCAGTCGGTCCAATTGCAGGGCGCTGATCTCGTCCCGGCTGGCGATCTCAATCGGGTCGAGCGTATCCTTCGCGGGGGTCAGGTCTTTCATCAGGTCGGCTCCTCCTCGGTAAATAGCTGGCCCTTGATGTTGCGGGAGAGCCCGCGAAACAGGGCCACGACACGGTCATCCTCGCCCGTGACGGTCACATCATAGATGCCCGACCGACCGCTGCGCGACACTTCGCGGGCGGTGGCGGTCAGCCGCTCCTCCGGCTGGCCGGGGCTGAGATAGGTGATCTGGTTCTGCTGGGCGACAGTGGTCTGGTTGTAGCTGTTGCAAGCAAAAGCAAAGGCGCTGTCGGCCAGCGTGAAGATGAAACCGCCGTGGCAAATCCCATGCCCGTTCAGCATGTCCGGGCGCACTGACATCGACAAAACCGCGCCGCCGGGGGTGACCTCGTCGATCCTCATGCCCAATCCGGCCGAGGCGGAATCTCGGGCGAACATCACCTCGGCACATTTGCGGGCGCGGGCGTCTGGGGTCATTCCGTCATGCCTTTGTGTTTCATTTTTCAGATTGGTTGCACAATTCTGTAACGCTTTCAAGAAATTTTGAGCCGCGCTTTCGGCCATGTCAGGGCTTGATTTGGCCCCCGTCAGGGTCAACTGTAAAGCCATGAGCATAGAGCCCCCATCGCCAATCACGGCTTTCGAGCGCCCTGCCGAACAGGTCGCTTTCCACCGCACCGAACTGTCGCTGATCCTATCGCTCTACGGGCGTATGGTCGCGGCGGGGGAGTGGCGGGACTACGGGATTTCGCACCTTAAGGACGTGGCCGTCTTTTCGGTCTTTCGGCGCACGGCTGAGATACCGCTTTACCGGATCGAAAAACGGCCCAAGCTGCGCAATCGGCAGGGGATGTATGCAGTGGTCGGCACCGGCGGGCAGGTGCTGCGCCGGGGCCATGATCTGAAGGCCGTGCTGCGCGTGTTGGAGCGCAAGCTGATCCGCGCGGTGGATTAAACGCCGGGGCGGCGATGTGCGGTGACCGGCCCGTCACCGCCCGCTTCGATCCGGGCGATGGCCTCGGCGATGTTTTCATAGCTCACGGCCATGGCGTGGGCATTGGCGTGGATCATCGTCTCGCCGTCCACCACCAGCGCGACATGGCCTTTCCAGAACAACAGATCATTGCGCTGATAGGCGTCGCTGACGGGGGCGCCCACGGTCTTTTCCTGCTGGTCGCTGTCACCGGGGCAGGGGATGCCGCAGGCCAGCAGCGCCGCTTGAACAAGGCCCGAACAATCGATCCCCCAACGGCTGTTGCCGCCCCAGAGATAGGGCGTGCCAATGAACAGCGCCGCGATCTGCGCCGGGTCGGCCTCTCGGCTCTCGACGGGTGCAAGATGGCCCAGCGGAATGTGCCCCTGCGGGGTTTCGGCGAAATCCTTGGTCTCTGCCGTGACTGTGACGCGCGCAGCGTAGCTGAGGCTCAGCAGGTCCGGCGATTTCAGATCGGCGTCGCGATAGGCATGGGTGGCAGGCACGCAGACGCGATGCGTGGCCTTGCACGGGGTGCCGAGGGTGCTTTGCAGAACATGCCCGCAATAGCCATCTTTCTCGGCCTTCACATAGGCCCAGCCCGACGCCTCATGCAGCACGGTCACCTGCTCGCCGAACAACAACTGCCGGTCGCGTGGCCCGTCAGGGCGGCGGCAGAGGTCGGCCACCGGCACCGCCACCTGCGCGGGGCGGTTCTGGGTCGCCAGTGCCGGGTCCGGGGTGAGACGCGGATCGCTCATGGTTTCAGCAAGGCGGGCAGGGCGGCATAGATCGCGCGGGTGCCTTGGCCGGTGCCGCCTTTTGGGCGGGCGGGGGCGTCGGCAGGTTGCCAGCCGTAGATGTCGAAATGCGCGTATTTGCTGTCGGTCACAAAGCGGCGCAGGAAGAGCGCGGCGGTGATCGACCCGGCAAAGCCGCCCTTGGGCGCGTTGTCGAGGTCGGCGATGCCGGGCTCGATCAGCGCCTCGTAGGCGTCGTGGAATGGCATCCGCCAGACCGGATCGGCTGACCCGGCAGCGGCGCTTTCCAAGGCCGAGACGAAGGCGGCGTCGTCACTGTAATAGGGCGCAAGGTCCGGCCCCACGGCCACCCGCGCGGCCCCGGTGAGCGTCGCCATCGAGATGATCTGATCGGGCTTGTCCTCATCCGCCAGCGCCAGCGCATCGGCCAGCACCAGACGCCCTTCGGCATCGGTGTTGTTGATCTCAACCGTCAGCCCCTTGCGCGAGGTCAGGATGTCGCCGGGGCGGAAGGCATTGCCCGAGACGGAGTTCTCAACCGCCGGGATCAGCACGCGAAGCTGCACCTTCATGCCGGTGGCCATGATCATATGCGCCAGCCCCAGCACGGCGGCGGCCCCGCCCATGTCCTTTTTCATCAGTGCCATCGAGGCGCCGGGCTTCAGGTTCAGCCCGCCGGTGTCGAAACAGACGCCTTTCCCCACCAACGTCAGCTTTGGCCCCGCGTTGCCCCATGTCATGTCGATCAGCCGCGGCGCGCGGTCGGCGGCGCGGCCCACGGTGTGGATCATCGGCAGGTTGTTTTCCAGCAGGGCATCGCCGGTTGTCACCTCGATCTGCGCGCCATGCCGCTCGGCCAGTTTGCGCGCGGCGGCTTCAAGGTCGGGCGGCCCCATGTCTGAAGCGGGTGTGTTGATCAGATCGCGGGTCAGCATCTCACCCGTGGCCAGCGCGGTGATCTGTTCGGCGTCGACCCCCTCGGGCGCGACGAGGCGGGCGGGCATCGGGGACTGCTCGCGGTAGCGGTCAAATCGGTAGCCCGCCAGCAGCCAGCCAAGCGCCTCTGTCGCCGCCTGATCCTCGGGCAGGCCGCTTTCGATTCGGTAATCCCCGGCAGGAAGCTTGGCCGCAGCGGCGGCAAGGTGAAAGCGGCCCCGGCGGCGGGCGGCTTCGGACCCGTAGCCCGCCAGTGCCATCACCGGCGCGCCCTCGGCACCCGGCACGACAAGCGCCTGACCAAGGCCGCCCGCAAAGCCGCTGGCCTTCACCCATGCCTGCACCGCGCCGGGCTGATCGGCAAGCCAGCCTTCAAGCGCGGTCTCGCTCAAGACGTGAAGCGGCAGGGCATTGGCGGAGGGGGCGGCGAATTCGGCGGACATGACAAACCTTTGCAAATCTGGATTTGCGCGCAGCCTACCTTTTCCATCGCCACCCGCAAGCGATCAGATCGTGATCTCTGGCAGGTCCCATATAGCGGTCAGCGACCGTTCGCCGCTGCGGATCAGCCGCGACAGCGTGGCCGCCGTGGCGATGTCATCCCCGGCGTCGATACAGACCATCACATCCGCCGCCACCCGGGCGACGAGCGCCATGCCGATTTGATCGGCGATGGCGATCAGGCGGTGCACGCTTTTGCGCAGCCCGGCGCGGTCTTGGCCCTCATGGAGCCTCTTGCAATGGGACAGGCGCAGGGCCAATTCCTCCATCGCGCGGCAGAGGACATCTTCGGCCCCCACCTCACCCAGTTGTGTGTAGAGCAGCGCCAGCCGCTCTTGATCGACGCAGACCTGTTCGGTCGGGCGAATTTGCATAAGTTGCATTCCAGTCATCCTTCGATCGCCCCCACGGCCTAGGGGCAATATGGCGCATGAAGGTGTGCAAAGGGTTGCGATGATTGTGCCTTTTCTCTCGAATTCGTATGGCATTTGCGCTATCTGCGCTAAAACCGCATCACGCATTAGGGGACGTTTACACATGGACAAGGCCAAGGCTCTGCCGTCGTATCTGTTGCAACGCTATCAGGGGTGGAAGGCGACCGGCTATGCCGAAAACCAGTCGTGGTATCGCCGCCTTGCTTCCGAAGGGCAGCATCCACGGGCCATGGTAATTTCCTGCTGCGACAGCCGGGTGCATGTGACCTCGATCTTCGGGGCCGATCAGGGCGAGTTCTTTATTCACCGCAACATCGCCAACCTCGTGCCGCCTTACCAGCCCGACGGCAACCAGCACGGCACCTCGGCGGCGATCGAATATGCGGTGACGGCGCTGAAGGTCGCGCATGTGATCGTGTTGGGCCATTCCAGCTGCGGCGGTGTGGCGGGCTGTGCCGCCATGTGCCGGGGCGAGGCGCCGGAGCTTGAGAAGAAAGACAGTTTCGTGGGCCGCTGGATGGACATCCTGCGCCCGACCTTCGATTCCGTGTCCAGCATCAAGGACAAGCGCGAGCAGGAGCGTCAGCTTGAAAAGCTCGCCGTTGTCACCTCGCTGGAAAACCTGATGACCTTCCCATGGCTGAAAGAGGCGGTCGATAAGGACGAGTTGTCGTTGCACGGTCTTTGGACCGACATCGGCGAGGGCGGGTTGGAGCATTACCTGCCCGAATTGCGCGCGTTTGAGCCGGTCTGACCGTCGATAAATCGTAGAACGAAAAAGGGGGCCGCTTGGCCCCCTTTCTTATTCCTAGACTGTGGCTGAACCTCAGCCCTTTTTCAGCACTTCGCGGCCCAGCAGTTCGGCGATCTGTACGGCGTTCAGGGCGGCACCCTTGCGCAGGTTGTCGCTGACGCACCACAGGTTGATGCCGTTGTCGATGGTGCTGTCCTGACGGATGCGGCTGATGAAGGTGGCGAAATCACCCACGCATTCGACGGGCGTGACGTAGCCACCGTCTTCGCGCTTGTCGATCACCATGATGCCCGGCGCTTCGCGCAGGATGTCGCGGGCTTCGGCCTCATCAAGGTGGTCTTCGAACTCGATGTTGATCGATTCCGCATGGCCCACGAAAACCGGCACGCGCACGCAGGTCGCGGTGACCTTGATCGACGGATCGACGATCTTCTTGGTCTCGGCGACCATTTTCCATTCTTCCTTGGTCGACCCGTCTTCGAGGAAGACGTCGATATGCGGAATCACGTTAAAGGCGATCTGCTTGGGATAGACCTTGGCCTCGTAATTGTCGGTCGGGTTGTAGACCGATTTGGTCTGGTCCCAAAGCTCGTCGATGGCCTCTTTGCCCGAGCCGGAAACCGACTGGTAAGTGCTGACCACGACGCGCTTGATCTTGGCGCGGTCATGCAGCGGCTTCAGCGCCACGACCATCTGCGCGGTGGAGCAGTTGGGGTTGGCGATGATGTTCTTTTTGGAATAACCGTGCACGTCTTCGGGGTTCACCTCAGGCACGATCAGCGGCACTTCGTTGTCGTAGCGGTAGAGCGACGAGTTATCGATCACCACGCAGCCCGCTTTGGCAGCGGCAGGGGCGTATTTCTTGGTGGCCTCGGAGCCCACGGCAAAGAGCGCCATGTCCCAGCCGGTGAAATCGAAAGTGTCGAGGTCTTTGGTCTTGAGGGTCTTGTCCCCGAAGGTGATCTCGGTCCCGAGCGAACGGCGGCTGGCAAGGGCCACGATCTCGTCCACGGGGAACTGACGCTCCGCAAGGATGTTCAACATTTCACGGCCCACATTGCCTGTGGCACCGACGACGGCGACGCGATAACCCATTTGATTACTCCAGTCTGTCCAATTTAATTTGACGCCATTTAACGTGCCTGCGGGGCATTGGCTAGGGCCAGCCGCGTGAGGGCGGGGCAGGGCGGTGCTTTGCCGGGGTTAAAGAACCTTGATCACGTCCTTGTTGATCGCCAGCATATAGCCGCGCCGGGCGATGTTCTTGACCAGCAGTTCCGACACCAGCTGGTTGCCAAGCGTGTCGCGCAGGCGTTTGATCCGCGTGGCGCCTGCGGCCTCATCACAGTCGGCAGGGCTGCGGCCCGAGATCATGCCTTCAATCTCAGAGCCCGACAGCACGTCGTCATCCATCCGCGCCTCGGCAAGGACCGACATCGTCTCCATCGCGGCGGCGGTCAGTTTGAAGCCGAGGTTGTTGAGATAGACGGTATTCTCTTCCCGGCTGATCAGCAGAGAGTTCACTTGAATGCCCGTCCGCTCAATCTGCGCCATGCGGCGGTTGAAGCCGATCAGCATGAACAAAAACACCATCGCCGCGACCAGCATGGCGCTGGCAAAAACCAAAAGCACGACGATCACGATGCGGTAGCTGGCCAAAGTCTCGGAAAAGGCGGTGCCGGACTGGGCGAGGATTTCCAGCAGCTTGATCTCGGCCTGGGTGGTCAGATCGTCGTTCTCGATAAAGATCCGCTCGACCCGGGCGTTAAAGACGTTCGCATCCGGCAGCGCCCAGAGCAGCACAAGCGCCACGACCAAAAGCACGGCGACCACGGCGGCGATGCCACCGATCACGAAACGCCCGCCAAATCTGCGCATGTCAGAAGCGGAGGTAGAATGTTCCTGCACTGTCTTTCCTTTGATCCAAGCCTTCGTCACCGAAAACAGACAGCACATTCAACAATGTCCAGCCCTCCGCTGCAAGACGCGGCGTGAGTTCGGTTTCGGCGGAGGCTGGCTCACAGGCCCCGGAGATCTGTGCCACCCCATAGTGAAGGCGCAGCGGATTGTCTTGCTTGGCCTTGTAATCGGCAAAGCATCCAGCCGTTGCCGCGGCGGGCAGGGCCAGAATGACCGCCAGCGCGGTCAGCAAGGAGAGACATGCGTTTTTCATATGTTTTTAATGCGCTTTCGCCCGTTGATATTCAATAACCAAGGCGTTTTGAGCGTCTTGTTATTGGATAACGACCCCCTGTTATTGCCTGTCTTTGGCCCTCATCCCAATTTGGTGGCACCAACAGACATACGAACCGATACGCGGCCCCCGAGTTATGGCCGCAGAGGATCAAGGGCGCAGCGAAACGCGCCGATAACGAGAAGGGACCAGACCCATGTACCGTAAGTTCATTGCTACCATCGCCGCCCTGTCGGTTGCCATCACTGCCTTTGGCGCCCGCCCGGCTGCTGCCGATGAAAAAGAGGTGCTGCGCACGCTCGCCGCGATTGCGGGTGTCGCGATCGTGGGCAAAATGATCTACGACAACAACAAAGAGCGTAAAGAGCGTGAGACCGTGACCCGCCGCCGCGCCGCGCCGGTCTATGAGGCGCCCCGGTATTACCCGACGGTTTCCAAGCGGCCCCATCAGCGCCCCTATGTTGACCCGCGCCCCGCACCGCGTCGCAGCGACTGGACCCGCCCTGAGCGCGACCGCGCCACCTACCCCGAGCGCGAAGTGCGCCCCCTGCCTGAGCGCGTGGACCGCAAGCTGCTGCCGCAGCAGTGCTTCCGCAGCTACACGGGCGATGAGGGCAAAGTCATGATGTTTGGCGAGCCCTGCCTTGAAAAGAATTACTCCTATGCCGATCGCCTGCCCCGCTACTGCGCCAAACGCGTTAGTACCGCCGAGGGCGCGCGCTACGGCTATGACGCCCGCTGTCTGCGCGACTCGGGTTACAGCTTGGCGCGTCGGTAACCCCGGCGTGCCTTGACCGAGCGGCACGTCCCTGTCGCTCGGGTTTTGAAAGGGGGGGTGTTCGGGCGCCTCCCCTTTCTCTTTTTTGTTGCACCTTAGGGGCGCATGCGGTTTCACCAGCCCCATGATACCTGACTATGAACTCGAACGCGGGGCGATGACCCGCGGCTTTCGCACCATCGCCGGTGTGGACGAAGTGGGCCGTGGCCCGCTGGCCGGGCCGGTCACAGCTGCCGCGGTGGTCTTTACCGAAGGGCAGATCCCCGAGGGGCTGAACGATTCCAAGAAGCTCACCGCCCGCGCCCGCGAAAAGCTTTATGAAGAGATCATGTCGGTCGCCGTTGTTTGCGTGGCCCATGCCACGGTCGAAGAGATCGAAGAACACAACATCTTGCGTGCCAGCCATCTGGCCATGACCCGCGCCTTGGCCGGTTTGGCCTGCAAGGCGGACTATGCGTTGATCGACGGCAATATGCTTCCGCGTGATTTGGCGCTGCCCGCGCAACCTGTGGTGAAGGGCGATGCGCGCTGTCTGTCGATCTCGGCGGCTTCTATTGTTGCGAAAACCGTGCGCGATAACCTCATGGTGGATTTGGCGCAACAGCATCCGGGTTACGGTTGGGAAACCAATATGGGCTATGGCTCGAAAAGCCACATTGCCGCCCTGCAGGATCTTGGTGTCACCCCACACCATAGACGTTTGTTCAAACCGGTACACAATATCTTGTATCAAGCCAATTTGTTAACCGATTGATTCAAAAAAGAAATTGACCACGATTCTCTGATGGCTCATTTTATCCACAACCAATGAGCGCTTAAGCGCCGGGTAATGAGGCAGAGATATGAAAACGATGACAAAGGGCGCCGCGGCGCTTCCCTTGAACACTATTGTTGCGGGCGATTGCATTGAGGCAATGAACGCCCTCCCAGCAGAATCGGTGGATCTGATCTTCGCGGATCCGCCCTACAACTTGCAGTTGCGAGGTGATTTGCATCGCCCCGACAACTCCAAGGTCGATGCAGTTGATGACGAATGGGACCAATTCGCCAGCTTCAAAGCCTATGACGAATTCACCCGCGCATGGCTCAAAGCCGCGCGGCGTTTGCTCAAGCCCGATGGCGCAATCTGGGTGATCGGCAGCTACCACAACATCTTCCGCGTCGGTGCCGCGCTTCAGGATCAGGGGTTCTGGATCCTCAACGATGTGGTCTGGCGCAAGTCGAACCCGATGCCGAACTTCCGTGGCAAGCGCTTTACCAATGCCCATGAGACGATGATCTGGGCCGGGAAGAGCGAGAACAGCAAATACACCTTCAACTATGAGGCGCTGAAGGCGCTGAACGAAGGCATTCAGATGCGCAGCGATTGGGTGCTGCCGATCTGCACCGGCCATGAGCGTCTGAAGGATGAGGCGGGCGAGAAAGCGCATCCGACGCAGAAGCCCGAAAGCCTGCTGCACCGCATCCTTGTCGGCTCGACCAACCCGGGCGATGTGATTCTTGATCCGTTCTTTGGCACCGGCACCACCGGCGCTGTCGCCAAGATGTTGGGCCGTGATTTCATCGGCATCGAGCGTGAGGAAGCCTATCGCAAGGTTGCCGAAAAGCGGATCTCGATGGTGCGCAAATTCGACAACGAAGCGCTGCAAACCACCACCTCCAAACGCGCCGAGCCGCGGGTGCCCTTCGGCCAGTTGGTCGAGCGCGGCATGCTGCGCCCGGGCGAGAACCTCTATTCCATGAATGGTCGCCACAAGGCCAAGGTCCGCGCCGATGGCACCCTGATCGGCAGCGATGTCAAAGGGTCGATCCATCAGGTGGGCGCCGCCTATGAGAAAGCCCCCAGCTGCAACGGCTGGACCTATTGGTGCTACAAGAAAGACGGCAAGAATGTCCCCATCGACATTCTGCGTCAGCAGATCAGAGCCGAAATGGCGAACTGATCCACCCCGGATAATCGAACACCGCCGGCACCCGTGGCCCCTCTGCGTGAGGGGCATGCACACGGGTGCCTACCTTGACCCCGCCCAATGGCGGGGTTTTTTTGATGCTAGGTATAGTGATGCGGGCTAATGCATGTGCCGATTGCGACCCTGAAGCTCGCGCAGCGCGGCCGCAAGGTAGCTGGCATCGAAATCGCATTTATTCACCACATAGAGCACCCCGGCAGAGGCGGCTTTCTCCCACATGACCGGAGAGGGCCAATCGCTGAGCATGATGACGGGGGTTTGGGCGTGGCGATGATCACAGGCCAGTTCCAGCGCGAAATTCGCGCCCAGCCCATCGGGCAAGTTGTTGTCGAGCAGGATCAACGCCTTGTCCCCGGCGCTGAGCGCCCGGCGTGCCGCTTCGATGCTGGGGGCGAATTCGACCTGCATCCCGCCATAGGCGCGGGCCAGAACGCGGCGCAGCCTTTCTCGGTCAAACTCACTGTCTTCGACGATCAGGCAGGTGCCATCATAGGCCGCCCGCGCGGGTGTTTGTTGGTGCTGCATCAGTACCACTCCACTGGTAACAATCGCAGCATATCTGACAGGCAAAGTTTAACTTTGCGTTGCCGTGATCAGAGACGGGGCAGGGGGTTGCTGGCCTTGTTGTAGGCTTTCCAGTCGGTGATCTCGGGGTAATACATCTCGCGCCATTTGCGGACGCGCGGGTTCATGATGCGCCGCCACAGCGGCGGCACCATCGCGGCCATTGTCATCACCGGATAGCCGTAAGGAAGCTGCGGCGCGTCGCCTGTGCCATAGGTCTGCAAGACCGGAAAACGCCGGTCGGGTTTGTAATGGTGATCGGAATGGCGTTGCAAGTTGATCAGCAGCCAGTTGCTGGCCTTATGCGCCGCGTTCCACGAATGGCGCGGTTGGACATGTTCATATTTCCCGCCGCCCAGATGTTTACGCGTCAGCCCGTAGTGTTCGATGTAATTGACCAGTTCCAATTGCCAGATCGCCACCCCGGCTTGGACAAGGAACAGGCCCAGCCCGCTCCAACCGCCCAAGATCAGCGCCAGCAGCAAAAAGGTGGCTTGCAGCGCCCAGTATTTGAAGAAAGGATTGCCCGGATCGGTCCAAGGCAGCCCCTTGCGGGCCAGCATGTTCTTTTCCGCTTGAAAGGCCGATGTCAGCGACTCGCGCAGCGCGCGGGGGTAGAAGCGATGAAACCCTTCGTTGTAGCGCGCCGTCACCGTGTCGCGCGGGGTGCCGACATGGCGGTGATGGACCAGCAGATGCTCTGACCGAAAATGCGAATAAAGCACCATGGCCAGCAGGATATCCGCCAGCCGCCGTTCGATCTTGTTCCGCTGGTGCATCAGCTCATGGCTGTAGTTGATGCCGATGGTGCCGGTGATAACGCCCACGCCGAAGAATAGAAAGATCCGCTCTGCCGTGCCCAGATGCCCGGCGCGTGTGGCGTAGTAGATCAGGCCAAAGACGGTGAGGAACTGCAGCGGGGTCCAGAGCAGGGTGACGAGGCGGTACCAATAAAGATCATCCTCCGTCGCCTCCAGATCGGCGTTGTCGAGGTTCAGCCCCAGCACCGCGTCGAGCATCGAAAACAGATACCATGTCACCAGCGGCAGCAGTGCGATGGTCCAGCCGCCCTGCGCCGCACAGAGCCACGCCAGCGGAATCAGCAGCAGGGACATCCAGAAAGGCAGGGCGCGCGACAGGCGGGCGAGGTCTTGGGCGGCGATGATGCGGTTGGCCATGGGGCTCCTCATAGTTGCGCGCCAGATATACCGCAGTTTGCCCGAGGCTCAAAGCCTGACGCGGCGCTAGCGCGCGAGGTCGAAGGCTTTGCGCATGACGGTGGGCAGATCGCTTGGGCGGAACTGGTTCTGGCCGATGAATTCACCGTTTTCGGGGCGGCTGTCATGGCCGACCCGCGCGTGCTGTACCGTCAGCATCAGATGGAAATGGGTGAAGGTGTGGCGCACCTCACCCGGCAGGGCGCGCCAATCGGCGGCCAAGGGCGGTGTGCCTTCCGGGCGCGGCTCGGATGTGTCGACCCAGTCGGAGCCGGGCCAGCCGAGCATACCGCCAAGCAGCCCCTTCTCGGGCCGCGTCTCTAGCAGCCAAGCGCCATCCTCGCGCTCTGCCAGATAGACCGTGCCGTGACGGATGGGTTTCGGTTTCTTCGGCGTCTTCTTGGGCAAGAGCGCTGCCGTGCCTTGCGCCCGCGCGGCGCAGGGATCGCGCCAAGGGCAAATGCCACAGGCGGGGGATTTCGGGGTGCAGATCGTGGCGCCGAGATCCATCACCGCTTGGGCATAGTCGCCGGGGCGAGCCGCCGGGGTCAGGGCGGCGGCGCGGGCCATCAGCTCGGGCTTGGCGGCGGGCAGGGGCGTGTGGATGTCATAGACCCGCGCCATCACCCGCTCCACATTGCCGTCGAGCACCGCATGGGGCAGATCGAAGGCGATGGAGGCAATCGCCGCCGCCGTATAGGGCCCGATCCCCGGCAGTTTCAGCAGCGCGTCGTGATCCGCAGGGAAATTGCCGCCATGCTCATCCACCACCACCCGCGCGCATTTCAGCAGGTTGCGGGCGCGCGCGTAATAGCCAAGCCCGGCCCATTCGGCCATCACATCGGCATCCTCGGCAGCGGCGAGGGCGGCGACATCCGGCCAGCGGGCGGTGAACCGCGCGAAGTAATCCTTTACCGTGGCCACGGTGGTCTGCTGCAACATGACCTCGCTCAGCCAGATACGGTAGGGGTCGGGCATGACCCCGGCGATCCGGTCCTGCGGCGGCACCCGCCATGGCAGGGCGCGGGCGTGGGTGTCGTACCACTCTAGCAGGATCGGCGGCAGCTCGCTGACGCGGGTTTTCTCACGCAATGTTTAGGCCTTTCGACGGAGCAGGGGCTGGTGACGCTGGGGCAAATGGTTATGTATGTCAGCACATTCGGGAAACAAAGCCATGCCGCCACGTCGTACGACTACAAAAGGGTTCAAACGCACCAACAGCCTGCTGTCGCAACAGATCCGCAAGGCGAGCGAGACCCGTGGCTTTGCGCAATCGCGCTTGCTGACCCATTGGGCCGAGATCGCGGGCGAGGCAACCGCCGCCATCTCGCGCCCGGTCGAGGTGAGCTATGGCCGCAAGGAGGGCATCGGTGCCACCCTGACCCTGCTGACCACCGGGGCCAATGCGCCCATGCTGGAAATGCAGAAAGAGCAACTGCGCGCGCGGGTCAACGCGGTCTACGGCTACAACGCCATCGCGCGGGTGCGGATCACCCAGACAGCGGCGACAGGCTTTGCCGAAGGGCGCGTCGCTTTCGATCACAAGCCCAAGGGCGAGAAGCCCCGCCCCGACCCCGCGTTGCAACAAAAAGCAGCCGAGGCCGCCAAGCCGGTGGCCGATGAGGGGCTGCGCGAGGCCCTTGCACGTCTGGGCGAGAACATATTGAACAAGAACCAAAGCTGACGATCTGATAGCTGGTCAAACGGAAGGAACATCCTATGAATCGCAGAAACGTAATCCTTGGCGGTCTTGCCACCCTCGGCGTCGGTGGCTGGTTCGCTGCCAGCAGCTTTGGCTCGGCCCCCCTGGGCAGCACTGCGCTGACCCCCTTCGTCGGCGCCGCGAACGCGCAAACCACCGAGGGCGAAGTCGACACCTCCGGCATCACCGAGATGGTCTTGGGCGATGAGAACGCGCCGGTGACGGTTGTCGAATACGCCTCTTTCACCTGCCCGCATTGCGCGACCTTCCACAACGAGACCTTCAAAAAGCTGAAGGCCGATTACATCGACAGCGGCAAGGTCAAGTTCATCTACCGCGAAGTCTATTTCGATCGCTACGGTCTCTGGGCCTCCATGGTGGCGCGCTGCGGCGGGCAGGAGAAGTTCTTTGGCATCGCTGACCTGATCTACAAATCGCAAAGCGAATGGACCCGCGCTGGCGAACCTGCCGCCATCGTCGATGAGCTGCGCAAGATTGGCCGTCTGGCCGGGCTCGACAACGAGACGCTGGATGAATGCCTGAAAGACGGTGAAATGGCCGAGGCGCTGGTGGCATGGTACACCGCAAACGCCAAAGAGGATGACATCTCAAGCACGCCGAGCTTTGTCATCGACGGCAAGAAACACTCCAACATGTCCTATGCCGACATGAAGGAAATCCTCGACGAAGCGCTGGCTGGCTAATGACCGCACCGCTCGCAGGACTGAAAGTCGTCGAATTGGCGCGTGTTCTGGCTGGCCCTTGGGCCGGTCAGACACTGTCGGACCTCGGATGCGAGGTGATCAAAGTGGAAAGCCCGGCGGGGGATGACACCCGCCAATGGGGGCCACCCTTCGTCACCCGGGACGAGGATGTCACCGCTTCCTATTTCCACTCGACCAACCGGGGCAAAGCCTCGGTCACCGTGGATTTCCGCACTGAGGAAGGTCAGGCGCAGGTCAAAGAGCTTTTGGCCGATGCGGATATCCTGATCGAGAATTTCAAGACCGGGGGATTGGCGAAATACGGGTTGGACTATGCCAGCCTGTCTGCCCAGTTTCCGAAGCTGATCTATTGTTCGATCACGGGGTTCGGCCACACCGGGCCTTATGCCCATCGCGCGGGTTATGATTTCATCATCCAAGGCATGTCCGGCCTGATGTCGATCACCGGAGAGCGGGACGGCCAGCCGCAGAAATCCGGCATGGCGATCACCGATATCTTTACCGGGGTCTATGCCAGCACCGCGATTCTGGCCGCCGTTCACCAGCGCCACCAAACCGGCGTCGGGCAGCATATCGATATGGCCCTGCTCGACTGCGCCGTGGCGATCACCGGCAATCAGGCGATGAACTATCTCACCACCGGCAAGGCACCGACGCGGATGGGCAACGCCCACCCCAACCTGACGCCCTATGAGGTGTTTGAGTGTTCCGACGGCCATCTCATCATCGCCACGGGCAATGACGGGCAGTACCAACGCCTGTGTCAGTTGCTGGGGCTGGATGACATGGCCACCGCGCCGGAGTACCTCAAGAACGCCGACCGGGTCGCCAACCGGCCCGAGATGATCCGCCGCCTGACCGGGGCCACCCGTCTGCGCAGCCGTGATGATCTGCTTGCCGCCTGCGAGGCGCATGGCGTGCCTGCCGGGCCGATCAACGACATGGCCGATGTCATGGCCGATCCGCAGGTCGTGGCGCGGGGCATGCAGATTGAACTGGACGGTGTGCCGGGGCTGCGGTCACCCTTTACCTTTTCGGGGGCCGAGCTTTCGCTGCACCGGCCTGCGCCGAAACTGGGCGAAGACAACAAGGCCTAAGGCGGTGGCAGCCTGTCCAGCGCTGCATGCAGCGCGTTGCCTTCGGGCAGGGACAGGCGCACCGGCAGGGTCAGCACCTTGGCGCGGAACTCAATCGGCAGGCGCACCGCGTCTTTCTCGGTTGTGACAAGCTGTGCGCCGCGCATCGCGGCCTCGGCCTCCAGCCGCAACATCAGCCGCGATGTCAGCGGCTGGTGATCCTCCAGCGCCTCGGCATGAAGGATCGTTGCCCCCAGCCCGCGCAGCGTCGCGAAAAACTTCTCAGGATGGCCGATGCCCGCAAAGGCGAGGACTTGGGAATCCGACCAATCCATCCCGGTTTGCAACGGCGCGAGTTCGGCGCGCGCATGGGGCAGGTCCGTCTTAAGCAGCCGTTTCGCAAAGCGCGCCTGCGCCGCCTCATCCCCGATAGAGAGCAAGAGATCGGCCCGCGCCAGCCCCGCCGCGACAGGCTCCCGCAACGGGCCAGCAGGCAGGCAGAGGCCGTTGCCGAACCCTTTGACCGCATCCACCACGACGATGCTCAGATCCTGTACCAACGCGGGGTTCTGAAAACCGTCATCCAGCACCACCACCGTGGCCCCCGCCGCTTCGGCGGCCTGCGCGCCCGCTGCGCGATCCCGGGCGACCCAGACATCCGCAAAGGCGGCGAGCAGCAGTGGCTCGTCCCCGACCTCCTCGGCGCTGTGCTGCAGGGGGTCGACCCGCACCGGCCCCTCTAGCGTGCCACCATAGCCGCGAGAGACGACATGCGGGCGATGGCCGCGCTCCAGCAGATATTGCAGCACAGCCATCACCGTGGGCGTCTTGCCGGTGCCGCCTGCGTTGATATTGCCGACGCAGATCACCGGCACCCCCAACCGCAGCGGCGTGCCGCCCGCCAGCCGCCGCGCGGTGGCCGTGGCATAGAGCGCGCCCAGCGGTTGCAACAGCCGTGCGCGCCAGTCGGGGCGGGGCAGATGCCAGAAATCAGGCGCGCGCATCGGATGCTCCCATTTCTTCGTCGAGCCGGTCTTGCACCATCTCAATCACCCTATCGGCCAGTTCGGCCCCTTCGCTGATCACGTCCCAGCCCGCATGGGCCATGGTGGCGGCCTGATCCGGCGCGATCAAACGCGACACCGCATTGCCAAGCGCGCCCGCGTCATTGACGATCCGCGCCGCGCCTGCCGTGGCGAGCCGCCCGTAAGAGGGCAGGAAGTTGCGCACCTTGGGGCCGTAGAGCACCGCCGAGCCAAGCGCCGCCGCCTCGAAGGGGTCGCAGCCGCCGTGGCCCGAGACCAGCGAAGACCCGAGGAAAGACACCGGCGCCACCCGAAAGAACAGCCCCCGATCGCCCGGATCGTCCGCCACCATGACCTGCGTCGTCTCGTCGGGGTAGGGGTCATCGCCCCACCGCATCGTGGTGAACCCCCGCGCGCGGGCGCGCTCATGGGCGATATCGGCGGTCGGGTAATCATGGGTGTGCAGGATAAGCAGCAGCCGATGCGAGAGGCGCAGCGCTTGGCGATGGGCAGTGAGAATGACGGGTATCTCTTCGGTCAAAACCTGCGTCGCATACCAAACCGGACGCCCGACAAGGCAGGCCGACATATCCGCCAAATCCGATTCCGCGCAGCGCAGCGCCTGACCGCCTGCCAACAGCGGCGAGGTCACCTGCCCCTTATTGCGCGGCAGGCCCAGTTGCACGAGACGGCGCAGCACGGCGGGGGAACGGGCCAGCACCTGATCGAAAGCCGCCAGCAACTGCCGCGTCACATCGGGCAGCCAGCGGTCGCGGCGGCCATCGAAACCGGCGCTGTCGGCGTCGATCATCATCATGGGGCAACCGCGCCCTGCGGTCTCCAACACGAGGTTGGGCCTCAGCCCGCCCCATGTCCACAGGCAGAAATCGGGCCGCCAATGGTCAAGGAACCGCGCCACATTGTCGGGGTGTTCGCTGGGGGCGGGGAGGATGAACAGATCGCGCGTCTCGGGCGTGGGCAGCTCTTGGGCCGCCGCGCTCTCCGACAGAGTGACCAGCACCGCGACCCGGTCGCGCATCGCCATGAACCGTTTGGCGAGGTCGAGCACGGCCAGCACGTTGCCCGCTTCGGCGGCATGCATCCAGACCAGTTCCCCCTCGGGGCGGGGGGCGTAGGGCGGCGCGTCTTCGGCCCCGCCCCGGCGCACGAGGGCGCGATAGGCTGCAAGCCCCAGCGACCGCGCCGCCATGGTGGTTTATTCCAGCTCTTCGGTGGGCGAGGCCGAGGTCTCTTCGTCGCGCAGGCGGTGCAGATGGGCGATGTAATAGCGCATATGCGCGTTATCGACGGTACGATGCGCTTCGGATTTCCATGCGTCATAGGCGCTGGCATAATTGGGGAAGATCCCGACGATGTGGATGTCGTCGACATTCTTGAACGCGTTCTTGGTCGGATCGACAAGTTCGCCACCGAAAACAAGGTGCAGGCGTTGGGTCATGGAGCTGTCCTTTGATCTGTCAAAGCTGCGGTGCTGCGCATAGTGCCTAGCAGATGGGGCCGGTCACGCAAGGGCGTCGATCAGCGCGCGCTGCACCGTTGGGCCGCCGGCGACAATGCCATCTACGCGCGGGTCGGGGTTGTTGAACCTGAGCGGTGCGCCCGTAGCGGTGGTGCAACTGCCGCCCGCTTCGGCCACGATCAACGTGCCGGCGGCGATGTCCCATTCCCACGTGCGGCGCAGGGTGATCATCGCGTCGAAAGAGGCATCGGCCACCAGCGCCATACGGTAGGCCAGCGAAGGACGGTAGCTGCGTTTGAACACCGGTGCCGCGCCGCCGTGCCAACGCTCGGCCACCAGCGCGGGCCGCGCGGCAAGCACGGTCGCCTCGGCCAGCCTGCCTACCTCGGAGGTGCGGATCGGCGCGCCGTTCAACGTGGCCCCACCGCCCCGGTGCGCGGCATAGAGCATGTCGCGCATCGGCAGATAGACCACCGCCGCCGTCACCTCGCCGCCCTCGGCCACCGCCAGCGAATGGGCCCAAGTGTCGGACCCCTCGACAAAGCTGCGGGTGCCGTCGATCGGATCGATGATGAAAACCCGCTCATGCCCCAGCCGGTCGGTATTGTCCTCCGTCTCCTCAGACAGCCAGCCATAGTCGGGCCGCGCCCTGCGCAACTCCGACAGCAGCAGATCGTTCACCGCCAGATCGGCCTCGGTCACCGGGCCTGCGTTATCGGGCTTGTCCCAACGTTTCGCTGTGGCCCCGGCAAAGCCGCGCGCCACGGCACCCGCCTTGCGGGCGGCGTCAATCAAGAGGGTGAGATCGTCCTCAGGCACCGGCAAGGGTCATTCCCGGCACCAGCAGCGAGGGCACAACGCGGCTGAGATGCATGCGGGCGTCATTGGCGGGGATCATCGCCCGCAGCATGTCGCGCAGGTTGCCCGCGATGGTGCATTCGTTGATCGCATGGGTGATCTCACCATTCTCAACCCAGAGGCCCGAGGCGCCGCGCGAATAGTCGCCTGTGTTGGGGTTGATCGTGCTGCCGATCATCGAAGTCACCAATAGCCCGGTCCCCATCTCGGCAATCAGATCGTCGCGGCTGGCCTCCCCTTGGGTCAGCGCGATGTTCCAGTTCGAGGGCTGCGGGCCGGAGCCGGGACCGCGCGCGGCGTTGCCGGTGGGGGTAAGCTCCAGCTTGCGGGCCGTGGCAAGGTCGAGCGTCCAACCTTGCAGGATGCCCTTGTCGACGATGGCCCGCCGCTGGGTCGGCAGCCCTTCGGCGTCAAAGGGGCGCGAGCCGGTGGCGCGGATGCGGGTCGGGTCTTCGATCAGGGACAGGGCTTCGGGCAGCACCTGTTCGCCCTTGGCATCGCGCAGGAAGGACGCGCCGCGCGCAATCGCCTGACCGTTGATCGCCCCCAAGAGGTGCCCGATCAGCGAGGCGGCGATGCGTTCGTCGAACAGCACCGGGTAGCTGCCGGTGGGGGGCTTGCGGGCGTCGAGCCGCGCCAGCGCGCGTTCGCCCGCGCGTGTGCCGATCTCCTGCGCGTCGCGCAGATCGGCCTGAAAGATGCGGCTGTCGCCGTCGTAGTCCCGCTCCATCCCGGTGCCGCTGCCTGCGATGGCGACACAGGACAGCCCGCGTTCGCTGCGGGCATAGCCGCCCTCGAACCCGTTTGTCGCGGCGAGGTAAATCTCTTGCGCGCCATAGCCCGCGCCCGCCGATTGCACTTGGCTGACCCCTTTGACGGCCAGCGCGGCGGCTTCGGCGCGGGCGGCGTCCTCTTGCAGGGCTTCGGGGGAGGGTTCGGGCGTGGGGTCGCAAAGCTCCAGCCCTTCGGCATCGCGGCGGGGTGAGAGTTGATCGGGATCGGCCAGCCCGGAATAAGGGTCTTCGGGCGCTTCTCGGGCCATGGCGACGGCGCGTTCGGCCATCTCTTCGATCGTGCGCGATGACGTGTCGGAGGCCGAGACATTGGCCGAACGTTGGCCGACGAAGACCCGCAGCCCGATGTCCGTCCCTTCGGAGCGTTCGGCCTGTTCCAGCGCCCCGCCGCGCACTTCGATCGAGACAGAGCTTGCCGTGATCGCCATGGCATCGGCCGCATCCGCCCCGGCCTTGGTGGCCGCATGAAGGAGGGACTTGGTCAATGCATCAAGGGCGTCTGGCATGGTCTGGCTCCTTATGGGGTTGGAAAAGGGGTAATCCCCCGCCCCGCGGGGGGCAAGGGCTGGGCTCTATTTTCCCAGATAGGGCAGGCGCGGCGCAGGGCCGCGCCGCCGGTTATTTGATCTGCTGACCGTTGGCGAGGATGCCGCCCTCTTCGGTGAACTCGATTCTGGAGGTCAGGGAATCTTCGCCCTCGCCCGGGACGGTGAAGAGGCCCATCATCATCCGCGCGCCCATCGCCTGATCCTGCGGCACGAGGCCCATCGCCACCAGTTTGTCGAGCAGAGCCACGCCGCCGACCAGCGACAGGTCCAGTGCGCCCACGGGTTTCGGCATGCCGGGCACGGTTTGCATATCGTCATTGTCAAAGGTGATCGCGCCCGAGGCGTCGAACTCGGCCCCGGCCACGTCCAGCGACACTTCGTTCACGTTCAGCGCGTGAATCTCGCCCGGGGCCTCATCGCCCATGGTGGCGGTGACTTCGGGGTCCATCAATTCGAACAGCAGTTTGGCCTTGCCCGACAGGTCCACGACCAAGGTCGCCGGGTCGCGGGGCAATTGGCCGGTGGGATCGAAGATGCCCCAGATCATGTCCGACATCTCAAAACGGTCGAGCGTAACGCCAAAGGCGAAATCCTGCGGCTCTTCGGACTTCAATACCGGCATTTTGAGGTTAAAGGCGCTTTCTGCCATGCTGAACTGGATCGGGAAGGGCATGTCGGCGGCGGTCACGCTGACTTCGATGTCCTGCTGGCCGCCGTCATAAGAAAGCCCCTCAGGCCCCATGGCCACGCCGAGTTTTGCCCCGGTCGAGCTTGAGATCAGTTGAAACTCCCCATTTTCGGGGTCGGAAACCTGCATGTCGGTGCGGCCCGCGCCAGCGGTAAAGCTGCCGTCGAAGGCAAGGCCTTCGCGCATCATCGCGGCCACGTCGGCGCCTGCGTCGATCATCGGCAAGGTGCCGCTGCCGTCAAAGACCACCTGATCGACCCCGCCCGTGACGGCAACGCGGGCCGGGTCTTCGGGGGTTTTCATCACCACGTCATATTGCAGGCTGTCGATGCGGCCCGATTGGTCATAGCGGCGCGTGTCGGTCCCGGTCATCTCGGTCCGGCTGCTGACGCCGGTGCCGATCAGGGTGAACTTGGCTTCTTCCTCGGTATAGCTTTGCTCACCCACCTTGAGCCCGGCCAGCGTGAGAGAGATGCTGTCGGCGGCATAGTCATATTGCAGCGCCTCGGCGCTGCCGCTGGCGCGCATCACCGGGGCGGTCTGGGCGTAGTTGAGCACCATCGACACCGGTTCATCCTCTGCCGTTTCGGGCGCGACGTTGATCGTCATCGGCATGACGTTCGGCATGCGGATATTGACCGCGCCGTCGCCTTCCGGCTCAAAGCTGAGCGTGCCGAGCGACATGGAGAAATCGCCGCCGTCTTCGGCCATGTCCATCTTTAGGGTCACATCGCTGACGGTCAGGTCATCGCTGTTGAAGGCTTCGCTTGCCTCGACCTCATAGCCCATGCTCTCCATATACTGGCGCCAATCGCCCCAGACGTCGGAAGGGGTCAGATCGGCCCAGAGGGGCGTCGAAGCCAGCGTGACCGGCAGGGCGAGGAACAGCGACGCGGTGGAAATGCGAGACATCGGAAAATCCTTTTCGGCAATGAGTTACGCATAGGGTCTGCCAATCCCCGCGCAGGGTCAAGCGATGCGAGGCTAGACCCGGGTTGATCGGCAGATTACCACAGCCCTCAAGCAATGTACAAAACAAGCGGAAGGATCCCCCCATGGACATGACAGGCAAGACGATCATGATTACCGGCGCCAGCCGGGGCATCGGCGCCGCCGCCGCGCGCGTGTTCGCCGAGGCGGGCGGCAATGTCGCCCTGTTGGCGCGCAGTCAGGATGCCATCGCCGGATTGGCCGGAGAGTTGGGCAAACAGGCCATCGCCATCCCCTGCGACGTGACCCGCTATAACGAGATGACCTCGGCGGTCGAGACCACGCGCCGGGCCTTTGGTGGCCTCGACGTGCTGATCAACAATGCGGGCGTGATCGACCCGATCTCGCTCATGGGAGAGGCTGATCCCGCGGATTGGGCCAAGGCGATCAACATCAACGTGACGGGTGTCTTCCACGGCATGCGCGCGGCGCTGCCCTTGATGAAGGAAAACGGCGGCGGCACGGTGCTGACGATCTCTTCGGGCGCGGCGCATAACCCGGTCGAGGCGTGGAGCCACTACTGCGCGTCAAAGGCGGCGGCGAATATGCTGACCCAGTGTTTGCACCACGAAGAGGGCGGCAACGGCATCCGCGCCATCGGCCTGTCGCCGGGCACCGTGGCCACCGACATGCAGCGCGACATCAAGGACAGCGGCGTGAACCCGGTCAGCCAGTTGGATTGGGACGTGCATATCCCCGCCGATTGGCCTGCCCGCGCGCTGCTGTGGATGTGCGGCCCGGAGGCGGATCGTTTCTTGGGCGATGAGATTTCCCTGCGCGACGAAGGCATCCGCAAGGCGGTGGGCCTGATATGATCGAGCTTGACCGCGCGGGCGACATCTGGACCGTCACGATCAACCGTCCCGACAAGGCCAATTCCCTGACCCATGCCATGCTGGTCGAATTGGCCGAGATCGTGGAAGAGGCGCAGGCCGCCCGCGCGGTGATCCTGACCGGGCGCGGCAAGGTGTTCAGCGCCGGGGCTGATCTGGACGAAGCCCGCGCGGGCCTTGCGAAATCGGATGTTTGGGAGCGTCTCTCGGGCGCGGTGGCCGCCTTGCCGGGGCTGAGCATCGCCGCGCTTAACGGCACGTTGGCGGGCGGTGCGATGGGCATGGCGCTGGCCTGTGATCTGCGCATCGCGGTGCCGGGGGCGAAGTTCTTCTATCCGGTGATGAAGCTGGGCTTTTTGCCGCAGCCCTCTGACCCGGCGCGAATGGCGGCGCTGATCGGCCCTGCGCGGACCAAGCTCTTGCTGATGGGCGGGCAAAAGATCACGGCGGAAGAGGCGCTGACTTTTGGCCTGATCGACCGCATCGTCGCGGCGGAGGAGGTGCAGGAACACGCGCAGGCGCTGGCCGCCGACACAGTGGCGGCAAGTCCGGACGTCGCGCAGGAAATCAAACGGATGTGCGGCCCCGCCTAACGTTTGCGCGTGCCTCCGGGCACTTTGGAGCGGAAGCCCGGCGGGCGTTTCGCCACCCATGCGGCGAATTTGGCAAGCCTCGGATGACTGCGCAGTGCTTCGGGCGTGTTATAGTGCCGCGCCAGTTCGGTCTCGGTCAGGGCGGCGTGCACCTCTCGGTGGCAGATGTGATGCATCAGCACCGTCGGCCCGCCCTTGCCACCGCGCAGTTTGGGGATCAGGTGATGCAGGCTCTGCGGCACGTCCTCAGGGATGGGCCGGTGGCAGAGCGGGCAATGTGGCACGGTTTCGCCTTGGGTCACGGTCCTCCCTTTCGCTTGCATTGCAGGGCCACGGCAGGCAAGAGGATGTGTCAAATCCTCCCTAAGGCAAGGACAGGCCCATGGCTTCCCCGTCAGAAAACCAGATCGAAGAGCGCGCCGCGTGACCCGCGCCTTGGTCATCGGGGGCGGCCCGGCGGGGCTGATGGCGGCAGAGGTCATGGCGCAGGCGGGGCTGTCGGTCACGCTTTGTGAGGCGAAACCTTCGGTCGGGCGCAAGTTCTTGATGGCGGGCAAATCCGGGTTGAACCTGACCAAGTCCGAGCCCTTCGCCCCCTTCCTCGCCGCCTATGAAGAAGCGCAGCAAGCCTTGCGTCCGATGCTGGAGGCCTTTGATGCCCAAGCGGTGCAGGACTGGGCCGAAGGGTTGGGGCAAGCGGTCTTTACCGGCTCCACCGGGCGGGTTTTCCCCCGGGCGATGAAAGCCTCTCCGCTGCTGCGGGCATGGCTCGCGCGGCTGGGGGACTGCGGGGTGACGATCAACACCCGCTGGCAGTGGCGGGGCTGGGAGGGGGAGGCATTCACCTTTGATACCCCCAGCGGGCGGGAAGTGGTCGAGGCTGATGTCACGGTGCTGGCGCTTGGCGGGGCGAGTTGGCGGCGGCTTGGCGCGACCGGCGAATGGGCGCCCCTGCTGGCGGCGCGCGGCGTGGCCCTGCAGGATTTCGCCCCGGCCAATGTCGGGCTGTTGGTCGATTGGTCCCCGCATATGACGCGCCATTTCGGCGCAGCGCTCAAGGGGGTGGCATGGCAGGCTGGCCCCTACCGCTCGCGCGGGGAGGCGGTGATCTCGGCCCGTGGGCTGGAGGGGGGCGGCATCTATAGCGTCTCACGCGGGCTACGCGAGGGGCAGGGGCTGACGCTTGATCTGCTGCCGGACTTGCAGACCCAGGAGGTGGCAGCGCGTTTGGCAAAGCCGCGCGGCAAGGACAGTCAGGCCAACCATCTGCGCAAACGGCTGAAGCTCAGCCCCGCCCAGATCGCGCTGCTGCAAGAGATGGCCCGCCCGCTGCCGCAGGAGGCCGAAGCGCTGGCCGCCTTGCTGAAAGGCCTGCCCATCGCCCACGCCGGGCTGCGCCCGATGGATGAGGCGATTTCGACGGCGGGGGGAATACGGCTCGACGCGCTGGATGCGGGGCTGATGCTGCGCGCGCTGTCGGGCGTCTTTGCCGCCGGGGAAATGTTGGATTGGGAAGCGCCCACGGGCGGTTATCTGATCAACGGCTGTCTGGCGACCGGCCATTGGGCGGGTCGCCATGCTGTGGAATGGGCGCGGCGTTAACCGTTTTCCTTGGCCATCGCGGCGAGGAAAGCGGGGCGTTCGCGCAGGGATTTCGCCCAGAGGTTCAGCTTGTCATCCACCCGTGGAAACTTCGCGCCGATCGACCAATTGATGCAATGCACCGCCAAAAGGTCGGGCAGGGTGATCTGATCGCCCATCAGGAAAGGCCCCTCAAGCCGGTCGGACAGGGTGCTGGCCGCACGCTCGAACTCGGCCTTCAGGCTGTCCTTGATGGCGGGCACGCGGGCCTCTTCGGGCAAGACGAAACTGTGCTTTGCCGCGGCCCAAAGCACCGCGTCGAATTCGTCGATCAGCCAAAAGGTCATCGCATCCTGCCGCGCCCGCGCGGGCGTTCCGGCGGGGGCGGTGAGCGCGCCGTGTTTGTCGGCGAGATAGGTCATGACGGCAACGGAATCGGTCAGCACCTCATCGCCATCCACCAGCGCCGGGATCTTGCCCGAAGGGTTGTATTTGCGCGCCTCGTCCGAGCGGGGTGCCGCGGGGTTCAAATCGTAGGGCTGGCCCAATTCTTCGAGCATCCACATGACGCGAAAGGCGCGGGTCTTGGTGCCGCCGATGACTGTGTACATTGAATTTCCTCTCCCAAAATCAACGTTGTGCGCCCAGCATTGCCAGACGGATAAAGGCCCGTTCGACCAGCGCCAGCGCTGGCGCGTGCTGCCCGGCGGAGCGCAGCTTGAGGTCCGTCTCGGTCAGCACCGCCAGCGCGGTTTCCAGCTTCACCGCGCCCCAGTTGCGCGCCTGTCGCATCGCACGGTCGCGGTCGCGCACGCCGTAGATCGGCGCGCCGGGGTTGGCGGCGATGCGGTAGAGGGTGCGGAAATGCCGGGTCGCCATGATGGTCAGGGTCACCGGATTCACGCCTTGGCCTTGTAGCTTGCTCATCACCGGGCCGATTTCGGCGGCGCGGGTCTCGGCCACGACATGCAGGATGTCGTCGACCTCGGCCTCGGTCGAGGTGGGGGCGCAGGCGGCGATATCATCCAGCCCGATGTTGCTGCTGTCGCCCAGTTTATAGAGCGTGATCTTCTCCAGCGTTTGCCGGAAATCGCCGGGGTCGAGGGTGCGGGCCAGATCGGTCAGGGCGGCCATGGCGTCGGCCTCAGGCGTGAGCTTCGCGTCCTTCAGCATCTGCTCGATCTCGGCGCGATCGGGCGGGTGGTCGTAGATCGCGGTGGCAAAGGCGTTGGGGTGGGTCTCGAACGCCTTCAGCACTTTGGAGGTCTTCTTGAGATCGCCCCCGGTGACCACGATCTGCGCATCGCCGGGCTGCCATTCCTTCAGCGCGTCGAGCAGGATTTTCGCGATATTGTCATTCGCCTCTTCCACCAATGCGGCCCGCGGGCCGGGGAAGAAGCCGACCGCCTTGATCGCATCCAGCAGCATCGCCGGATCGCGGCGCAGTTCTCCGGCGGGCATCCGGCTGAGGCGCATTTCCTCTTCGGCATTGGGGCCGAGCAGGTTTTTCAGAAACTCCTGCCGTTTCAACGCCACGCGCATCGCGTCGCTGCCATAGATCAACAGCCCCGTGCGCGCGGGATCGGGCCGCGCGAAATAGGGTTTCGCCTCGCGCGGGGTCAGTTTCATTGGGGCAGGTCGGCCGCATAAAGGCGGCTAATCACGAGGTCCGCGAGGATGGTCATCAGGCGTTCCTGCGCGTCCAGTTCCGCCGCGCGGGTGGCCACGGTGGTGCCGGTGGCGGAATAGCCGGTAAAGCTTTCGACGTTGCCCGAGGTCACGATCTGCCCGCTGTCGAGGTCACGCAGCGCATAGGCGGTGGTGCCGACAAGGTTGTAGCGCCGCGTGTTGCCTTCGCTGTCGATGGCCAGCCCGTCTTCGACCGTGGCGGTGGTCAGGGCCAGCCCCCAACGGGGGGTGGCGGCGCGGCCAAGGCGGCTTTCCACCTCGCGCACCAGAAAATAGCCAAAGCGGTCTTCCGGTGCGTCCACCAACACACGGTTTTGCAGCGCCGTGCCCGCGCCGCCGGGTCCATAGACCGGCTCGAACCCGCAGGCGGCAAGCGCCAGTAGGGGCAGGGCCAGCAGGAAGCGGCGGCGCATATGGGTGGTCTTAGGCAACGACATTCACAATCCGTCCGGGCACGACGATGACCTTTTTCGGCGTGGCCCCGTCCAGCGTTCGAATGACAGCTTCATGCGCCAGCGCGGTTTTTTCAACCTCTTCCTTCGGCATATCGGCGGGCACTTGGATTTCCGCCCGGCGTTTGCCGTTGATCTGGATCGGCAGGGTCACGGTGTCGTCGACCAGCATCTTCTCATCCGCTTTGGGCCATGGAGCCTTGGCGATCAGCCCTTCGCCGCCCTGATGCGCCCAAATGTCTTCCGACAGGTGCGGGGTCATCGGCGACATGAGCTGCGCCAGCGTCATGATCGCTTCGCGTTGCGCGGCATAGCCCGCCTTGGATTTCTGCAAAGTCGCCGTGAAGGCATAGAGCTTGGCAATCGCGGCGTTAAAGCCAAAGGATTCGATGCCCATGGTCACGTCATGGATCGTCTTATGCATGGCGCGCAGCAGGTCGTCGTCGCCCGAGCCCGCCGCCTCGCGGTCCATTTCGGCCACGCGGTCACATATGTTCCACACGCGCGAGAGATGTTTATAGGCGGCTTCCGCGCCGGAGGCTGTCCATTCCACGTCACGCTCGGGGGGCGAATCGCTCAGCACGAACCAGCGCGCGGTATCGGCGCCGTAGTTCGAGATGATGTGCAGCGGGTCGACGACGTTCTTCTTGGACTTCGACATTTTGGCGGAAGGGATGATCTCAACCTCGGTCCCATCGGCAAGTTTGCCATCAGTCACCTCTTCTGGCAGGTGATAGACCGGGCGGCCATTATCATCGCGGGTCTGGTAGATCTCATGGGTCACCATGCCTTGGGTGAAGAGCGCGTCAAACGGCTCCACTGCGCTTTCGGGCAGGTGGCCGGTGATCTGCATCGCACGGGCGAAGAAGCGCGAGTAGAGCAGGTGCAAAATCGCATGCTCGATGCCGCCGATATATTGATCGACGTTCATCCAGTATTGCGCGTCTTCCATAACGGTCGGCGTCTCGGCACGCGGCGCGGTGAAACGGGCGAAATACCACGAACTGTCGACGAAAGTGTCCATCGTGTCGGTCTCGCGCAGGGCGCCCTTGCCGCAGGCGGGACAGGCGCAGTTGCGCCATGTCGGATGACGGTCCAGCGGGTTGCCCGGCGTGTCGAAGCTGACGTCGTAAGGAAGCTCGATCGGCAGGTTCTCTTTCTTTTCCGGCACCACGCCGCAGTCGTCGCAATGCACAACCGGAATCGGGCAGCCCCAGTAGCGCTGGCGCGAGAGGCCCCAGTCGCGCAGGCGGTATTTGGTGACGCCGTGGCCGATGCCGTTCTCCTCGCAAAAGGCGATGGCGGCGTCGACGCCCTCTTCGCCGGTCTGCCACTGGTCGCCCGCGAAGCCCCGGTTGTAGAACACCTTTTCGGTCTTCGGCGGGACGAAAGCGGCGTCGAGCTCGGGCGCGGCGTCTTCGGACGGCAGGAAGGTCGAGATGATCGGCAGGTCGTATTTGCTGGCGAACTCGAAATCGCGCGGATCGTGGCCCGGGCAGCCAAAGATCGCACCGGTGCCATAATCCATCAAGATGAAGTTCGCGATATAGACGGGCAGTTCGTGCGCGGTGTCGAAGGGGTGCCGCACGCGGATGCCGGTGTCCATCCCGAGCTTCTCGGCGGTTTCGATGGCCTCTTCGGTAGTGCCGCCCTTGCGGCATTCGGCACAGAAGGCCGCGACGGCTTCGTCGTCACGCTCCAGCGTCTTGGCCAGTGGATGGTCGGGCGAGATGCCGACGAAGGAGGCGCCCAGCAGCGTGTCGGGGCGAGTGGTATAGACCTCGATCCGGTCGAACCCCTCGGGGGCGTCCACGGTGGAGAAGGCGAACTGCAGCCCGCGCGACTTGCCGATCCAGTTGGCCTGCATCAGTTTCACCTTGGCGGGCCAGTTGTCGAGGCTGTCGAGCGCCGAGAGCAACTCCTCGGAGTGGTCGGAGATCTTGAAGAACCACTGCGTGAGCTCGCGCCGCTCCACCGGTGCACCGGAACGCCAGCCGCAGCCGTTCTCGACCTGCTCGTTGGCAAGCACGGTCATGTCGACCGGATCCCAGTTCACCACGGCGTTCTTGCGGTAGACGAGACCCTTTTCGAGGAAATCGAGGAACAGCGCCTGCTGCTGGCCGTAGTAGCCGGGATGGCAGGTGGCGATCTCGCGGCTCCAGTCGATGCTGAGGCCCAAAGGCTTCATCTGCTTTTTCATCTCGGCGATGTTGTCATAGGTCCAGTCCGCCGGATGGCCGCCGATCGCCATGGCGGCGTTCTCGGCGGGCATGCCGAAGGCGTCCCAGCCCATCGGGTGCAGCACGTTATGGCCTGTCGCGATCTTGTAGCGCGCGATCACGTCGCCCATCGTGTAGTTGCGCACATGGCCCATGTGGATGCGCCCGGAAGGGTAGGGGAACATCTCAAGCACATAGTATTTCGGCTTATCAGCGTTGCGAACGGCCTGAAAAATGCCGTCCTTTTCCCAGGCTTGCTGCCAGCGGGCTTCGATCTCGGCGGGGGTATAGCGGGGCATGAGGGGACCTTCGTGACATGAAAAACGCCGGGCTGCTGCTTTCACAAGGCCCGGCGTTGGAAACGTGTTGCGTTCAGCGGGCTTAGAACTTGCTGTCAGCGATGCGCATCTCGCGCGCCCGGCTGAGGATCGCATCCTCCACCGCGCGAGAGGTGGCCTTGGCGACAGGGCGCCCGCCGCTGGATTGCAGCGCGACATTGAGCGAGCGTGCATCTAGTGCCGGATCGTCGATCAGCACCGTGGCGCGATACGCTTGGCCACCGCCGGGCGGCGTGCCGTAACCTGTGACGATAACGCCGGTGAAAGGATCAACCGACTGCACAGGCAAGAAGTTCAGCACCTCAAGCGAGGCCGACCATAGGTATTTGTTCACCGAAACACTGGTGTCGGCATTGCCGCGGTTAAAGATCGACCAAATCGTATTCTCGGGGTTGGTCTCGATGTTATTGGGGTTGTTGGGGTTGGTGTACTGATCCGGCCGTTCCGTGGCAGGGCTGCCAAAGCCCCCACCACAGGCGGCAAGCGCGCTGAGCGCCAGAACGGAGATCGCTATCTTGCAAGCGGTACGAAGGGCCATTGCAGCTTTCCTTTGCCTGTTTGCGCTCCGGTCTATCCAAGCAGGCCCTTATCGGCAAGGTCTATGTCGGGTCTGCGTTCCACGGCTGAACCGAGGCAAATACGGCCTAACCCGGTGTCTGGTCGGAAAAACTGTGGCATAGCTGCACCAACCATGGCGACATTGAGAGGGAAGGCTGCGTGAACCTTGCCAAGTGCAGGTCATCGGGGGCAAACACCCTTCATACCCTTACCGGATTCCCCGGTCTGGGCATATGAATTCAAACCGAGGGAAAACTCATGAAAAAAGTTCTCTTCGCTACAACAGCCCTGGTTGCGACCGCCGGTGTAGCAGCAGCAGACGTAACATTCGGCGGCTACGGCCGTTTTGGTATCCTGTATTCCAGTGCGGCAGGGCCAGATGGGCTTGCGCAAACATTTGGTGATGATGGAACGGGAGACAGCTCCACCGACCTGACGTACCGCTTCCGTCTGCAGTTGGATGCAACAGCAGAGTCCGATACCGGCGTGGTTTTTGGTGCGCGTGTTCGCATCGAACAAGAAAACGATGAAGTCGACGATGCAGCCAACTCTGGCACCGGTATCAACGCACCGCGCTTTTTCGCCCGCTCCGGTGGTTTAGAAGTCGGCGTTGGAAACATTTACGGCGCGATCGAAGCTATGCCCGGCATGTATCCCATCGACCTCGGCCTGACCGGTCTTGAGTACCAATACTCGCCCTATCAGTACGGTGCCGACTTCTACGATTCCGATGGCGCAGGTGCATCGGCTGGCAGCGCCGGTACTGGTGCGCCGTTCCAGAACGCTGTTGAAGTTATGTATTCCTTCGGCGACTTGTCGGTGCATGTTTCGGCGTCGGAGGGTGCTCGCGACCGCGTGGCGGCACATGTCGCCTATACTTGGAGCGGCTGGACATTCGCGCTGGGTGGCCAGGACTCCAACTCAGCAACGGACACCGAGTGGCTAGCGTCGGCCGGTGGTTCTCTTGGCGCAGTTGATGTGAGCCTAGCCTATGCCGATAATGGTGCGAACGGCGACCAATGGACGCTCGCCGGTCGTTACGACGTCAGCGACGCGACTAATATCGAGTTCTATGTCTCCGATGCGGAAACCTACTTCGGTAACCCCACGAGCAACAACTCTTATGGTGTTGACTTTAACCATGACTTGGGTGGCGGCACGTCCCTCCGTGGTGGCGTTGCAAAACTCTTCCAGGGTCACACCGTTGCCGACATGGGTGTTCGCTTCAACTTCTAAGTTGAACGACAGACTGTGAATATTGGGGCAGGCCTTTCGGTCTGCCCCTTTTCTTTTGCCCACTGCTGTTGTTTTCTGCGCGCCTGACATGGAGGGCCGAAAATGAGTCTGAGCGACATCCAAAACCGCATCTCGAAAGCCGAAGCTGATGCAGGCCGCGCGGCGGGGTCGGTCAAGCTGATCGCCGTCAGCAAGGTTCAGCCCGATGCGCGTGTGCGTGCGGTCTTGGAAGAGGGGCACCGCTCTTTCGGAGAGAACCGCGTGCAAGAGGCGGCGGGCAAATGGCCCGGTTTTCGCGAGGATTTTGACGGCATCGACCTGCACATCATCGGCCCATTGCAAAGCAACAAGGTCCGGCAGGCGATGGAACTGGCCGAGGCGATCCACACGGTCGACCGCCCCAAATTGGCCAAGACCATCGCGCGGCTGGCGCAGGAGATTGGCCGCTGCCCTGACCTCTTCATCCAAGTAAAC
Source organism: Sulfitobacter sp. 1A15106 (assembly GCF_043556995.1). Classification (NCBI taxonomy): domain Bacteria; kingdom Pseudomonadati; phylum Pseudomonadota; class Alphaproteobacteria; order Rhodobacterales; family Roseobacteraceae; genus Sulfitobacter; species Sulfitobacter sp. 1A15106. The sequence goes on along the minus strand of NZ_JBIFFM010000003.1, from coordinate 89,230 downwards.
ACGGGCGAGGAAGAGCAGAAGGCCGGGGTGATGCCCCGCGACGCGGATGCGTTCATTGCCGAGTGTCGCGCGCTCGACCTGCCGATCAAGGGGCTGATGTGCATCCCGCCGGTGGATGAGGCGCCGTCGCTGCATTTCGCGCTGCTGGCCAAGATCGCTGCGCGCAACGATCTGACCGGCTTGTCGATGGGCATGAGCGGCGACTTCGAGCAGGCCATCGCACTGGGCGCCACCCATGTGCGTGTGGGCTCCGCCATCTTCGGCGAGCGGGTTAGCGGATAATCAACCGCGTTGCCGGACCCACATGCGCGGCGATCTTGTGAAGGTCGCTCCGTGCAAAGGCGATGCACCCTTCGGTCGGATAGCCGGGCCGCCGCCATTGATGAATAAAGATCGCAGAGCCGCAGCCCGCCGTGGCATCGGGCCAGTTCCAGTCGGTCAGGATCACCAGATCGTAAAGCGGATCGGCGCGGCGCAGGGCCTCATGGCTATGGGGGTAGGGGGCGCGGACGCGGTGGTTGTAATCGGCTTGGCCACTGGCGTCGGACCACAGATCGCCCGGACCAATCGGCTGGGCCCAAGCGCTTGGTGCCGGTATCCGGTCAGGCCGGTAAAGCATCCCCACCAGACGATGCACCCCGCGCGGCGTGGCGCCATCGCCTTCGCGTTTGTCATCGGTCAGCCCGCCCTTGCCGATGCTACAGGCATAGCGCCGCCCCTGAAACCGCAGCCCCGTCGGCGTCAGCACCATGTCGTTCGGGGTCATAGCAGATGCCCCGATTTCGCGGCTTTGGTGGCCAGATAGGCGCTGTTGTGGCGGTTCTCGCCCACGGCCAGGGGGACGCGCTCGGTCACGGCGATGCCGCTTTGCTCCATCATGCCCACCTTGCGCGGGTTGTTGGTCAGCAGGCGCACGGCTGAGAAGCCCATCGAGCGTAGGATGTCGGCCCCGAGGCGGAAGTCGCGCTCGTCATCCTCGAACCCCAGCCGATGATTGGCCTCGACCGTGTCGAAGCCCTGATCCTGCAAGGAATAGGCGCGCATCTTATTGGCAAGCCCGATGCCGCGCCCCTCTTGGTTGAGGTACAAAAGCACGCCATGCCCTTCGCCGCCCATCTGCGCCAGCGCGGCGCGCAGTTGCGGGCCGCAATCGCATTTCAGGCTGCCCATCAGGTCACCGGTGAAACAGGCCGAATGCAGGCGGCAAAGCACCGGCGTGTCGCGGGCAGGGCGGCCAATTTCGATGGCGTAATGCTCTTCGCCGCCATCCTCGGGGCGGAAGATATGCAGGCGCCCGGCCTCGGAGACCTCCATCGGCAGGCGGGCGTTCACCACCGGATGCAGTGCGCTGCGCTCGGCAAGGATCGGGGCGGCGGCGGTAAGGTCGATCAAGGTCAGACCATGCGTCCGCGCGAAATCGGCCCCCTGCGGCAGATCAAGCACCAGTGCGGCGGGCAGCATCCGGGCGGCTTTCACCAGATCAATCGCGGCGCGATGCGCCGCCGTATCACCGCCCCGCGCGGTCTGGAGTGGCCCTTTCATCGGGGCGCGCAGGTCATTCGCCGGGTCCGCGATGCTTTGCACCCAAGCAGGTGTCGCCCCCTCAGGCAGCAGCACCCGGGCGAGATTGCCATCATAGGCCCGCGCCTTGAGCGTTTCGGCCCGCCGTGCGGTGATCGCCAGCACCGGCGCACCGCCCAAGGCCAGCACATCCGCAAGGCGCTGCGCGGTCAGCGTCTCTGCTGCCAGCACGAGGGCGGCCTGCGCGCCATCCGCCAGAATCACGGGCACGCCCATGCGCAGATCGGCCCGCGCACGCGCCAGTTGTTCGGTGATGTCCGGGGCGAAACTCATGGTTTGTTGCAACTCCGCAAAGGCTTCCCCGTCTATCTAGGTTATATCGCAAGGAATTGAAACATTTCACGCTTTGTTGACACGAGGCTGTGAGACAGTGGTCACATCCCTTGTCTGGGCCCCGCCCAAGGCGCATGTATAAGACAACAGACGGAGAGACAGATGGCCCAGCTTAAGAAAATCCTGCTTGTCGATGACGACGATGACCTGCGCGAAGCGCTGAGCGAGCAGTTGATCATGACCGAGGATTTCGACGTTTTCGAAGCGGCCAATGGCACCGAGGCGATGACCAAGGCCAAGGAAGCGCTTTACGATTTGATTATCCTCGACGTAGGCCTGCCCGATACCGATGGCCGCGAGCTGTGTCGCCTGATGCGCAAACAGGGGGTGAAAAGCCCAATCCTGATGCTGACGGGCCATGACACCGATGCCGACACGATCCTCGGCCTTGATGCCGGGGCGAATGACTATGTCACCAAACCGTTCAAATTTCCCGTCCTTCTGGCCCGTATCCGCGCGCAGTTGCGCCAGCATGAGCAATCCGAAGACGCGGTGTTCCAGCTTGGGCCGTATACGTTCAAGCCCGCGATGAAGGTGCTGACTACGGAGGACGACCGCAAGGTACGTCTGACCGAGAAAGAGACCAATATCCTCAAGTTCCTTTACCGCTCCAACGACGGTGTGGTGCCGCGCGATGTGTTGCTGCATGAGGTCTGGGGTTATAACGCGGGCGTCACGACGCATACGCTTGAAACCCATATTTACCGCCTGCGGCAGAAGATCGAGCCTGACCCCTCGAATGCCCGTTTGCTGGTGACGGAATCCGGTGGCTATCGCCTGATGGCATAAAAACCGGGAACCAATTCCGGCCCCCGTGGTTGGAATACCTGAGAGGCGGGGTTTTCATGACCCGCACCTCGGTTTGAAGCCCGACTTTTGTACCCGGGCAAAGGTACATACCTCCCTGTTGGACTGGCCGGGCCTTTGTGCCCGGTCTTTTTTTTGGGGGGGGGGAGATCGTCACCCCGGACCGAAATCAAGCCGTGGACGATGGCCCTCACCGCAAGGAAGCCCCATTTCCGCATGGCACCCCCGCGCCGCCCGCGTTACTGTGCCGAACCACCCCCAGACCGGAGCCTCCCCCATGTCCTTTACCCTCGCCACTTGGAACATCAACTCCGTCCGCCTGCGCGAGCCTTTGGTGCTGAAACTGCTGGCCGAACACGGGCCGGATGTCCTCTGCTTGCAGGAATGCAAGAGCCCCGTGGACAAGATCCCGGTCGAGGCGTTCAAGGCGGCAGGCTACACCCATATGGTCGCGCGAGGGCAGAAGGGCTACAACGGGGTGGCGATCCTGTCGAAACTGCCGCTGGTGGACGCGGGCGATCAGGATTTCGCCATGCTGGGCCACGCCCGCCATGTGGCGGCCAAGCTGGAGAACGGCGCGACGATCCACAACTTCTACGTCCCCGCAGGCGGCGACAAACCCGACCGCGAGATCAATGAGAAGTTTGGCCAAAAGCTCGATTACCTCTCTGAGATGCGCGACTGGTTCCATGGCGACAAGCCCGAGAAGTCGATCCTTGTGGGGGACCTCAACATCGCCCCGCGTGAGGATGACGTCTGGGATCATAAGAAGCTGCTAAAGATCGTCAGCCACACCCCGGTCGAGGTCGAAGCGCTTGGCGCGGTGCAGGATGCGGGCAATTGGGTCGACATCACGCGGCAGGATGTGCCGGAGGGCAAACTCTATAGCTGGTGGTCCTACCGCGCCGCCGATTGGGATGCCGCCGACAAGGGCCGCAGGCTGGATCATATCTGGGCCACATCGGATATCGCGCAGGCCGGGCACTCCAGCCACATCGTCCGCGACGCGCGCGGTTGGGAGAAACCCAGCGACCACGCGCCGGTTTTTGCCAGTTTTGACCTTTGAATCGCGCCCCCGCACGTCCATATAAGGCCAAACGCGATTAGCGAGGATAACAGCATGACCGACCTGAACCTTTCCACCGCCGCCCCTGCGGATGCCGATCTGATCAAGGACACGACCGAGGCGACCTTCATGGGTGATGTGGTCGATGCCTCGCAAACGGTGCCGGTCATCGTTGATTTCTGGGCGCCGTGGTGCGGCCCTTGCAAGACGCTTGGCCCGATGCTGGAAGACGCCGTGCGCGCGGCCAAAGGCGCGGTGAAGATGGTGAAGGTCAACGTCGATCAGGCCCAGAACATCGCCGGTCAGTTGCAAATCCAATCAATCCCCACGGTCTATGCCTTCTATAAAGGTCAGCCGGTCGACGGTTTCCAAGGCGCGCTGCCGCAGTCCGAGATCAAAGCCTTCGTCGACCGTGTGGTAAAAGCGGGGGGCGGCGAAGCGCCCGGTGACACGCTGGCCGATGCCGTCGCCGCCGCCGAAGAGATGCTGGCCGAAGGGGCCGCCACCGATGCGGCGCAGACCTTTGCCGCGATTCTCGAAGAAGACCCGATGAACGCGCCTGCCTATGGCGGCATGGTTCGGTCTCACATCGCCATGGGCGGATTGGATCAGGCCGAAGCCCTGCTGAACGGCGCGCCGATCGAAATCTCCAAAGCCCCCGAACTCGAAGCTGCCCATGCCCAGTTGCAACTGGCGCATCAGGCCGCCGATGCCGGCCCCGTGGCCGAGTTGACCGATAAGGTCGAGGCCAACCCCGACGACCATCAGGCGCGCTTCGATTTGGCCCAAGCGCTCTATGCCCATGACAATGCCGAGGCTGCCGTCGACCACCTGCTAGAGCTTTTCCGCCGCGATCGTGAATGGAACGAAGGCGCTGCCAAGGCGCAACTTTTCACTATTTTCGAAGCACTTAAGCCCAATGATCCGGTGGTGCTGAATGGCCGTCGCAAACTGTCGTCAATGATATTTGCCTGAAGAGGCGGGCGCGCTAAGTCCCTTGTCATGATCAAGCCAGCAGAACTGCCCAAGACTATTGCGATCTTTCCGTTGGCAGGGGCGCTGCTGCTGCCCCGCTCGCGGTTGCCGCTGCATATCTTCGAGCCACGCTATCTTCAGATGATCGAAGACGCGCTCAAGACTGACACGCGGTTGATCGGCATGGTCCAGCCCAACGAATTGCCCGGTCGCGACGGCCATGGGCTGCACCAGATCGGCTGCGCGGGCCGCATCACTCAGTTTTCCGAGACCGAGGATGGCCGCTATATGGTGACCCTTGGCGGCGTCTCGCGCTTTCGCGTGGTGGAGGAAATCGAGGGCTTTTCCCCCTATCGCCGCTGCGATGTGAATTGGTCGGGCTTTGACCGCGATCTGGGCGAGGATGAGGTCGACGACAGCTTTGACCGGGCGCGGTTTCTTGACCTTCTGGGGCGCTATTTCGACAGCCGCGGGCTTTCCGCCGATTGGGACACGTTGAAAGATGCCGAAGATGAGTTGCTGATCAACTCCCTGTCGATGATGCTGGAGTTCGAGGCCGAGGATAAACAGGCGCTGCTGGAGGCGCCTTCGCTGGAGACCCGGCGGGAGACATTGGTAACATTGATCGAATTCGCGATGCGCGGCGGTCAGGAAGAGGGCTTGATGCAATGACGGACGTGACCGTTCAATTCGACCGCCGGATGCTGGAGGCATTGATCTGCCCGCGCACCCAGACGACGCTGACCTATGACGCGGAAAAGCAAGAGCTGGTGTCGAAAGCCGCCAGCTTGGCCTATCCGATCCGCAATGGCATTCCCGTCATGCTGCCGGACGAAGCGCGGAGGCTGTAATGCCCCGCCGCTCCGTTACAGGGGCTTGCCCCGCATCAACCGGGGCAGTTCGCCCGTCAGCCCTGCGGCTTCGCGGATAAAGGTTCGGCGCAGGCCGGGCAGGGCGTTGATCGCGGCCATGCCCATGTCGCGGGCCAGCCGCAAAAGCGCATTATCGTTCGAAAACAGTCGGTTGAAACTGTCGGTCGCCAGCGCGAGGCTGGCATTGTCGAAGCGCCGCCATTCCTGATAGCGCGCGAGGACCGCGTCGTTTCCGGGGTCCTCCCCGCGGCGAAACGCATCGGCAATCACCTCGGCCAAGGCTGCCACATCGCGCAGGCCCGCGTTCAGCCCCTGACCGGCGATGGGATGCACCCCATGGGCCGCGTCGCCCAAAAGCGCCACGCGCGGGGCGGTCATGGAATGGGCCAGCGACAGGCCCAGCGGATAGCTGTAACGCGGGCCGGTCAGCGAAAGCTCCCCCAGAAAACTGCCAAAGCGCGGGCGCAGCACCTCAAGGTATTGCGCATCCGGCAGGGCGTTGATCGCGGCGGCATTGGCGCTCGCTTCGCTCCAGACGATCAGGGAGCGGTTGCCGGTCAGCGGCAGGATCGCCAGCGGGCCGGGGGGCATGAAAAATTGATGCGCGATGCCGTGATGCGGCTTTTCATGATCCACCACGCAGACCAGCGCGGTTTGGCCATAGGACCATGCGACACGCTTGATGCCCGCGCGTTCCGCCGTGCCGCTGCCGCGGCCATCGGCCCCCACCGCCAGCCGTGCGCGTAGGGTCTTGCCGCCCTCAAGCGTCAGGGTGATGCCGGTCGGCGCCACCGATTGCCCCGTAACGCGGGTCTCGTTCATCATGGTGATCGCCGGATCGGCGGCCGCCGCTTTTAGCAGCGCGCGGCGCAAATGGCGGTCTTCGACCATCTGACCCATCGGGCCTTCTTCGATCTCGGCATGATCGAAATGCATGAACATGGGCGAGGGGCCGGTGCCGGCACGCCCATCGGTGACCTTGATCTCAAGCATCGGCTGGGCGTCATCCGCGATGTCGGGCCAGATGCCGATGCCTTCCATCAACCTGACCGAGGTCAGCGCCAGCGCATAGGCGCGCCCATCAAAGGCGGCGTTCTCAAAGGTTTGCGCGGGCTGGGCGTCAATCACGGCCACGCGCAATCCTGCGCGGCTGAGGGCCAAGGCAAGGGCGGGGCCGTTCAGTCCCCCGCCGATGATCGCGATATCGTGGTCAAAATCCATGGCCCTAGATATGACCTGCGCGCGGGGATTGTCCATGCGCCGAACGGTCGCTAGGTTCGCCAAGAACAGCGGTAAGGGGCACGACATGCAAGAATGGTTGGAAATGACGGCGGCGGATCTGGGGCGCGGGATCGCGGCGGGCGATATCGACCCGGTGGCGCTTTGCGATGCCTATCTCGATGCCATCGACGCACATCCGATGCGCGACCGCATCTATGCCCGCGTCACCCCTGACCGCGCCCGCGCCGAAGCCGCCGCCGCGGCTAAGCGGGCCCGCGACGGTCAGCGCCTGTCGCCGCTCGACGGGGTGCCGATCTCTTGGAAAGACCTCTTCGATACCGCCGGAACGGGCACCGAGGCGGGCTCTAAGCTGCTGGAAGGCCGGGTGCCTGAGCGCGACGCCGAAGTGCTCGCCAGCGCGACGGCCTTGGGGCTGGTCTGCTTGGGCAAGACGCATATGAGCGAATTGGCCTTCTCGGGCCTTGGCCATAACCCCAGCACCGCCACACCGCCCTGCGTGAACGAGCCGGACAGCGTCTCGGGCGGGTCGTCCTCAGGCGCGGCGGCTTCGGTTGCCTTTGGCTTGGCGGCGGCGGCGATCGGGTCGGATACCGGCGGGTCGGTGCGCATCCCGGCGGCGTGGAACGATCTGGTGGGGCTCAAGACCACCGCAGGCCGTGTGTCCCTTGCCGGGACTGTGCCGCTGGCGGCGAAGTTCGACACGGTTGGCCCGCTTTGCCGTTCGGTCGAAGACGCGGCGCTGCTGCTCGCGGCGTTGGAGGGGGGCAAACCCGCCGACCTGCAAGAGAGCGAGTTGGAGGGGTGCCGTTTCGCGGTGCTGACCAATGTTGTCATGGATGAGCTTTCCGATGGGCCCAAAGCCGCTTTTGAAGCGGCGGTGGCGCGGTTGCGAGAGGCCGGTGCCACGGTTGATGAAATCGCCGTGCCCGAGGTGGAAGAGGCGATGCCGCTGAGTTCCTGTCTCTACACCACCGAAGCCTATGGGCTATGGCGCGATGTGATCGAAGCCGACCCGGAAGCGATGTTCAGCGAAATTCTTGAGCGTTTCCGGCTGGGTAAGGGTTTCTCCGGCCCCGATTACGTCGCCGCTTGGGCCAAGCTCGATCTCGCGCGGGCGGGCTATGACCGGGCCGTGGCAGGCTATGACGCCGTGTTGGTGCCCACTGCACCCATGCTGCCGCCGAACATCGAACGGCTGAACAGCGATCACGACTACTACCTTGCGCAGAATCTCCTATCCCTGCGCAACACGCGAGTCGCGAATCTCATGGGGCTTTGCGCGCTTACCTTGCCGACCGATACGCCCTCTTGCGGCATTTCTCTGATGTGCGCGCCGGGGGCCGAAGAACAGCTTTTGCGCCTTGGTGCGGCGGCTGAAGCGGCCCTGCGCGAGGCCTAAGAGCGCACGACCGAAAAGCCACAAGGGCGGCAAAACTCCCCGGTTTTTCTGGACGGGAGAGGCGCCCTTGGGTACCTTCGGGCAAACGGGGCGCGAATGATCCCGATCCGAGGCAGTTTTGATGATGTATACCGAGCGGTTTTCGAACCTTCCGGCCCACGTGTGGCCGCGCCTGCGCGCATTGCTTGACGGGCATGAGGGCGGCGGCACGCCGATCCATATGACCATTGGCGAGCCGAAACATGCGTTTCCGGCTTGGGTGACCGATGAGATCACGAAACACGCCGCAGGGTTCAACAAATACCCGCCGAACGACGGTTCGCCCGAATTGCGCGCGGCCATCGCTTCATGGATCGCCCGCCGCTACGGCGTCGAGATGGATCCCGACAGCGAGGTGATGGCTCTGAACGGCACGCGTGAGGGTCTCTATAACGCCGTCATCGCGCTTTGCCCGCCCACCAAGAATGGGGAGAAATCGGCCATCCTGATGCCGAACCCCTTCTACCAAGTCTATATGATCGGCGCGATTTCCGGTGAGGCGGACCCGATCATGGTGCCCGCCACTGCCGAGACCGGGCATTTGCCAGATTTCGCCAGCCTGCCTGAAGAGGTGCTGCGCCGGACTACGGCGGCCTATCTCTGCTCCCCCGCCAATCCGCAGGGCGTTGTCGCCTCGCGCGATTACTGGGCCGATCTGATCGCGCTGGCCGAGAAGTATGATTTCCTGATCTTCGCCGATGAATGCTATTCCGAGATCTACCGCGACACGCCGCCCACCGGGGCGCTGGAGGTGGTCAAAGAATTGGGCACCGACCGCAACCGCGTGGTGATCTTTCACTCGCTGTCGAAACGCTCGAACCTGCCGGGGCTGCGGTCGGGCTTTGCCGCCAGCGGGGCCGAGACGATGCGCCAGATCAAACAGTTGCGCAACTACGCGGGCGCGCCATTGCCGCTGCCCTTGCAGCAGGCCGCCGCCGCGGTCTGGGCCGATGAGGCGCATGTGGAAGAGAACCGCGCGCTCTATCAAGAGAAATACGCCATCGCCGACCGCATCTTTGGCAATGTGCCGGGCTATGCGAGCCCCGAGGCGGGGTTCTTCCTCTGGCTTCCGGTCGAGGATGACGAGGCGGCGGCGCTGAAGCTCTGGCGCGAGACCGGCGTGCGGGTGCTGCCCGGCAGCTATCTGGCGCAGAACGTCGCCGGGGGGAACCCCGGGCAGAATTACATTCGGGTCGCCTTGGTGGCCCCAAAAGACGAAACGACGCGCGGATTGGAAGCGATCCGCGACTGTCTGTATTCGGCATAAGCGAGGGACGACATGGCATATCAGACACGGGGACGCGATCCATTGCTAGACAGCAACATGGCCGAGGCAATCGAAAAGCGCGGTCGTGAACTGCTGGGGCTGGCGCTGATCATGCTGGGCATCATGGCCGCCATGATGATCGGCAGCTACACGCCCGACGATCCCAACTGGATGGTCTCGACCGATGCGCCGGTGCAGAACTGGATGGGCCGGATCGGCGCCTCCATCGCCGCGCCGTTGTTCATGATCGTCGGCTGGGGTGCTTGGGGAATTGCCATCGTCCTGCTGTTTTGGGGCGGGCGTTTCGCGCTGCATCAGGGCGATGACCGCGCGCTTGGGCGGCTGATCTTTGCCCCCATCGCCGTGGCGCTTGGCGCGATCTATGCCGCGACACTGGCCCCCGGTCAGGAATGGCTGCTGACCCATAGCTTCGGTCTGGGCGGGCTTTTTGGCGATACCGTCATGGGCGCGCTGCTGACGGTCTTGCCCATCGGCTCGACCCTGACGGTCAAGCTGATGTCGCTTTTGATGGGCGTCGCGATCTTGGCATTGGGCGCCTTCGTCTTGGGGTTCACCAAGGCCGAATTGTTCCGCATCCTGCGTTTCCTGCTGGTCGGCCTGATCATGGCCTATGCCGGGCTGATGACCCTTCTGGGCCGTGGGGCCAATGGGGCCGTGGTCGCCGCGCAGAACCTCTCGGCCCGTCAGGCCGAACGTCGTGAGCGCCGCCGTCAGGAAGCCGAAGACGCCGAAGCCTGGGCCGCGCAGGAAGCCGAGCAGAGCTATGCCGCTGAGCACGCCCCGGTGCCCGAGCCGGAAGCCGAACCGCGCAGCCTGTTCGGTCGGATGCCCGGGCTGATCAAACGGCCCGAACCCGAAGACGACATGCCCGAGCCGGAACTGATCGAGACCTACAGCGATGCCATCGTGGATGAGACACCGGGCGAAGAGCGCATCAAAAGCAAGATCGCCGATGTGATCAAGAACCGCGTGCGCCATGCCAATGCGATCCACACGCCGACGACCGCGCCTTTGACCAAGGGCCGGGGCCGTGGGCCGGACCCGCTGGTGCTGAACACCAGCCAGCCTGCCGCCCAGCCCGCCGGGCTGCGTGCCGAACCGCCCCTGACCGCCGAACCGGCCACCCTGCGCCCCGAGCCGCTGCTGCGCAGGCCGCAGGCTCAGCCCGCGCCCGCTCCGGCGCCCGAGCCGATGGTTCAGGAACCGGCAGCGCAAGCGCCGATGGCCGCGCCCTACGAAGACACTGTGGCGTCTGAGACCCTGCCGTTGCAGCAGGCGCCCGCGCCCGAGGCGATGAAGATCCCCGTGGCGGAACCGCGCAAAGTGGTGCAGCAGCCCGCCCGCAAACCCGTCCAGCCCTCGAAACAGGCGCAGGTCGAAGCGCAGCCCACCCTGACCTTCGACGACACGCACCCCGGTTTCGAACTGCCGCCGCTGAGCCTTCTGGAAAGCCCCGAGAGCGTGCAGCGCCTGCACCTCAGCGATGAGGCGCTTGAGGAGAACGCGCGGATGCTGGAAACCGTACTCGACGACTACGGCGTGAAGGGTGAGATCGTCGCCGTGCGCCCCGGCCCCGTCGTCACCATGTACGAACTCGAACCCGCGCCCGGTCTCAAGGCCAGCCGCGTGATCGGTCTTGCGGATGACATCGCGCGCTCCATGGCCGCGCTTTCAGCGCGTGTTTCCACCGTGCCGGGCCGCTCGGTGATCGGCATCGAACTGCCCAACGAGAACCGCGAGAAGGTGATCCTGCGCGAGATTCTTTCCAGCCGCGACTTCGGCGACGGCAACCACCGCCTGCCGCTGGCGCTTGGCAAGGACATCGGCGGCGACCCGGTTGTGGCCAACCTCGCCAAGATGCCGCACCTGCTGATCGCGGGGACCACCGGCTCGGGTAAATCCGTGGCAATCAACACGATGATCCTGTCGCTGCTCTACAAGCTGACGCCGGAAGAATGCCGGATGATCATGATCGACCCCAAGATGCTGGAACTGTCGGTCTATGACGGCATCCCGCATCTGCTGAGCCCGGTCGTCACCGACCCCAAGAAGGCCGTCGTGGCGCTGAAATGGGTCGTGGGCGAGATGGAAGAGCGCTATCGCAAGATGTCCAAGATGGGCGTGCGCAACATCGAAGGCTACAACGGCCGCGTTCGCGAGGCGCTGGCCAAGGGCGAGATGTTCTCCCGCACCGTGCAGACCGGTTTCGACGAAGACACCGGCGAGCCGATCTTTGAGACTGAGGAAAACACCCCCGAGGCGCTGCCCTATATCGTCGTCATCGTCGACGAGATGGCCGACCTGATGATGGTCGCAGGCAAGGAGATCGAAGCCTGCATCCAGCGTCTGGCGCAGATGGCGCGGGCCTCCGGTATCCACCTCATCATGGCCACACAGCGCCCTTCGGTCGACGTGATTACAGGCACGATCAAAGCGAACTTCCCCACCCGGATTTCCTTCCAAGTGACGTCGAAGATCGACAGCCGCACGATTCTGGGCGAAATGGGCGCCGAGCAACTCTTGGGCATGGGCGACATGCTGTATATGGCGGGCGGGGCCAAGATCACCCGCTGCCACGGCCCCTTCGTCAGCGACGAAGAGGTCGAAGAGATCGTCAACCACCTCAAGCAATTCGGCGAGCCTGATTACGTCTCGGGCGTTGTCGAAGGGCCGTCCGAGGATAAGGAAAGCAACATCGACGCGGTGCTGGGCCTTGGCGGCAATACCGATAGCGAAGACGCGCTCTATGACACCGCCGTGCAGGTGGTGATCAAAGACCGCAAATGCTCCACCTCCTACATCCAGCGCAAACTGGCGATCGGCTATAACAAAGCCGCGCGTCTGGTCGAGCAGATGGAGGAAGAGGGGCTGGTCTCACCGGCGAACCATGTTGGAAAGCGTGAGATTCTGGTGCCGGAACAGGCATAGGTCTGCCTCTTCCCCCCCTCTTGGGGGCGACAATCAGAAACACCGCCGGGCCACCCTCCCGGCGGTGCTTTTTTTATGGGGCAGGGCGGGCGATAGCGAAAAACCGCGCCCTGATATCGAATATCACGCCCGCCCGCCCTATGTCAGAACGTGAGGCAACACAGGACGAACAACATGCGTAAACTTACTTCTGCGATTCTGGCGGTTGGACTGGCCGTATCGGCGCCCCTCGCGGCGGCGGCGCAGCAACTGTCGCTGAATGAGATTTCGGGCTATCTGAACCAGCTTCGCACCGCCAAGGGCGACTTTACCCAGATCAACGATGACGGGTCGATCAGCACGGGCACGATCTATATCAAACGCCCCGGCAAGGTACGTTTCGAATATAACGCGCCGGATTCCGGGCTGGTCGTCGCGGGGGCGAATACGGTCGTGATCTACGACAAGAAGTCGAACCAACCGGCTGAGACCTATCCGCTGGCGCGGACCCCGCTGTCGATCATCTTGGCCGATAACGTCAATCTGGGCCGCGCCAAGATGGTGACGGGGCACAGCTATGACGGCACCGCCACCACGGTCACGGCGCAGGACCCCGCCAACCCCCAGTACGGCAACATCCAGATGAAGTTTACCGGCAACCCGGTGCAGCTGCGTCAGTGGATCATCAACGATGGCAACGGCAGCGCCACGACCGTCGTGCTGGGTGACATGCAGGTGGGGGGCAATATCTCTAACAGCCTGTTCGACACCGCGGGCGCACGGGCAGGCGGCAGACGCTAAGCGGCCCTGTTGAAACAAAAACGCCCCGGCTGATCAGGCCGGGGCGTTTTGCATTGGAGTGGGCGGGTTTACCAGCGGCCCAGACGGCAACCGGCGATCTGCCGTTGATAGAGTTTGGCGCGGGAATCGACCTTGCCGGCGACCCCGACCAGCCACGCCTTGCTGTTGTAGCTCTTGCGGGCAAAACCGGTGTGGCCCTCGTGATAGGCGAGGTATTGGTTGCGGGCGTCATGGAGGGAGACGCCGTTCCGCTCCCGTGTCAGGTTCATGTACCAGCCCATGAAATCGCTCGCGTCGCGAATCCGGTCGCGTTTGGCGCGCCAGCGGCCCTCGGATTCCAGATACTCATCCCATGTCGCGTCCAAAGCCTGCGAATAGCCAAAGGCGCTGGATTGGCGGCCCATCGGAATCACACCCAGCACATATTTGAACGGCGTCCGGGCATCCGCCACGAATTTGCTCTCTTGGTGGATGGTGGCCATTTGAACGTGGATGGGGACACCCCATTTCCGCTCGGTCGCGCGGAATGCGCGCAGGTAGTCGGGGTGATCTTTCAGGATCGTGCAGGCGTTATCCAGATCACGCGGGGCCGTTTGAGGCCCGCCGCCGCAGGATGCCACCAGCAGTACGATCATCATTGCGCAAAAATGCTTGCTCATCTGCCTCTCGCCTCTCGTTTTTGTTAGGGGACGTTTTTTCCGGAGGAGTTTAACCGATTCACCCTCACCATCACATCACTAAATTGGGAAAATGCGCGGCGGTCTGCGCGGTATTGCGCTGACAGCGCATCGGCGTGCAGGCGGTATTTCGCGGGAGGCCGGTAAAGCAATTGCGCCCCCGGGCGGTGGGCTGCCGCAAACCCACTGTCGGCGCAGCGTTCACAGTCTGTTTCCCCGCGCAGAGCCGCTGTGATTGGACAAAAGCCCCTTGAAAGGGCTACCGTCGAGGGGTAGGGGCAGCATGTTATGATACGAACACGCGCAAAATATCACCTCGGGCAGATTGTCCGTCACAAGAAGCATCCCTTTCGGGGCGTGATTTTTGACGTCGACCCGGAATTCGCCAACACCGAAGAATGGTATGAGGCGATTCCCGAAGAGAACCGGCCGGTGAAAGATCAGCCGTTCTATCATCTCTTGGCTGAGAACGATCAGAGCTACTATGTGGCCTATGTGTCCGAGCAGAACCTCGTGGCTGATTATTCGGGGGAGCCTGTGGACCACCCCGATATCCCCGATCTGTTTGGCCCCTTCACCGACGGTGCCTATCCGCTGCATTTCCAGATGAACTAAGCCCTGCGGGCTGTTTCCCAGCCCGCCAGAGGTCTTCATCAATAGCCCAAGGCGCAGCCGTCCTTGCGCGGATCGCTCGCGCCTTCCAGCACGCCATCTTCGCGGATGCGGATCGCCTGTGCCCCGCCGATCGCCGTTTCGGGCACTTCGACCCTATGGCCCAGATCGCTCAAGCTTTGGCGCACGTCATCGCCAAAGCCGCGCTCGACCTTCATCACCTGCCCATCGGCAAAGGCGCGGGGTGCGTCGATGGCGCTTTGAACGTCCATGCCGAAATCGGTGAGGTTCGAGGCAAAGCGCGCATGGCCGCAGGGCTGATAGGCCCCGCCCATCACGCCAAAGGGCATGGTCACCCGGCCATTCTCGCGGATCATGCCGGGGATGATCGTATGCATCGGGCGTTTGCCGCCTTTCAGCTCATTCGGGTGGCCTTCCTCCAATGTGAAACCCGCGCCACGGTTCTGCAGCAGGATGCCGAACTTGTCTGACGCGATGCCAGAACCGAAGCCGTGGAAGATCGAATAGATGAGCGAGACCGACATGCCGTCGCCGTCGACCACGGTGATATAGATCGTGTCTTTATGCACCGCCTCGCTGATCGGGGCGGCGGCGGCCATGGCGCGTTTGGGGTCGATCAGGGCCGCAAGGGCGCGGGCGGTCTCAGGCGCCAGCATCTGCTCAAGCCGCGTGGTGTGGTCCGGGTCGGCCAGAAAGCGGTTGCGCGCGTCATAGGCCAGTTTGGTGGCCTCAGCTTCGATATGCAGCCGCTCGGCCCCCAGCGGGTCCATCCCGGCGATGTCGAAGTGATCGAGGACATTCATCAGTAACAGGGCGGTCGCCCCTTGGCCGTTGGGCGGATGTTCGACCACTTCGAGGTCTTTGTACTGGCCTGACACGGGCGTCGTGACCTCGGCGCGGGCCTTGGTGAAATCTTCGGCGCTGTGGCTGCCGCCTGCGGCTTGCAGGGTGGCGATCATGTCCTCGGCGATCTCTCCGGTGTAGAAGGCATCGCGGCCCTGCGCGGCCACGCGGCGCAGCACTTCGGCCTGTCCCGGCGCGCGGAAGATGTCGCCGGTGCGGGGCGTTTTGCCGTTGATGAGGAAGTGATCCCGCGCGCGCCCCTGAAGGGTGCCGCCATCGGTGGCCCAGTCAAAGGCCACGCGCGGGGCGACGGGCACCCCCGCCTCGGCATAGTGGATCGCGGGGGCGAGCAGGGCGTCCAACCCCAGTTTGCCGGCGCTTTCCGAGAGGTGGCAGAAGGCGTCGATGGCTGTGGGGATGGTCACGGCATCCGCCGAGCGGAGCGGCACCGTCTGCTCACCTCGGTCCCGCAGTTTCGCGGCATCCAGTGCCGCTGGCGCGCGACCGGACCCGTTGAGGGCATGGACCTTCTCGCTGCCTGCCGGAGAGTAGAGCACGAAACAGTCGCCGCCGATCCCGGTCATCTGCGGCTCGCAAATGCCGAGGAGCACCGCCCCGGCGATGGCCGCGTCCATCGCGTTGCCGCCGCGCGCAAGGATATCGACCGCCGCCCGCGCCGCCAGCGGATGCGATGTGGCGCAGATGCCGTTGGTGGCCAAGACCGGTGACCGGCCGGGAAGGTGAAAATCGCGCATGTGCTGCCCCTCGCTGAATTACGTCAGCGTGACCCTAGACGGAGATCTCGGTTCTGCCAATGCGGGGGAAAGTTCCTCGGCACCGCGTACTGGGTGGGGGCTATTAAACACGGCACCGAGGGAAGCCATATGCAGCTACAGCCCCGTTTATGACCGGCAACCAAGGCGCAATTGTGATCCCAGCGGGGCCGTTTTGCGAAATATGCGGGACGCGCTGCCGCAGATGTTAACGCGGCGGTAACCCAACCGGGAGCCGCAGGTCGATCCGGTTCTCTTGGGCCAAGCGGCGATAGGTCAGGTCTTTCGCCAGATCGCGGATCAGGAACCAGCCAAAGCCGCCTTCGGGCAGGTCGCAAACGGGGCGGTCGATCTCTTGCGGCAGGCCCAAGGGCGCTTGCAGATCGGGCATCGGCAGCCCTTCGTCCGACACGGCAAGGTGCAGGCCGTCGGGCGCGTGATGGCAGGCGATATGGATGGGGCCGGGGTGGTGCGGGTCGGGGTAGGCGTGTTCGACGATATTGTTCAGCATTTCGGCGACCACCAAACGCACCACGCAGACCTCCTCGGCCCCGAGCGAAAGGCAGCTTAGCGCGTCCAGCAAAAGCGTGAGCGCCTCCCGCGCGGCCTGCGGGCCGCTGTGAACGGTGATCTCGAACGGGCAGAGCGCGGACCGCGCGGCGGAGAGCCGCATCGCGCTATTCTCGATGCGCGGTAAGGGCGGCGTCAAGCGTGTGGAAGATGCCAAAGACCCTATCCATCCGGGTGAGGATAAAGACCTTTTCCACCGCCGGGGTCAGCCCGGCCAGCACCAGCGCGCGCTGCGGCGCCAGATGTTTCATCGCCGCCACGATCGCGCCCAAACCGCTGGAATCAATGAAATTGACCCGGTGCAAATCAAGGATCACCACCGGCGGCGCATGGGCCGCGGCGCGACGCAGCGCATCCTTGAACTCCAGCGCCGCGGCGGCGTCGATCCGGTCATGCAGCACGCTGACCACGCAAAAGCGGTCTTCTGTTTTGGCGGAAACTTCCATAGACATGCCCCGAGACTTTGAAGTTCGAGACGTGATTAACCGTAAAACTTTACCAACTGGTATGCGGTGCAACTCTAGGAGAACGTGATGCGCAATGTCGTAATAACCGGTGCAGCCAGAACCCCGATGGGCGGTTTTCAGGGGGCCTTTGAGGGGCTGACCGCCGCGGAATTGGGCGGCAGCGCGATCAAGGCGGCTTTGGGCAAGACGGATCCTGCCGAAGTGCAAGAGGTGCTGATGGGCTGCGTTCTGCCCGCAGGCCAAGGCCAAGCGCCCGCGCGTCAGGCCGGGTTCAAAGCCGGTCTGAGCGAAGAGGTGCCCGCCACGACGCTGAACAAAATGTGCGGCTCAGGCATGAAGGCGGCGATGATGGCCTTTGACCAGATCGCGCTTGGCCAGACCGATGTCATGGTCGCCGGCGGCATGGAGAGCATGACCAACGCGCCCTACGTCCTGCCCAAGATGCGCGGCGGCGCGCGGCTCGGCCACGGTCAGGTGATCGACCACATGTTCCTCGACGGGTTGGAAGACGCCTATGACAAGGGCCGCCTGATGGGCACCTTTGCCGAGGATTGCGCCGAACGCTTCCAGTTCACCCGCGAGACGCAGGACGACTATGCGCTGGCCTCTCTGTCGCGCGCCATCGAGGCGCAGGAAAGCGGCGCCTTTGAAGATGAGATCGCCCCGGTCGAGGTGAGGTCGCGCCGTGGCAGCACCACGGTCAGCGCCGACGAACAGCCCGCCAGCGCCCGGCCCGAAAAGATCCCCCAGCTAAAACCGGCCTTCCGCGAGGGCGGCACGGTGACGGCGGCGAATTCTTCGTCGATCTCCGATGGGGCGGCGGCTTTGGTTTTGGCGGATGAGGACAGCGCCAAGCGCAAGGGGCTGCACATCCGTGCACGGATCGTGGGCCACGCCAGCCATGCCCAAGCGCCGGGGCTTTTCACAACAGCACCCGTGCCCGCCGCGCAAAAGCTGCTGGAGCGGATCGGCTGGAAGAAAGAGGATGTCGATCTGTGGGAGGTCAACGAAGCCTTCGCCGTCGTGCCGCTGGCTTTCATGCATGAGATGGACCTCTCGCATGATATCGTGAACGTCAACGGCGGCGCCTGCGCGCTTGGCCACCCGATCGGTGCCTCGGGCGCGCGGATCATGGTGACCCTGCTGAACGCGCTGGAAAAACGCGGGCTGAAACGCGGTGTCGCGGCGATCTGTATTGGCGGCGGTGAGGGCACGGCCATCGCCATTGAGCGCCCCTGATCCTACGGGCCGACTAGAGTATTTATGGGGGAGGCGGTTAGCCTCCTTTTTCCCGTCTGCAATAAGAGTATCGCCATGACCGTCGACTACCAAACCCTTGCCAAAACCATCGCCGCCTTGACCGAGGGCGAAGACGATGCCGTGGCCCTGATGGCCACCATCGCCTGCGAGGTGCATCACGCGGATGACCGTTTTGACTGGACCGGCTTTTACCGGGTGACCGCGCCCGAATTGTTGAAGATCGGCCCCTATCAGGGCGGGCACGGCTGTCTGGTCATCCCCTTTTCGCGCGGGGTCTGCGGGGCCGCGGCGCGCACGGGCGAGGTGCAATTGGTCGAGGATGTCGATGCCTTTCCGGGCCATATCGCCTGCGCCTCTTCGACACGTTCGGAATTGGTGCTGCCGGTCTGGAACGGCGCGGGGGAGTTGCTGGGCGTTTTCGACATCGACAGCGACCAGCCAAACGCTTTCACCCAAGCCGATGCCGATGCGCTAAGCGCGATCCTCAAGGCGAGTTTCGCCGCCGTCAGCTGACCGCCATGCCCCGCTTGATCTGCGGGGCCGCATCTGCGAGGGGGAGTGATGGATAGCGAATATAACCCGCCGCAGGACCCGCTGGTCATTCTGCATGAAGATGCCGAAGTTCTGCTGGTCGACAAACCTTCGGGGCTGCTTAGCGTGCCGGGCAAGGGCGAACATCTGGCCGATTGCCTGATCACGCGGGTGCAGGCGGTCTTCCCTCAAGCGCTGCTGGTGCACCGGCTGGATCGCGACACCTCGGGCGTGATGATCTTTGCCCTGACGCCCCATGCGCAGCGTCACCTTGGGTTGCAGTTCGAAAAGCGCATGACCCGCAAGACCTATGTCGCGCGGGTCTGGGGGGTGCCAGCGGAGAAATCCGGCCGTGTCGATCTGCCGCTGATCGTCGATTGGCCCAACCGCCCTCGGCAGATGGTCTGCCATGAGACCGGGAAGCCCGCGCAGACCGATTGGAAGATGGTCAAGAACGATGGGGAGACTGCGCGCCTTCGGCTGTTCCCCAAGACCGGACGCAGTCATCAGCTGCGTGTGCATATGCTGGCGCTCGGGCATCCGATTTTGGGCGACCCTTTCTATGCCACAGGACCTGCACGAGATTTTCCGCGGTTGATGCTGCATAGCGAGGAATTGCGGTTCAACCATCCGCAGGGCGGCGCATCGACGAAGGTGCGGGCCAAGGCGCCTTTCTGAGCTGCGCTCCCTGCCCGGCCTTGCGCCGTGAGGTGGGGGCGGGATTGGTATTTAAGAAAGGACGAAGGGGAAGGGGCCGTGGCGCTGCGGTGAAGTTGGGCTTTGTGGCGATCGGGGGGTGAAACCGGCGGGGTTTGCGATTACCTCTGACCTATCTGTTCACAGATTGACCCGGAGGATATCATGGGCTTGCGTATCAACGACACTATTCCCGATCTTACAGTCGAAACCGATCAGGGCAGCTTTTCCCTGCATGAGTTCGTCGGTGACAATTGGGCGATCCTGTTCTCCCACCCCAAGGATTTCACCCCTGTTTGCACCACCGAGTTCGGCGCCGTGGCGCGGCTTTCCGAGGAATGGGAAAAGCGCGGCACCAAAGTGATTGGCGTCAGTGTCGACGGTGTTGAAGAGCATAAGAAGTGGAAGGGCGATATCGAGAAGGTTGCAGGGGCCGAGGCCGGTTTCCCGATCATCGCGGATGCGGGGCTGGAAGTGTCGAAAGCCTTTGATATGCTGCCTGCGGAGGCCTATCTGCCCGATGGCCGCACGCCCAATGACAGCGCCACGGTGCGGTCGGTTTTCATCATCGGGCCGGATAAGCAGTTGAAGCTGAGCATGACCTATCCGATGAACGTGGGCCGGAACTTTGCCGAGGTTCTGCGGGCTTTGGACGGGTTGCAGACGGCGGCGAAGAACGCAGTGGCGACGCCTGCGGATTGGCAGGTGGGTGAGGATGTGATCATCCCCGCGACGGTGTCGGATGAGGACGCCAAGGCGACGTTCGGGGCGTTTGAGACGGTGTTGCCCTATTTGCGCAAAGCAAAATTGAAGGCCTAAGGGGCGCGGGGAGGTTTATGCCCCCGCGCCCAGCATTCTCATATCGAGATAGGGCTGATAGATGTCGACAAGACCGCTGAATAGCCGAGCGGTCTTGTCGGGGTCGATTTCATCCAAGCTCTGCATGCAGCCAAAGTCGTAACCTTCGGCCAGCAGTTGGCTGAGCATTGTATCGACATGGCGCCCGGGTTTTGCATAGGCCACACGGGGCGGTTCGTAGGCTGTTACTGTCGTGAGATGATTGTGTAGTGAGATCGGCCAATGCTGTTCGCGCACACGGAAGCGCGGACGGACCTGTTTGGCAAACTCCTCAGGGTTCTCTTCGTAATAGCGCGCAAGCGTCGTGGTTCGCATCGGGTGGGGCCAATGCTCTTGGTGAATGAATGTGCGTTGGTTTCTTACGGCGAGAGCGCCGTTCTCCTGAGCTGTGCGGAAGGAGGCGCGACCCCAGTGATTTGGACGGAGCTTGCGCAACAGGTCGTGCTTTAGCCAGTCGATACCGCCCGTGGATCGCATACTGAGGATTCGCCCCCGGACTTTTGGATGCCCATCCTCGTCGAAAAAGTAGGACGGAGGCAGGCTCGATTTGACAAACATATCGTCGTTAAAATAGATATGCCGGTCCGCCAGCCCCGGAATGCGCCAAAGCGCGGCTTCGATTGTCAGGCTGTTAAAGGTGGGCAGAGCCTCCGGATGGTCACCCAGAATATCACGGTGATCGACAATCCGGATTTTGTCCGCCGAGCAATGCCCAGACGTTGCGAAATTATCGATGAACGGCGGTCGCTGGCCGTCGGTCACGATCCAGATGGTGCGAATGAACGGCAAGAACTTGAGGATCGAGGCCACGCAGACGTAAATCTCGCCTTGGCTGTCGAAGCGTGTAGCGGCCTGCGATGTCTTGTGCCGGACGCCGTCTTCGGCCGCATAACGGCGGCGTTTTTCCGCGTGGGCGGGGTCGTTCCCATCGACCCAGGCGATGACGGCATCAATTGGTGAAAGCGTTTTCTCGGTCATGCGCGCTAGATAGCTTCATCAGACGGCGGCGCAAGTCGATAAAGTCTCCGTAGCGCGGGAGGCACGTCATGCGGACCGGAGCAATGTGATCAGCATGCTTGCGGGATGGCTAGGTTCGAGAGGTTGAACCTTCATGCTACGAAAATGGCCCCCGCGCGGCTGCGCAGGGGCCTTCGTTAGTCAGGTCGCGGTCGGGGTTTAGCCCTCTGCCGCTTCTTTCTTCTCGGCAGTGATCTCTTCGCCGGTCTCCTGATCGACGACTTTCATCGACAGGCGCACCTTGCCGCGATCGTCGAAGCCCAGAAGCTTGACTTTCACTTCCTGACCTTCCTTCAGAACGTCCGAAGGGTGGTTCAGGCGGCGGTTTTCGATCTGGGAGACGTGGACCAGACCGTCGCGCTTGCCGAAGAAGTTCACGAAGGCGCCGAAATCGACGATTTTCACGACGGTGCCGGTGTAGATGGCACCCTCTTCGGGCTCGGCCACGATCGAATAGATCATGTCATAGGCTTTCTTGATCGCTTCGCCGTTGGGGCTGGCGATCTTGATGGTGCCTTCGTCGTTGATGTCGACCTTGGCGCCGGAAACCTCGACGATCTCGCGGATCACCTTGCCGCCGGAGCCGATCACTTCACGAATCTTGTCGGTCGGGATCTGCATGGTCTCGATACGCGGGGCGTGAACGGAGAAGTCCGCGGCGCCGGAGATCGCCTTGTTCATCTCGCCGAGGATGTGGATGCGGCCTTCTTTGGCTTGTGCCAGGGCTTTCTCCATGATCTCGGGCGTGATGCCTGCGACCTTGATGTCCATCTGCAGCGAGGTGATGCCGGCTTCGGTGCCCGCGACCTTGAAGTCCATGTCGCCAAGGTGGTCTTCGTCACCCAGGATGTCCGACAGGATCGCGTAGGAGCCGTCATCTTCGAGGATCAGACCCATGGCCACACCGGCCACGGCCGATTTCAGCGGCACGCCCGCGTCCATCATAGACAGGGAGCCACCGCAGACCGATGCCATCGACGAGGAGCCGTTGGATTCGGTGATCTCGGAGACCAGACGGATGGTGTAGGGGAAGTCGGTCGCCGCGGGCAGAACCGCCTGCAGGGCGCGCCATGCAAGCTTGCCGTGGCCGACTTCGCGGCGTCCGGGAGGGCCCACGCGACCCACTTCGCCGACCGAGTAGGGCGGGAAGTTATAGTGCAGCAGGAAGTTCGATTTGAAGTTGCCGTGCAGCGCGTCGATGAACTGCTCATCGTCGCCGGTGCCGAGCGTGGTCACCACGAGGCCCTGCGTCTCACCACGCGTGAAGAGCGCCGAGCCGTGGGTCCGCGGCAGGATGCCGGTTTCGGCCACGATGTCGCGGATCTCGTCGGTGCGACGGCCGTCGATACGCTTGCCGGTTTTCACCACGTCGCCGCGCAGGATGCTGGCCTCAAGGCCCTTCATCGCGGAGCTGAGGTTCTTGTCCTCAAGCTGCTCTTCGGTGAGCTTGCTCTTGATCGTCTCACGGGCAGCAGCAACGGCGGCGGTGCGCTCTTGCTTGTCCACGATCGCGAAAGCGGCACGCATTTCGTCTTCGCCAGCGGCTTTCACGGCAGCCGACAGATCGGAATAGTCTTCGGGCTGGAAGTCGAAAGGCTCTTTCGCGGCTTCCTCGGCCAGATCGATGATCAGGTCGACGACCGGCTGGATCTGCTCATGGGCGAATTTCACGGCGCCCAGCATTTCCTCTTCCGACAGCTCATAGGCTTCGGATTCGACCATCATCACCGCATCCTTGGTGCCCGCGACCACGAGGTCGAGGCGCTGGTCGGGGTTCAGGCGCAGGTCTTGCATGTCGTCGATGGTCGGGTTCAACACATATTCGCCACCCTCATAGCCCACACGGCAGCCCGCGATCGGACCCATGAAGGGCGCGCCCGAGAGTGTCAGCGCGGCGGAGGCGGCGATCATGGCGACCATGTCGGGGTCGTTGACCAGATCGTGGCTCAGCACGGTGCACATCACCAGAACTTCGTTTTTGAAGCCGGGGACGAAGAGCGGGCGGATCGGACGGTCGATCAGACGCGCGGTCAGGGTTTCCTTCTCGGTGGGGCGAGCCTCACGCTTGAAGAAGCCACCGGGTACTTTACCGGCGGCATAGTATTTCTCTTGGTAGTGCACGGTCAGGGGGAAGAAATCCTGCCCGGGCTTTTGCTGACGTGCATACGTCACGTTGGCCATGACGCTGGTCTCACCCAGCGTGGCAATCACCGACCCGTCCGCCTGACGGGCAACCTTACCGGTTTCCAGTGTCAGCGTCTCTTCGCCCCACTGGATCGATTTTTTCGTTACATTAAACATCTACGTTTCCTTTTTGGCCCATTGGCCATTGAATAGGGGCCGTATTGCCCCTGACTCCGGTATCTTCTTTTTCAGGCGCTGGAGTCCGGGCGCCGGATTTCAGATTGCGCGGGCATACATGTTTTCATGGCAAATGGGAAGTGTTCTGTCGCCTCGGGGCCATAAGCGGCGGGTTCTTTCCGCCGCAGCGCGCCCCGGTCTGCGCGCAACAAAAAACCTCCCGGCGGGGGCCGGGAGGTTTTGGTCGTCATGTCACCGGAACTTCCGGCGGCTTGCGCACGATTAGCGGCGCAGGCCGAGGCGTTTGATCAGGTCCTGATAGCGGGACTCGTCTTTGGCCTTAACGTAATCCAGCAGCTTGCGTCGCGTCGCGACCATTTTCAAAAGACCACGGCGGCCGTGGTTGTCTTTTTTGTGGGTCTTGAAGTGCTCGGTCAGCGTGGTGATGCGGGAGGTCAGAATGGCAACCTGAACTTCGGGCGAACCGGTGTCGCCTTCTTTGGTGCCGAATTCTTTCATGACTTTTGCTTTTTCTTCAGCAGTGATCGACATCGGGGTCTCCTTTCGAAAAGAGTTAAAATGGATGGCGCAGGCCGGGATGTCGTCCAGCGCAGGCCCATGGAGATATCACCCACTGACGGAATCAGCAGGCGATGGGGGCGTATAGGAGGAATTTCCGCCTTTGGCAAAGGGTGATTTGCGGATGGGCTCCGGCCCGCCTTAGGCCGCGAGGCCGAGGTCGAAGGCTGCAGAGAGTGGGATCAACGCGATATCGTCCAGCGTGATGCTGTCCCCCGCCACCCGCGCGACGATGATATCATCCAGCAGGACGAGGGTTCGGCCCGCATCCTCCGGGTCGGGCAGGATGGAGAGCGGCGGCTCCGCCCCGCCCGCGCTGCTGTCGTCCCAGACAAAGAGCAGCGAATCGTCCGCCGCGTGGTAGTCCGTGATCTGCGCGGCCCCGCCTTGGCCGATCCAGTCCCCCAAGGCGATCTGATCGGTGCCGTCGCCCGAGGTCACCACATCCCCGGCGCCCGCGATGATCAGGTCGTCGCCGCCGCCGCCGTTCAGGAAATCGGGGCTTTGTTGGTCATCCGCCCCGGTGAGCGTGTCGTCGCCCCAGCCGCCAAAAAGCGTATCCACGCCCGCGCCGCCGCGTAGCGCATCGTCGCCAAGCCCGCCTTGCAGGGCATCGTTTCCGGCTTCGCCCTCCAGCAGGTCGTCCCCCGCCGCGCCTTGCAGCGCATTATCGCCCGCCCCGCCATAGAGAAAGTCATCGTCATTGTGGCCAAAGAGGCTGTCGTTGCCCGCGCCGCCAAAAAGGTCGTCATCCCCGTCATTGCCATGCAGGATGTCGCCGCCCGCGCCACCTTGGAGCGTGTCATTGCCGCCGTGGCCGTGCAGGTGATCATTCCCGCCGCCGCCACGAAGCAGGTCCTCCCCGCCGTAGCCGCCAAGCTGGTCGTCGCCGGGGCCGCCCTGCACCGTCTCACCGTCATCGCTGCCTAACAGGATATCTCCGACCGTGGTGGTGCCGCCGCCCGGGCTGTCCCCCTCAGGCAACGCGTCCTCCGGCGGTGTTTCGATTTCCACGAAAGTGACGGCGCCGACCGCCATCAGACCCATTACCCCAGCCAGCCACAACATCTGCAGTTCCACCCGTTGATTGCTTGATGCCCCACACATCGTCCCAGTTTCAAAAGGGCATGTCGTGGCTGTAAAATCAAAGGAATAGCGGGGAAATGGTTAACGAATACCTGCCCGCGCCGGGGGCTCGGGCTGCCACAAAACCGGCTCTTGGGTGTAGGGCAGGTAGAGCGGATGGCGGGGGTGCCCGGCTTTGGAGAGGCCGAGGTGGTAGAGCGGTTTCGCCCCCTCAGCCAGCCGAGCCGCGACGGCCAGACCGCGGTCGAGATGGGCGCCATGCACGCCCCAAGCGGCAATGATGCGGTCGGCCCAATCGGCCCCCTCGACCAGTGTGGCGTCATTGTCGGGGCCGATGGGATCGGCCGCGGCGCGCATGTCGCGCGGGTCGGTGGCGCGGAAGGCGAAGATATTGGTCACCCGGAAGCCGCCAAAGCCCAGCACCCGCGCCCGACGCTCGCAGCGCTCGACCGTCGGGTCGTTCTGCACCTCGGTCGCGGTGGAGGGGTTGAGCATCACGAACATCACCCGCGGCGCGCCTGTCTCCCAAACCCGGGTAAGGCTGTAGCGGTATTGCTCGCAGGGCGAGTAGACCGCGGTCGAAGGTGCGTCGCCCTTGGTGTGGCTGCGGGTGATCAGGGCCATTCAGCCCTCATTCGCGTCCGACGACAGGTTGAACACCCGGCTCGGGTGCAATTCCCCCGCCTTGAAGCGGCCCACGGCGACGGGCTGCCCGTCGAGCGAGGCCCAGCACTCATCGCCATATTCCACGTCATGGGCGATGACCATGCCGGGGTTGCCGTTGCGCAGGCGGGTGGCGCCTTCGGGGGTGGCTTTGACTTCGGGCAGGTCGGCAAGCCCTTCTGCCAGCGGCAACAGATAGGTGTCGAGTTCCGGTGTCCGGGCCAGTTCGTCCACCTGCGCCAGCGTCAGGGCGTTGCCTGCCTCGAACGGGCCGGACCATGTGCGGCGCAATTCGCGGACATGGCCGAGACAGCCAAGCTTCTGCCCCAGATCGCGCGCGATGGAGCGGACATAGCCGCCCTTGCCGCAGACCATTTCAAGCGTGACATGATCGGCATCGGGGCGGTCGACCAGCAGTAGGCTTTCCACCCATAGGGGGCGGGCGGCGATCTCCATCTCTTCGCCGTCGCGGGCGCGTTTATAGGCGCGTTGGCCGTCGATCTTTACGGCGGAGAACTGCGGCGGCACCTGCTGGATGTCACCGATGAAGCCGTTCAGCGCATCCTTGATCGCGGCGTCATCGGGGCGCAGGTCAGAGGTGCCGATGGCTTCGCCTTCGGCGTCGTCGGTATTGGTGGCGATCCCCAAACGTACGGTGAACTCATAGGCTTTGAGCGCGTCGGTGATATAGGGCACGGTCTTGGTCGCTTCGCCCAAGGCGATGGCCAGAACGCCGGTCGCTTCGGGGTCGAGCGTGCCTGCATGGCCCGCCTTCTTGGCCTCCAGCGCCCAACGGACCTTGTTGACCACGGCGGTCGAGGTGGGACCAGCGGGTTTGTCCACCACCAGCCAACCAGAAATATCGCGACCCTTGCGTTTGCGTGCCATGTCTTGCCCCTTCGCTTTGTGGTGCTGCCCTCTATCGGAGCCGCGCCGCGCTGCCCAGCCCCCAAGCGGGGAAAAGCTTACTTAGCGGGCGTCACGATGCCTACGATCGGCCCCAAGGTGGTGAAGCCCGCTCCGCTGCGGCGCAGGCTGGGCGCGCGCAGGCGCGAGATATTGCCGTCGAAATACAGCGCGTTAGGCAGGTCCAACTCATCCCGGTAGAGCCGGGCGAATTCGTGAAAGGTAACCACGTCATTAGAAATCGCGAAAACCGCGCGCTTGCCATCTGCCGTGGTGCCAACCCCATTTCGGATGTAGCGCGAGGTGCTGTCGGGCAGGAATCGCGGGTGCAGCGCCCCGTCGATGACCAGCATCGGGCCGGATTGCGTGGCGAAACGGCAGTTCGGCTTGGCCGTAAGATAGCGCTTGGTCTCGATCACATCGGCGCGGCCCTCGCGCAGGCAAAAGACCCCATTGGGCAGCAGGCCGAAATTGCCGGGGCCAGCACTGTCGATCACGCCGCGCGTCTCGACCCCTTCTTCGATGTAATGCCCAACCGGAGAGCGGTCTTCGTGGTACATGCCTGCGTTCATGGCAAAACCAAGCCGCAGCCCCTGCGCTTTCAGCGCCTCGTCAAGCGAGCCGAAGAACCCATAGGGCGCGCCGGCCTCGTTGTTGAGGAAAAGCCGCAGGTCGTCCCGCTCCAGATCGACTTCGCAGATCGTGTAGGAACTGCCGTCAAAGGTAATGTTGCGGCATTCGGCAGCGTCCGCAGGCGTGCCTTTCAGCGCCAGGAGCGCGAATGCGATCAGGCCCGCGCGGATCACTGATCCGGCGCGCCATTGGCACTGTCACCGGCGCCGTCGTCATCGGGGGCATCCGCATCGCGGCGCACCACCTCTTGGTTCAGCATGCGGCGGGTGTCGTCCATCCGGTCAAAGGTCTGGTCCAACTGAAAGCGCAGATCGGGCGAGAACTTGAGCGTCAGTTTCTTGGCGACCTGACGGCGCAATTCGCTTTTGTTGCGGGCCAGCAGTTTTAGAACCTCATCCTGACCCTCCCCGCCCAAGGGCAGCACATAGGCCGTGGCGATCTTGAGGTCGGGGGAGATGCGCACCTCGCCCACGGTGATCGACATCCGATTGAGATCGGTGTCATGCACATCCCCGCGTGCGAGGACATCGGACAAGGCGCGGCGGACGGTTTCGCCCACGCGGAGTTGTCGTTGCGACGGGCCGGGGCCCTCATGAAACTTGTTCTTTGCCATGCCCCTCATCTAAGGCTTCGGTTGCACTTTGCCAAGCGCTCCGCGACGGGCTAAACCGGCCCTGCCAGTCACGGCCAGAACCGCAGGAGACCGAGTATGACACAGACCCCCGGCATTGCCGTCACCGGCGCCTCTGGCCGCATGGGCCAAATGTTGATCCGTGAGATCAACGCAAGCGACAAAATGCATCTGGCCGCGGCGCTAGAGCGTCCGGGCCATGACTGGATTGGCCGCGATCTGGGCGAGGCGATGGGCGGCACGGCCTCGGGCGTGACTGTGACAGACGATGCGGCAGAGGCGTTTGGCAAGGTGCAGGCCGTCATCGACTTCACCGCGCCGCAGGCCACCATCGCTTTTGCCGGTGAGGCCGCCAAGGCCGGGATCGTCCATGTCATCGGCACCACCGGCATGACCGAAGATGAGATCGCGCAGCTTGCCCCTGCTGCCGAACAGGGGGCCGTCATCGTCCGTGCGGGGAACATGAGCCTCGGCGTGAACCTGCTGACGCAGCTGACCCGGCAGGTCGCCGCCGCGCTGGACGTGGATTACGACATTGAGATCATCGAATCGCACCACAATCAGAAAGTCGATGCCCCCTCGGGCACTGCATTGATGCTGGGCGAAGCCGCCGCCGAAGGGCGCGGTGTCAAACTGGCGGATGTTTCGGACCGGGCCCGTGATGGGATCACCGGCGCGCGGCAAAAGGGCGATATCGGTTTCACCGCGATCCGGGGCGGCGATATCGTGGGCGAACATGACGTGATGTTCGCCGCCGCCGGAGAGCGGATCATCCTGCGCCACATCGCCTCGGACCGTGCGCTTTTCGCCCGCGGTGCGCTCAAGGCCGCGCTTTGGGGGCAGGGCAAAGCGCCGGGGGAATACGACATGTTGGACGTGCTTGGCCTGAAGGGCTGAGGCGCAGGCAAATTATCTGAAACTTTACCTTCCTTGGCTACGTGAGTGCCTCAGGCAACTCACCCCAAGGGAGGTTTCGATGAAGATTACCTTTGCACTGGCCGTGACAGCGATGCTCGCGGCTGTTGGTCTGCCCGCTGCGGCGGAATACGCCCGTATTCAGAACAAGTCAGACTTCGTTGCGGCGGTGAATGGCAAAAGGCTAACCCGCCCGCTGGTCGATCTGCGGGTCACCTCAGGCGGGGCCATTTCCGGCAAGGGCGCGGTTTGGGAGGTGACCGGCAAGTGGTCATGGCAAGACGGCTACTTCTGCCGCACGCTGGTCTGGGGCGGCAAGGATCTGGGCTATAACTGCCAAGTGGTCACCCGAGATGGCGCGAAACTCCGCTTTACCTCCGACAGGGGCGCGGGGGAGTCGGCGGTGCTGACCCTGCGCTGAAGCGCTTAAAAATCGACGGCGATGCCCTTCTTTTCCCAATCGCCATAGCGCACAGGTTCTGGCCCGTCGCGCCCGCCAAGTTCGGTGGGCATGTCGAGCGCGGCTGCCGCCTCACGCCGGGCGGCAGCCTCGGCCAAGGCGCGCTGGGCGGCGGCGGGCAGATCGGGGCCGGGGGCTGGCGTCGGGTCTTGCGGCGTGTCGGGGATCGGTTTCGGCCCCGGTTTGGGCTGCGGGGGCAGGTCCGGCGCGGGGCTGGGCGTGGGATCAGGGCCGGGTTTGCTGTCGGGAATGGGGCGTTGATCGGGCATCATGGTCCTCTTGAGCCAAGTTCTCCCTTGATATACGTCGCCCGCTGGCCCAGACAACCCGGCAACCCCTCAAGCCAGACCCAGATAGGATAGACCATGGCAGACACAGGCGTTCAGGCCCGCAGAAGCGCGGTTTATCTGCTGGATCAGATTTTGGGCGATGAGCCGCGACTGATGTCCGAGCTTCTTGCCGCGGGCGCGCTGGACAAGCTGCCCCCCGATGATCGGGCGCGGGCGCAACGCTTGGCGCAGGACACGCTGCGCGGATTGGAACGTGCGGATCGGTTGCTGCAAAAGCACCTGCAAAAGGCACCGCCGCTGACCGTGCGCAATGTGCTGCGGGTCGGCACGGTTGAGCTTTGTCAGGGCGGGGCCGCGCACGGGGTGGTGAATGCGATGGTGAACCTCGTCTCGCAACACCGCACGCTAAGCCATCTCAAGGGGCTGACCAACGCCGTGCTGCGCAAGATCGCCGCTCAGGGGCCCGAGGCATGGGATGCCCTGCGCGCGCCACGCCTGCCGAAATGGCTGCGCGGGCCGCTGGCCGAGGCTTGGGGCACCGATGCCATGGCCGCGATGGAACAGGCGCATTTCGCAGGCGCACCGCTTGATCTGACCGCCAAGGGCGACGCCGCCGCTTTGGCAGAGGCCGTGGGGGGCACGCTGCTGCCGACAGGCTCCGTCCGGGTGACGGATGCCGGGCAGGTCTCAACCATGCCGGGCTTTGCCGAGGGCGACTGGTGGGTGCAAGATGCCGCCGCCGCGATCCCGGTGCGGGTGCTGGCGCCCAAGGAGGGCGAGACGGTGTTGGACCTCTGCGCCGCGCCCGGGGGTAAGACGATGCAATTGGCTGCGGCGGGGGCGGTTGTCACCGCCGTCGACCAGTCGCACCCCCGGATGCAGCGGGTGAAGGAAAACCTCGCCCGCGTCGGGCTGAAGGCCAAGACGCTGACCAAAGATGCGCGCGACGTGCAGGGTACATTCGACGCCATTCTGCTGGACGCGCCATGCTCCGCCACCGGCACCATCCGCCGCCACCCGGACCTGCCCTATGCCAAGGACGGATCTGAATTCGGGGATCTGATCGAGTTGCAATCCGAGTTGATCGACCATGCCTGGAGCCTGCTCAAGCCCGGCGGGCGGTTGGTGTTCTGCACCTGTAGCCTGCTGCCCGACGAGGGCGAAGTGCAGGTCGACGAAGCCTTAGAGCGGCATGGCGACATGACCGTCGACACCGCCGCGCTGGAACTGCCGGGGGTCGAGGCCGATTGGCACACCGAAGAGGGCGGGCTGCGCCTGCGCCCCGATTTCTGGGCCGATCAAGGTGGGATGGACGGGTTCTACATCGCCTGTCTGCGCAAGGACTGACCCTCACGCCTCGTCGGGTGGGGAGGGCACGGCGAGATAGGCCGCTTTCGGAATGTCTATGAGGCCGCGGAGCCCTAGCGTGGCGGCATCTGCTGCCGTGAGTCCGCCAATGGCCGCGCGCACCGCCGCGGCTGTTGCCACCGCATCGGCATCAGCCGCCGCAATATAGGGCAGGCCGGGGGTCGGGGCCGTGCGCTCCAGCACCCGCAGGTCACCCGCGAAAGCGTCATGGCTTTCGATCAGCCGCCAAGACACCGCATCCAGCGCCGCGATATCCGCGCGCCCCTCGGCCACGGCTAGGGCCGAGGCGCGGTGACCGTGGCTTTGGCTACGCTCTGCAAACCAAAAGCCCCGCGCCCGGCAATGCGCGTAGGGGGCGGCATAGCCTGATTGCGAGAACGTCTGGTTGTAGGTGAAGCGCGCCGCGTGGAAATCGGAAATTGTTTCACGGGGATCATTGGCGCGAACCACGAAAACGCTGTTGTAATACCCCGGCGGGCAGCCTGCGACGCCAAAGTCCGGCGTGCCGATCAGCGTGACACGGTCGTGCAGCCACAGGCGGTAAGGCATCCCGCAGGTCTGGGAGAGGGTGAGGTCCGGCGCGGTCCAGACGGCGAATTCCTCGGCATCATTGCTCAGCCTTTCCGGGGCCGGGGTGCCCTGCGCGCGCAGGGCGTCACGGATCATGGCCCAGAAGCGCCCTGTCGCCTCGGCGGTCTCTGGGCGCAGGTACATCATCAGGCTGGCGATCATCGGCGGCTCCGCTTGGGGTGTCCCTGTTTAGGCCGCGCCGCCGCGCGGTGGCAAGCGTCGGTTCCCCGCCGATCCTCCGCCGCGCGGGGAAAATCCGGTGACTCATTGTGGGGCCGCGGTTATGCTGCCGCCAAACGCCAGCAGAGCGTCAGGGGCAGCTTGATATGATTAATCTTTCCAGCGTCATGGCCCGCAGGGCGCGGTTTCTGAACCGCTGGCACGCTTGGCGTGCGACCCGGGGCCGGGGGCGGGTCGTCGCGTTCACCTCCTCGCCCGAGCCGCGCACCATCGGCTCTTTCGCGCGGGGGCGGCAGTTGATGGCGGGCAATTACCTCTTTGCCGGCAGCCTGCTGACCGCGCCGCAAACCGCCATGTGGGACCTGACCCCGCCTGACCCCGCCTTTGCCGCGGAGCTGCACGGTTTTGCGTGGCTCGATGACCTCGCTGCCGTGGGCGATGCGCGGGCGCGGGGGGCGGCGCAGGCGTGGCTTTGGGGCTGGATCGACCGTTTCGGGCGCGGGCAGGGGCCGGGCTGGACTCCGGCGCTGACCGGGCGGCGGCTGATCCGTTGGATCAACCACGCGCTTTTCCTGTTGCGCGGGACCGAGGCCGAGCAGAGCGACGCCTTCTACCGATCCCTCGAACGGCAGACCCGGTTCCTGTCGAAACGATGGCGCGGGGCGGCCCCCGGCCTGCCGCGTTTTGAGGCGCTGGCCGGGCTGATCTATGCCAGCCTGTCGCTTGAGGGGCTGGCCGAACTGGCCGATCCGGCGGTCAAGGCCCTCGCCCGGGAATGCGCCAGCCAGATCGATGCCGAGGGGGGGCTGCCCACGCGCAATCCCGAGGAACTGCTGGCCGTCTTCACCCTGCTGACATGGGCCGCCGCCGCGCTGAGCGATGCGGGCCGCAGCACGCCCAAGGAGCATCTGACCGCGATCGAGCGGATCGCGCCGACCCTGCGCAGCCTGCGCCATGCGGATGGAGCGTTGGCGCGGTTTCACGGCGGCGGGCGCGGCATGGAGGGCTGGCTGGACCACGCGCTGGCGGCGGCCAAGGTCAAGACACGGCAGCCCGATGGGCTGGCCATGGGCTTTGCAAGACTGTCCGCAGGCCGCACCAGCGTGATCGTCGATGCGGCAGCCCCGCCAAGCGGTGCGGCCTCGACCAACGCCCATGCCTCGACATTGGCATTCGAGCTGACCTCGGGGCGGCGGCCCTTGGTGGTGAATTGCGGCTCCGGCGCGTCTTTCGGGCTGGAGTGGCGGCGGGCGGGGCGCGCCACGCCGTCGCATTCGGCCCTGTCGCTCGTCGGCCATTCCAGCGCGCGACTGGCGGAGCCTGATCCGCATAGCGGGGCGGAGGCGTTGATCGCGGGCCCGCGCCACGTGCCCGTCGAGATCGGTGAGGCGGCGGATGGGCTGCGTTTCGAAGGCGCGCATGACGCCTATCTGCGCAGCCACGGTCTGACCCATGCGCGGCGGCTGGAGCTGACCGCAGACGGGCGCGGCCTTTCGGGGGAGGATATGTTGCTGGCGATAGAGGGGGCGGAGAAGCGGCGCTTTGACAAAGTGCTGAACGCGGCCCAGTCAAAGGGGGTCGCCTTCGACATCCGGTTTCACCTGCACCCGGATGTGGATGCCACGCTGGACCTTGGCGGGGCTGCGATCTCAATGGCGCTGAAAAGCGGGGAGATTTGGGTGTTTCGCCATGACGGCACGCATAATCTGTCTTTGGAACCGGGGGTTTACCTTGAGACAACCCGCCTGAAACCACGCGCCGCGCAGCAGATCGTGCTCTCGGGCTATGCCATGAACTATGCCACGCGGGTGCGCTGGTCGTTGTCAAAAGCGCAGGAAACTGCGATTGGCGTGCGAGATTTGTCGATCGACGATCCCTATGCTGATGAAGACTGACCAAGGAACCAGCCCCATGCCCGACCTCTATCCCATCAAACGCGCCCTGCTTTCCGTATCCGACAAGACCGGTCTTTTGGACCTTGGCAAAGCTTTGGCGGCGCGGGGCGTGGAACTGCTCAGCACCGGCGGCACCGCGAAAGCGCTGCGCGACGCGGGGCTGGAGGTTCTGGATGTGGCCGATGTGACCGGCTTTCCCGAGATGATGGACGGGCGCGTGAAAACGCTGCACCCGGTCGTGCATGGCGGTCTGCTGGCCCTGCGCGACAATGACGAACACGTCGCCGCGATGAACGAGCACAACATCGGCGCGATCGATCTGGTGGTGGTGAACCTCTACCCCTTCGAGGAAACCGTAGCCAAGGGCGCGGAATATGCCGAGGTGATCGAGAACATCGACATCGGCGGCCCGGCGATGATCCGCTCGGCGGCCAAGAACCACGGTTTTGTCAACGTGGTGGTGGATGTGGAGGATTACGCCGAGGTCATCGCGGAGCTGGAGGCCAACGACGGCCAGACCACTTACGCCCTGCGCCAGCGTCTGGCCCAGACCGCCTATGCCCGCACCGCCGCCTATGACACCGCCGTCAGCACATGGATGGCGGCGCAGGTCGCGGCCACGCCGCGCCGTCGCACCTTCGGCGGCACGCTGGCCCAGACCCTGCGTTATGGCGAGAACCCGCATCAGCAGGCGGCCTTCTACACCGATGGCTCGAACGCCCCCGGTCTGGCCAACGCGGTGCAGCATCAGGGCAAGGAACTGTCCTATAACAACATCAACGACACCGACGCGGCCTTCGCGCTGGTTAGCGAATTCGACCCCAAGGACGGCCCCGCCTGCGCCATCATCAAACATGCCAACCCCTGTGGCGTGGCGCGCGGAGAGACCCTGCTCGAGGCCTATAAACGGGCCTTCGACTGTGACCGCACCTCGGCCTTCGGCGGCATCATCGCGTTGAACCAGCCGCTGGACGGGCCAACGGCAGAGGCCATCGCCGCGATCTTTACCGAAGTCGTCATCGCGCCGGGTGCGGACGAGGATGCCAAGCGCATCTTCGCCGCCAAGAAAAACCTGCGCCTGCTGACCACCGAAGGCCTCGCCGATCCGACCGCCGCCGAACTGGCGGTGCGTCAGGTCTCGGGCGGCTTCCTTGTGCAGGACAAGGACGTGGGCCGCATCACGCGCGATGATCTGAAAGTCGTGACCAAGCGCAAGCCCTCTGACCAGGAACTGGACGACATGCTCTTTGCCTGGACCGTGGCCAAACACGTCAAGTCCAACGCCATCATCTACGTCAAGGACGGCGCCACCGTGGGCGTCGGCGCGGGCCAGATGAGCCGCGTGGACAGCACCCGCATCGCCGCGCGCAAGGCCCAAGACATGGCCGAGGTGATGGAGATCGACGCCCCCCTGACGCAAGGCTCGGTCGTGGCCTCCGATGCTTTCTTCCCCTTCGCGGACGGCCTGATCACCGCCGCCGAGGCCGGTGCCACGGCGCTGATCCAGCCCGGCGGCTCGATGCGGGACGACGAGGTGATCGCGGCGGCGGATGAGGCGGGGCTTGCCATGGTCTTCACCGGCATGCGCCACTTCCGGCACTAAACGAAGGGGAGCCCCATGCGGACATTCGGCATCGCGGCCTTCGTGGCCTTTCTGATCGACCAGATCAGCAAATATGTGGTCATTCACATGATGGAACTGGCGCGTGTCCGCTCCATCGACGTGCTGCCGCCGGTGCTGAATTTCCGCTACGGGGAAAACCGGGGCATCAACTTTGGCCTTGGCGGCGACATGAGCCAATGGGTGCTGATCGTGGTGGCGCTGGTGATCTGCGCGGGCGTCACCCTATGGCTCTGGCGCAGCCCGCATGGGCGTTGGGCGCAGCTGAGCGGTGGCCTGCTGGTCGGCGGGGCGCTGGCGAATGTGGCGGACCGGTTGATCTACGGCTATGTGCTCGATTTCCTGAACAACTCCTGCTGCGGCATCAACAACCCTTTCGTCTACAACTTGGCGGATGTCTTTATCTTTGCCGGGGCCGTGGGGCTGATCCTCTTTACCGGAGAGCCGAAAAGCGCGCCCAAACGCCGGGGCAAAAAAGGTCAGTGACATTGCCCGCTTGCCTGCGATATTGAACAAGCAGACCCCGAAAGGAGACACCATGCGCCGCATTGCCCTCATCAGCTTGATCCCGCTGGCCCTCGCCGCCTGCAGCAATCAGGGCCTTCGCGATTTGCATCCGACTTCTGAAGGGCCTGATGAGTTCCTGATCCAACCGGTCAAGCCGCTGGAGCGTCCCGACAACCTGAACACCCTACCCACGCCGGCGCCGGGGCAGGCGAACCTGACCGACCGCTCGGCGGTGGCCGAAGGGGTGGCGGCATTCGGCGGGCGTTTGGATACCTCTGCTGGCATCCCGGCGGGGGATGCAGCACTGGTTCAACATGCAAGCCGGATGGGCGTGCAGCCCGGCATCCGCGCCAGCTTGGCCGAGGCCGACGCGGAATTCCGCAAGCGCAAGGGCCGTTTCACCCAATTCCGTATCGTGCCGGTTGATCGCTACGGCCAAGCCTACAAGCGCATGATCCTCGACGCCCATAGCGAGGCGGAGCGCTGGCGCAGGGCAGGCGGGCGCACGCCGTCCTACCCGCCGCAGGACACACGTTTTCGCTAGGCTTCTTGAAAGTAGCGCCAGACCGCGTAGGTAATGCGAAAGGCGATATATTTCGAGGTAAGCAATGATCCGACTGCCTATGATGGCGGCCCTGGTGGCAACGCTTTTCACAGCCCCCGCCGCGCAGGCGGGGCAGACCGAGAACGAAGCGGTCACCCATTTCACCCTTGATAACGGCATGGAGGTCGTGGTCGTCGAAGACCACCGCGCCCCGGTCGTGCAGCAGATGGTCTGGTACCGCGCAGGTTCGGCGGATGAGCCCAAAGGCGCCTCCGGCGTGGCGCATTTCCTTGAGCATTTGCTGTTCAAGGCCACCGATAAGCTGGAAGCGGGCGAATTTTCCGCCACGGTGGCGGCCAACGGCGGGCGCGACAACGCTTTCACCAGCTACGATTACACCGCCTATTACCAGCGCGTCGCGGCGGACCGCCTTGGCCTGATGATGGAGATGGAGGCCGACCGGATGAAGAACATCCGTTTGACCCCCGAAAACATCGAAACCGAACGCGATGTGATCCTCGAAGAACGCAACCAGCGGACCGAGAATAACCCCGCCGCGCTGTTCAGCGAACAAATCAACGCCGCGCAATATCTCAACCACCGCTACGGCGTGCCGATCATCGGCTGGAAACATGAGATGGAGGAGTTGGACCTCGAAGATGCGCTGTCGTTCTATGAACTCTACTACTCGCCCAATAACGCGATCCTCGTGGTCTCGGGCGATGTGTTGCCCGAAGAAGTGCGCGAACTGGCCGAGGCCACTTATGGCCAAATCCCCGCCAACCCCGCCTTGCCGGAACGTCTGCGCACCGAAGAGCCGCCCCAGATCGCCGAGCGTCGGTTGATCTACAAAGACGCTCGCGTGGCCCAGCCCTATGTCCGCCGCTCCTACCTTGCGCAGGAACGCGACAGCGGCGAACAGGAGGAAGCGGCGGCGCTCTTGCTGCTTAGCGAATTGCTGGGCGGCGGCACCACGTCCTACCTTGCCGAGAAACTGCAATTCGACACGCCAATCGCCAATTACACCGGCGCCTTCTACAAGGCCGACACGCTGGACGACACGACCTTTGACCTTGTCGTGCTGCCCGTGCCCGGCGTCAGCCTGCAACAGGCCGAAGAGGCGCTGGACGAGGCGCTCGCGCAGTTTATGGAGACCGGTGTCGACCCGGAACACCTCGAACGTCTCAAGGCGCAGTTGCGTGCCGATCAAATCTACGCCCGCGACGACGCGGACCGCGTGGCGCACCGCTATGGTTCGGCCCTCGCCATCGGCCTCACGGTCGAAGACGTGCAGGCATGGCCCGATGTGCTCCAGGCCGTCACCGCCGAGGACATCATGCAGGCCGCCCGCGACCTGTTCGACAAACGCGCATCGGTCACCGGCTGGCTGATGAAGGAGGACGCGCAATGAGACTGATCTACGCCCTGATCCTGACGGTAATTGCCGCACTCCCCGCCCGTGCCGAGGTCGATATTCAAGAGGTGACCAGCCCCGGCGGCATCACCGCTTGGTTGGTTGAGGAGCCTTCGATCCCCTTCGTGGCATTGGAAATCCGTTTCCGTGGCGGCGCGTCTCTCGATGCCCCCGGCAAACGCGGCGCGATCAACCTGATGACCGGCCTCTTGGAAGAAGGGGCAGGCGAGATGGACGCCCGCGCCTTCAGCCGCGCGACCGAAGTACTGGCCACGAACCTCAGCTTTGATGTCTCGGACGATGCGCTTTCCGTGTCCGCACGTTTCCTGACCGAGAACCGCGCGCCCTCGATCGACCTTCTGCGCGCAGCCCTTCAGGAGCCGCGTTTTGACGAAGATGCCATTGAGCGGGTGCGCGGCCAAGTGATTTCGAACATCCAGTCGAACCAGAAAGACCCCAACAAAATCGCCCAACAGACCTTTGACCGGATCGCCTTTGGGGATCACCCCTATGGCAGTTCGCTGAATGGCACGTTGGAAAGCGTCGCGGGCCTGACCCGTGACGATCTGCTCGCCGCGCATCGCGCGGTGCTGGCGCGGGACCGCATCATCGTCGGCGCGGTGGGCGACATCACGCCCGAGGAATTGGGCCAGATGCTCGACAAGCTCTTGGGGGGGCTGCCCGCCGAAGGTGCGCCGATGCCGCCCCGGGCCGAGGTCGATATCCCCAGTGGCACCACGGTGGTCGATTTCGCGACGCCGCAGTCCGTCGCGCTCTTTGGTCAGCCCGGCCTCGCGCAGGACGATCCCGATTGGTTCACCGCGACGGTGCTGAACCATGTCCTCGGCGGCGGCGGTTTCGAATCCCGGCTGATGACCGAGGTGCGCGAGAAACGTGGCCTGACCTACGGCGTCTATTCCTACCTCGCCCCGCGTGATCTGGCCGAGACCTATCTCGGCTCCGTCAGCTCGTCCAATGACCGCATCGCCGAAGCGATTGAGGTGATCCGCGCCGAATGGGCCAAGGCCGCCGCCGAAGGCATCACGCAAGAGGAACTGGAGGCCGCCAAAACCTATATCACCGGCGCCTATCCGCTGCGCTTCGATGGGAATACGCCCATCGCCAACATCCTCGTCGGGATGCAGATGCTGGGCCTGCCGACCGACTATATCGCCACCCGCAACGACAGGGTCGAGGCGGTCACGCTCGAAGACGTCAAACGCGTCGCCGCCGAGCTGTTGGAGCCCGAGAACCTGCATTTCGTTGTCGTCGGCCAGCCCGAAGGGCTAGAGGCCGCAGACACAGCGCAGGAATGAAAAAAGCGCCGCTCCCGAAAGGGGGCGGCGCTTCTGCATAGGCCGGGCGGTGGGCGTTATTCGCCGTAAGGCACCCAGATGTTCTTGACCTCGGTCGCGGCCTGCAGGAAGTCGCGCCCCGCGCCCTCGGCCCCGAACCAATCCCGCGCCGTGCCGTGGTTGACCCAGCTGCGTTTGATGTTGCTCGCGGCCCCTTTCTCCACAATGCCGGAAAGCGCCGCGGCGCCGAAGGACCAGACCGCATCCACATCCATATGACGCGCCATCGCCTCGGCCAAATCCGCCTGCGGCCCGGTCAGGATATTCACCACGCCCGCGGGCACGTCCGATGTCTCAAGCACCTGAACGAAGTCCGTCGCCGCCAGCGGGAAGGGTTCGGAGGCCGAAAGGATCACCCGGTTGCCCATGGCGATGGCGGGGGCCATGCAAGAGATCAGTCCCAGCAAAGGCGCCTCGGCAGGACAAAGCGCGCCGATCACACCCACGGGTTCCTTCATCGCCAGCGCCACGCCACGGATCGGCACGCCGTGCACCTGACCGTCGTATTTGTCGGCCCAAGCGGCATAGGTGAAAAGCCGGTCAATGGCCGCATCGACCTCCCTATGGCCCGTCTTTGTGCCCTGCATCGCATCGAGACGTGCTGCGAATTCATCGCCCCGTGCCGAAAGGTTCTCGGCAATGTAGTACAGGATCTGCGCCCGCAGATGGCCGGTGGTTTTCGACCAGCCCTTCGCCGCATGCGCCGCCTCGACTGCATTGCGCAGGTCCTTGCGATTGGCGAGGCTCACATGCCCCAACAGCCCGCCGGATTTGCCCCAGACCGGCGCGGAATAGCCCCCATCGGGCCGCGCCTGCTTGCCACCGATATAGAGCTTCGCAGTCCGGTCGATCCCGTCCTCCGGCGCGCCCTCACCTGAGAAAGCTTCGATCTCCTTCAAAGGCTTCCGCGCCGTCTTGGGCTTGGTATAGCCCGCCAGACCTTCCCAACCGCCCTCGCGGCCAAAGCCGCTTTCGCGCTTGCCGCCGAAACCGGCTGCGGCATCCATCATATTGGTGCCATTGACCCAAACGATCCCGGTCTCCAGCTTCGGTGCGATGTCGAGGGCGAGGTTCACATTCTCGGTCCAGACCGTCGCCGCCAGACCGTAGCGCGTGTTGTTGGCCAGCTGCACCGCCTCGCCGGGCGTGCGGAAGGTGGTGGAGACCAGCACAGGCCCAAAAATCTCTTCCTGCATCAGCCGATCCGCAGGGTTCAGCCCGGTGATCAGGGTGGGCGGATAGAAACAGCCATTCTCAGGCATCGCCCCCGGCGCCATGAAACGCTCACCGGCGGTATTGGCCTCGACCATCTCGCTCACGCGCTTGTA
Organism: Sulfitobacter sp. 1A15106; assembly: GCF_043556995.1. Lineage (NCBI taxonomy): Bacteria > Pseudomonadati > Pseudomonadota > Alphaproteobacteria > Rhodobacterales > Roseobacteraceae > Sulfitobacter > Sulfitobacter sp. 1A15106. The sequence goes on along the minus strand of NZ_JBIFFM010000003.1, from coordinate 48,349 downwards.
TTGCACCGGGTCGACCAGCGCGCCCACGTCGATGCTTTTGTCCAAGGGATCGCCGATGCGCAGCTTCTCCATCCGCGCGCGCAGCTTGGCATAGAACCGATCCGCGACCGGCTCATGCACCAGCAAGCGCGACCCGGCACAGCAGACCTGACCCTGATTGAACCAGATCGCATCGACCAGCCCTTCGACGGCGCTGTCCAGATCGGCATCATCGAAAACGATGTAAGGCGATTTGCCACCCAGCTCCAAGGTCAGCGCCTTGCCGGACCCCGCCGTCACCTCGCGAATGCGGCGGCCTACGGCGGTGGAGCCGGTAAAGGCGATCTTGTCGATATCGTCATGGCCGACGATCATCTCGCCCACGGTACCATCGCCCGTCACGATGTTGACCACACCCTTGGGCAGCCCGGCCTGACGGCAGATATCGGCAAACAAAAGCGCGGTCAGCGAGGTGTATTCCGCAGGTTTCAATACCACGGTATTTCCCATCGCCAGCGCGGGCGCGATCTTCCACGCCAGCATCAGCAGGGGGAAGTTCCACGGGATGATCTGCCCGCAAACCCCAAGCGCCTGCACATCGGGCAGTTCGCTCTCCATTAACTGCGCCATGCCCGCGTGATAATAGAAATGCCGCTGCGCCAAGGGCACGTCGATATCGCGCGCCTCGCGAATGGGCTTGCCGTTGTCCAAAACCTCCAAGACCGCAAACAGCCGCGCGTGTTTTTGCAACAAACGCGCCAGCGCATAGATATGCCGCGCCCGGCCATGGCCGCCCAGCTTCTCCCACTTGGGCTGCGCTTTGCGCGCCGCCTTTACGGCGGCATCCACATCGCCCTGCGACGCCTGCGTGAGACTGGCCAAGACCTCACCCGTCGCCGGGTTCGTGCTGTCAAACCCCGCCCCCGGCGCGGTGAAGGCGCCATCGATGAAATGGCCAAACCGCCCGCCCTGATCGACGATCCACGCCAGCGCATCTGCCGCCGATTCCGGGGCTGGCCCGTATTCCATGCTTTCGAATATGTCGGACACGCTCATGCCTTCATCCTTTTCCAAATACCTTCCCGCAGCCTGCAACGGGCTCAGGCGGTCGCGTGGCGGTAAGCCGCCGAATAGTTGCCGGTCACATGATGCTCCAATTGCCGCTCGATATCGCCCAAGAGCGAGGACGCCCCAAAGCGGAACAGGTCAGGCTGCAACCAACGGTCGCCCAGCTCTTCCTTCATCAGCGCCAGATAGGTGATCGCATCCTTGGCCTTCGAGATGCCGCCCGCGGGCTTATAGCCTACCCGCACCCCGGTGCGCGCGTAATACTCACGGATCGCGCGGATCATCACGAGGCTGACGGGCAGGGTGGCGTTGACGCTTTCCTTGCCGGTCGAGGTTTTGATGAAATCGGCCCCGGCCATCATGCAAACCAGCGACGCGCGCGCCACATTGCGCAGCGATCCCAATTCGCCGGTGGCGAGGATCGCCTTCACATGGGCCTCGCCGCAGGCTTCGCGGAAGGCGCGCATTTCATCGTAAAGCGCCTGCCAGTCGCCCGAGAGCACATGACGGCGCGAGATCACGATGTCGATCTCGCTCGCACCGGCCTCGACGCTCATTTCGATCTCGCGAATGCGCAGTTCCAAGGGCGACAGCCCCGCCGGGAAGCCGGTTGAGACGGCGGCGATGGGGATGTTCGTCCCCTCCAGCGCGCGGCGCGCGGCAGGGATCATCTCGTGATAGACGCAGACCGCGCCGGTGGTGATCGGCGCCATGCCAAGCGCCTCGAGCAGATCGGGCGCAATCGGTTGCCGCGCCTTGGCGCAAAGCCGCTCGACCCGGCGTGCGGTGTCGTCGCCCGAAAGGGTCGTCAGGTCGATACAGGTCACCGCGCGCAGCAGCCACGCGGCTTGGTGGTCCTTTTTCAGCGAACGCCGCGCGGGCAGGGCTGCGGCGCGGCGCTCGATCGCCGAGGTATTCGCCTGCACCGAGCGCAGCCAATCCATATCGAGCGGCATCGGTTCGACGCGGGGTTCGGTGACCTGGGGCAGATGGCCCGGCGCGTCGGTCTCTGTCTCACGGTGCTGCGGGGTCGTCTGGCGGGCCATCGGGGTCTCTCCGGTTTGGTCAGGCGCGCAAAATGGCATGGGGCAGGGGCCAAAGCAAGCGACGCTAACCCCGCGTCACCGGTCGGATGCCTGAAAAACAGGCGAAATGTGGAAATTGTTAATGAGAACCATTCTCAACTGTTGACTTAATTGAGAATCGTTCTCACTAATACCCCCATGACACATGCATCTGATCCGTTTCGCCCGTCGCGCCGCACCGCTTTGATCGGCAGCCTGAGCGCTTTTGCCCTGCTCGGGGCCGCGCCCGCTGCCTTTGCCGCGCCAAAGCTCAACGTCGTTGCGACCACCGGCATGATCGCTGACGCCGCCCGGCGGATCGGTGGCGATCTGGTGGAGGTCCGCTCGCTCATGGGGTCGGGCGTCGATCCGCACAGCTACCGCCAGACACGCAGCGACATCGTGGCGCTGACCCGGGCCGATCTGGTGCTCTGGCACGGCCTTTACCTTGAGGCGCAGATGGAGCGGTTCTTTGAAGATCTGGGCCGCAAACGCGCCGTGATCGCCGTGGCCGATGCGCTGCCCAAGGATGGTTTGCTCAGCCACCCGGATTACGAGGGCCGCTATGACCCGCATGTCTGGATGGACCCCAACACATGGATCGCCGTCGTCGATGAAGTCACCCGCGCATTGACCAAGGCGCACCCGGCGGGGGCCGAGACCTTTGCCGCGAATGCCAAGACCTACCGCGCGGAACTGGACCAACTCGCCGCCTATGCCGCCGAGACCGTGGCGCAGGTGCCCGAAGGCCAGCGTGTCTTGGTCACGGCGCATGATGCCTTTAGCTACTTCGGGCGCGCCTTTGGGTTCGAAGTGATCGGCATTCAAGGCATCTCGACCAACAGCGAGGCAGGGCTCAACCGCATCTCTTCGCTGGTCGATGAGCTGGTCGAACGCGAGATTGGCGCGGTTTTCGTCGAAACCTCGGTGTCCGACCGTAACATGCGCGCACTGGTCGAAGGCGCGGCGGCGCGCGGCCATGAGGTCGTGATCGGCGGGTCGCTCTATAGTGACGCCATGGGGGAACCCGGCAGCTATGAGGGCACTTATATCGGTATGATCGATCACAACGTCACCACCATCGCCCGCGCGCTTGGCGCGCCGGTGGATGCGGGCGGGATGAACGGCAAGCTGGTACAGGGAAGCTGATCTATGACACTCGAACTCGCCAGTAGTCGCGAAACCGCGCCGACATCGCGCGCCGACAGCCCGCTTGCGGTGCGGGGCATGACTGTCTCCTACGGGCAGAAGCCTGCGGTCTTTTCGGTCGATATGACCGTCGAGCCGGGCAAGATGACCGCGATCATCGGGCCGAACGGGGCGGGGAAATCGACGCTGCTCAAGGCCGCTTTGGGCATCCTTACCCCGCTGGCGGGCACCGCCACCGTCTATGGCAAGCCGGTGGCCGAGCAGCGCCACCGCATCGCCTATGTGCCGCAGCGCGCGAGCGTGGATTGGGACTTCCCGACCCGCGTGATCGACGTGGTGCTGATGGGGCTTTACCCGCAACTGGGCCTTCTGGGCCGCATCCGCCCCGTGCACCGCGCCCGCGCCGCCGATTGTCTGGCCCGCGTCGGGATGGAGGATTTCGCCACCCGCCAGATCGGCCAACTCTCGGGCGGCCAGCAGCAGCGGGTGTTCCTTGCGCGGGCCTTGGCGCAGGATGCGGATCTCTACCTGCTCGACGAACCCTTTGCCGGGGTCGATGCGGCGACGGAAAAGGCGATCATCGCTGTGCTGAAATCCCTGCGGGATGCGGGCAAGACGGTCGTCGCCGTGCATCATGATCTGTCCACGGTGCCTGAGTATTTCGACAATGTCTTCCTGATCAACACCCACCGCGTGGCCGAAGGCAGTGTCGCTGAGGTCTTCAAGTCCAACCATCTGCAAGACGCCTATGGCGGGCGTTTGGCGGGCGCGCAGATGGATGCTTTGCAACTGTCATGATCTGGGACGCGCTGACACTGCAATTGGGCTACAACGCCACGCTGGTAACGCTGGGGGCCACGCTTTTGGGCATGGCGGCAGGCGTTGGTGGCACCTTCTTGTTTCTGCGCAAACGGGCGTTGGTGAGCGATGCGATCTCGCATGCGACCCTGCCCGGCGTGGCGCTGGCCTTTATGGTGATGGTCGCGCTTGGCGGTGACGGGCGCAATTTGATCGGTCTGCTGCTGGGGGCCGCGCTGTCGGCGGGGGTGGGGCTGCTCTTGGTCTCATGGCTCAGCAACCGCACGCGATTGGCCGAGGATGCGGCGATCGGCTCGGTCCTGTCGGTTTTCTTTGGCCTTGGCATCGTGCTGCTCACGGTGATCCAGACCATGAGCGCAGGGCGACAGGCGGGGTTGGAAGATTTTTTGCTCGGCTCCACCGCCGGGATGCTGCGCAGCGATGCGCTGATCATCGCCGTGGCGGCGGCGCTGACGCTGGCGCTGGTGCTGCTCTTGCGCCGCCCGCTGACGCTGGCCTCTTTCGATCCCGAATATGGCACCGCCATCGGGCAGAACGTGCCGCGCACGGATCTGGCGATGATGGGGCTGGTGCTGGCCGTGACGGTGGTCGGGCTCAAGATCGTGGGGCTGATCCTGATCGTAGCGCTGCTGATCATCCCGCCCGTGACAGCCCGGTTCTGGAGCGAGCGGACCGACCATGTGGTACTGATCTCGGGCGCGCTCGGCGGCATTGCGGCCTATATCGGCGCGGCGCTGTCAGCGGCGCAGCCGAACCTGCCGACGGGGCCGATCATTGTTCTGGTGGGCTTCGCGCTCTTTGCGCTGTCGCTGCTGTTGGCACCGGGGCGCGGGGCGCTGTCGGCGCTACTGCGGCACCGGCGCTATCAGCGTCGGGTCCATCTGCGGCAGGGGCTCTTGGCGTTGGCTCATGGGCAGCCGATCTACGAACAACTCACCCTGCGCCTGCTGCGGGCCGAGGGCTACGCCCTGCCCGATGGGGTCGCCACCAAGGCGGGCCGGGGCCGCGCGGCCAAGGCGCTGCGCGATGAAACCCGCTGGCAACTGATCCGCCGCGATCCGGCTTACGAGGCGGCGGCCCAGCAATATGACGGTCTGACCCCCATCGAGACAGTGCTGACCGCCGACCAAATCCGCGAAATCGACAGCCGCATCGACATGCGCGGCGGGGTGATGGCATGAACGGTTCCGAATTTGTCCCCCTGTCTTTGGTGCCGATGCTGACGGGCATCTTCGTGGCGGTGGCCTGCGCCTTGCCGGGGAACTTCCTTGTCCTGCGCCGCCAAGCGTTGATCGGCGATGCGATCAGCCATGTGGTGCTGCCGGGGATCGTCGTGGCGTTCCTGCTGACCGGTGTGGTCAGCACTTGGCCGATGCTGCTGGGCGCGGCGGGCGCAGCGCTGGTTGCCGTGCTGGCCATCGAAGGCGTGCGGCGTTTGGGCAAGATCGAATCCGGCGCGGCCATGGGCGTTGTCTTTACCGCGATGTTCGCGGGCGGCGTGCTGCTGCTGGAACAATCCGACACCAGCAATGTGCACCTCGACGTGGAACATGCGCTTTATGGCAACCTCGAAAGCCTGATCTGGCTGGATGCGACCGGCTGGGGGTCGCTGCTCGACCCTGAGGCGCTGGCGACCATCCCGGTGGAGCTGCCGCGCATGGCGATTACGTTTCTTTTCGTTGCGCTTTTCACGGCGGTGTTCTGGCGTCCGCTCAAGATCAGCACATTCGACGAAGGCTTTGCCCGCACCATCGGGATGAAGACCGGGCCTTTGGGCCTTGGGCTGGTGATCGTCGCCGCCATTGCCGCCGTGGCTGCCTTTGACGCGGTGGGCAGCATCATCGTGATCGCCATGTTCATCTGCCCGCCCGCTGCCGCGCGGATGATGACCAACCGCCTGGAGCATCAGATCGCATGGTCGGTGGGTTTTGCCACCGTGGCCGCGATTTTAGGCTATGTCTTGGCAGGTTACGGGCCGCTGTGGATCGGGCTGCGGGATTCGGTCTCGGCGGCGGGGATGATCGCGACCGTCTCGGGGCTGATCCTTGGCGCCGCGGCAGTGATGGGGCCGCATCGGCATAGAGGGGCCGCCGCGCCTACCGCTTAACCGAATCGCAACGATTCGTTTTATCGGCGACTGATTCGCTTTTGCTTTGACCTGTGATTCGTCCTGCGTCTATACAGGTGGCAAGCTCCGCCGGAGACGACTTGTACCCGGGTCGCCCGCCGCTCTGATAAGACCGGAATAACAAAAGCACCAGTGCGCCGAGTAGCCGACCCAGCAGCGGATCGCCCCACCTTTGGCGGCGGTCCGCTGACTTTGCCCAGAACCTCTGATACCCGGCTCTCATAGACGCATTCACATCTGGCAGAATCAAAAGCCGCCATGCTAGGTCTTGCGGTATGCCCAGCCCGACCCCCAATATAAGCGAAGTTCGCCCCGTCATCCGTCAATTGGACGATTCCGCGATCAACCGCATCGCCGCTGGCGAGGTGGTCGAACGGCCCGCTTCGGCGGTCAAGGAATTGGTCGAGAACGCCATCGACGCGGGCGCGCGGCGGATCACCGTGGAATATGCCGATGGCGGCAAGACGATGATCCGGGTGACGGACGATGGCTGCGGCATCGCGCCCGAAGATTTGCCGCTGGCCCTATCGCGTCATGCGACCTCTAAAATCGACGGCTCCGACCTGCTGGATATTCACACTTTCGGTTTTCGCGGCGAGGCGCTGCCGTCGCTCGGAGCCGTCGGGCGTTTGACCATCACCAGTCGTGCGTCTGGGTTTGACGGGGCCGAGATCACCGTCGACGGGGGCCGCATGGGGGAGGTGCGCCCCGCCGCACTTAACAGCGGCACGATCGTCACCCTGCGCGATCTGTTCTTCGCCACGCCCGCGCGGCTCAAGTTTCTGCGCACCGACCGGGCCGAGGCGCAGGCGATTGGCGATGTCATCAAACGGCTCGCCATGGCCGAGCCCTTTGTGCGTTTCGTGCTGCGTGATGTGTCGGGTGACGGCAAGGGCCGCGATGTGTTCCGCGCCGAGGCCGAGCAGGGCGATCTTTTCGACGCGCTGCATGGGCGTCTGGCGCAGGTGCTGGGCCGGGAGTTTGCCGAGAATGCCCTGCCTATTGATGCGATGCGCGAGGGGCTGCATCTGACCGGTTTCGCTGCCCTGCCGACCTACTCGCGCGGCTCTGCCGTGGCGCAATATCTCTTCGTGAATGGCCGCCCGGTGCGGGACAAGCTGCTGACGGGCGCCCTGCGCGGCGCCTATTTCGATTTCCTCAGCCGCGACCGTCACCCGGCGGCGGCGCTTTTCGTGGAATGCCCGCCAACGCTGGTCGATGTAAACGTGCATCCCGCGAAATCCGAAGTGCGCTTTCGCGATCCGGGGTTGGCGCGCGGGCTGATCGTCTCGGCACTGCGCCACGCGCTGGCCGAAGCGGGCCACCGCGCCTCGACCACCGTGGCGCAGGCCACCTTGGGCGCGATGCAGCCCGAGCCGCAGGGCGCGTGGGTCTACCAGATGGACCGCGCCGGCATGGACCGCCCCAGCCCCGCCGCACGGGAGGCCGCCTATCAGGCGCAGGCCCCCGGCTTTGCCGAGACCGCAGGCGTTTGGGGCCGGGTGGAGGGCACGCCGCTGCCCGAGACCCCCGCGCCGAGCCACGCCGCCGCCCCCGAAGCGGAAGAGGCCGCGCCCGCCCCCGATTACCCCTTGGGCACCGCGCGCGGGCAGGTGCACGAAAATTACATCATCGCCCAGACCGCCAATGGCATGGTCATCGTCGATCAGCATGCGGCGCATGAGCGGCTGGTCTATGAGAAACTCAAACGGCAGATGAACGAGAACGGCGTCGCGGCCCAAGCGTTGCTGATCCCCGAGATCGTCGAACTTTCCGCCAATGACTGCGCGCGGCTGCTGGAACTGGCGGAGGAACTGGCGAAACTCGGCCTTGGCATCGAAGCCTTCGGCGGCAGCGCCATCGCGGTGCGCGAGACGCCTGCGATCCTCGGCACCGTCAACGCGCGTGCGCTCATCCTCGACGTGCTCGATGAATTGGCCGAGGGCGAGAGCAGCAACATCGTTCAGGCCAAGATCGAAGCAATCCTGAGCCGGGTGGCTTGTCACGGCTCGATCCGCTCGGGCCGCTGGATGCGTGCCGAAGAGATGAACGCGCTTTTGCGCGAGATGGAGGCGACGCCGCATTCGGGCCAGTGCAACCACGGGCGGCCCACCTATGTCGAACTCAAACTCGCCGATATCGAACGGCTCTTCGGGCGCACTTGATGGAGCTTGGCGGCACGACGTTGAACCTGTCTGACCCTGTGACGCTCTTGGCCCTTGCGGGCGCGGGGCTGCTCTTGCTCATCGTCATCCTGCTCATCATGGCGGTCCGTGCCGCAGGCCGTTCGGCCCGTGTGGCCGCCCCCCTGGCGCAGCAGATGCGCGTGCTTGGCGGCCATGTGCAGCAATTGGGGCAAGGGCAGGAGCAGCTGCGCGGCGGGTTGCAAATGGTCTCGGACACGCAAAGCAACACCCAAGCGCAGATGATGCAGACGATGGAAGCGCGGCTGGCCTATGTGCAGCAGCAGATGCAGGACCGGCTGGCCGACAACGCCGCCCGCTCGGCCCGTTCGCTGGGTGAGATGCAGCAGCGCATGACCGAGACGCTGCACGGCTCGTCGAAACGCACCACCTCCAGTCTTGCGCAGTTGCAGGAGCGTCTGGCCTCGATCGACAAGGCGCAGGATAATATCACCAAACTGTCGGGCGACGTGCTGTCGCTCCAAGACATCCTCAGCAACAAGCAAACGCGCGGATCCTTCGGTGAAATCCAGTTGCAGGATATCGTGTCGAAAGCCCTGCCAAGCGACAGCTATTCGCTGCAAGCCACGCTCAGCAACGGCAAGCGGCCCGATTGCCTGATCCATCTGCCCAACCCGCCCGGGCCGATCGTGATCGACAGTAAATTCCCGTTGGAAGCCTATGAGGCCCTGCGCCGCGCCAAGACCGAAGCCGAGACCCGCGCCGCCGCCCAACAGATGAAGACCGCCGTGCGGGTGCACCTCAATGCCATCGCCGACAAATACATTCTGGAGGGGGAGACGGCGGAAGGCGCCTTGATGTTCCTGCCCTCCGAGGCGGTCTATGCCGAGTTGCACGCGAATTTTTCCGAACTCGTGCGCGAAGGCTTTGAGAAACGCGTCTGGATCGTCAGCCCGACCACCTGCATGGCCACGCTCAACACCATGCGCGCGATCCTGAAGGACGCGCGGATGCGCGAACAGGCAGGCGCGATCCGCAAAGAGTTGGGCAATCTGAACAAGGATGTAGAACGTCTGGCGACCCGGGTGGGCAACCTCGACCGGCATTTCACCCAAGCGCGGCGGGACGTGGAAGAGATCAAAGTCAGCAGCGAAAAAGCCGCCAAACGCGCGGGGCGCTTGCATAATTTCGACTTCGAAGAACTGGCAGAAGCCAAAACCGAGGCTATTGTTCCCCTAAGGACACCCGAAGGGAACGGCTGAATGAACGACGTGGACATTACCGGGATGACGCTGGAGGCGATGCAGACGCGGGCCGCCGCGTTGCGGGGCGATATCGTGCAAACACCGGTGGTGACGCTCTCCTCTCCCATGGTCGACGAGGTGCTGGGCGGCGCGCGGGTCGCGCTCAAACTGGAGTGTTTCCAGCATACCGGCACCTTCAAGGCCCGCGGCGCGCTGTCGGTGGCGCGACAGCTTGACGATGACACCCGCGGGCGCGGGATCACCGCGGCCAGCGCGGGCAACCACGCCATTGCCGCAGGCTGGGCCGCGGCCAAGCTTGCCATCAGCGCCAAGGTGGTGATGCAGGACAATGCCAACCCCTTTCGCGTCGCCCTCGCCCGTGCCACCGGGGCCGAGGTCATCCTGAAACCCGCCGGGCAAGAGACCTTTGCCGAGGCCGAGCGGTTGGTGCGCGAAGAGGGGCGGTTCTTTATCCATCCTTTCGAGGGGCTGCACACCTCGCTCGGCACCGCCGGGGTGGGGCTGGAACTGATGGCGCAGGTGGCGGATTTGGACGCGGTCGTCGTCTCGGTCGGCGGTGGCGGGCTGATCAGCGGTGTCGCCGCCGCGGTCAAGGCGATCAACCCCGCTTGTCGGGTCTATGGCGTGGAGCCCGAGGGCGCCGACAGCATGTCGCAAAGCCTCGCCTCCGGCGCGCCGGTGACGATCCCTCAGGTCAACACAATCGCCGACAGCCTTGCCCCGCCGATGGCGCTGCCTTTCGGCCATGCGCTTTGCGCGGTCTATGTCGATGACGTGGTGACGGTCAGCGACGATGCGATCTGCGCCGGGATGGTGGTGTTGCAACAGGCGGCAAAACTGGCGGTGGAACCTGCCGCCGGGGCCGCGATGGCGGGCGCGCTCGGCCCCCTGCGCGGGCAATTGGCCGGGCGGCGCGTTGGCGTGATCGTCTGCGGTGCCAATATCGACACCGACAGCTATTTGGGCCAGCTCAGCCGCGGGCAAGCGGCGCTCGACAGCCTGCTGTCCTAGTGCCCTCCAAGGGCTTTGCACGCGGTCGCGGTGCTGCGTGCATTCTTCCTAGAAAATCTATCGGGCGCTGCAACTTTAACTCCCCTTTACCCGTGGGTGCCCCATATCCAAAGTTCCGGACCAAAGCAGGACGCCTATGCCTTTCGAAGCTCTGAACGATAGTACCCTCCCTCATCAGCCGCTTCGTCGGCGTGTCGCCGTGATTGGCGGCGGGATTTCCGGCATGGGGGCGGCGCATATGCTGGCACCTGCGGACCGCGTCACGCTCTATGAGGCGGGGGCCAAGATCGGCGGCCATGCGCGGACGGTGATCGCGGGCAAGAATGGCGATCAGCCGGTCGATACCGGGTTCATCGTGTTCAACTATGCCAACTACCCGCATCTTGCGGCGCTCTTTGCGGAATTGGACGTGCCGGTCGTGCCCTCGAACATGAGCTTTGGCGCGTCGATCGATGGCGGGCGGCTGGAATATGCGCTGACCAATTTCAACGCGGTCTTCGCCCAGAAACGCAATATGTTCAGCCCGCCTTTCCTGCGGATGCTGCGGGACATTCTGCATTTCAACAAGAACGCGCTGGCGGTGTCGCGCGACCCGTCGATGACCATCGCGGAGTTTCTCGACCAGCTGGGCACCGGGCCATATTTCCGCGACTTCTACCTGTCGCCCCTGTCGGGCGCGATCTGGTCCACCCCGACGGAAAAGATCATGGATTTCCCCGCCCATGCCATGGTCAATTTCTTCGAGAACCACGCGCTGTTGAACTATTCCGGCCAGCATCAGTGGTACACGGTAAAGGGCGGCTCGCGCCAGTATGTCGACCGGTTGGAGAGTGCCCTGCGCGCCAAAGGTGTCGACCTGCGCACCGACAGCCCTGTGCAGGCGGTGCGCCGCACGGCGCAGGGGGCCGAGGTCCGCGCCTATGGCGGGGAGTGGGAGGCGTTCGACGAGGTGATCTTTGCCACCCATTCCGATGACACGCTGGCGATGCTGGCCGATCCGACGGAGGCTGAGCAACGCGCCCTCGGGGCAATCCGCTACCAACCCAATGACATCGTGCTACACGCTGACGCCAGCATCATGCCCAAGCGGCGCTCTACTTGGGCGTCGTGGGTCTATACCGAGGACCGCGAGCAGAAGTCCGACCGGATCGACCTGACCTATTGGATGAACTCGCTCCAGCCGATCCCGCAGGACGATCCGCATTTTGTCACGCTCAACACCAAACGCACCATCCGCGAAGAACTGATCTATGACCAAGTGACCCTGCGCCATCCGGTCTATGACCTTGCCGCCTTGGCCGCGCAGGATGAGGTGCGGGCCTTTAACGGCAGCCATAATACATGGTTCTGCGGGGCGTGGCTGCGCAATGGCTTTCACGAAGACGGGCTGGCCAGCGCGGTGGATGTGGTCGAACGGATGCAAGCCGCGCGGGCGGCGCCCTTGGCGGCGGAGTGACGGCGCAGGTCGATCATATCCGCGGTCAGACCTTCCATGGCCGCAAGGGCGCGGTCGAGAACCGTTTCCGCTATTCGGTCGACTATGTGATCTGCGACGCCGAGGCGGAGGCGCTGGCGGCGCCTGCGCTTTTCGCCCGCAATGGTGCGAATGTGACCAGCCTGCACGACAGCGACCACGGCGGCGCGCCGGGGCAGGGGCGCGGCGCCCCTTGGGTGCGCGCGGTTTTGGCGGCGCATGACATCACCGGGGTCGCACGGATCGAACTGTTGGCACAGCCGCGGGTGCTGGGCCATGTCTTCAACCCGGTCAGCTTTTGGCTCTGCCGTCGGGCCGATGATGCGCTGATCGCCGTGATCGCCGAGGTCACGAATACCTATGGCGACCGGCATTCCTATCTTTGCCATTACCCCGATCTGCGCCCCATCGCGCCCGAGGATCGCTTGCGGGCCGCGAAACTCATGCATGTCTCGCCCTTTCAGGACATCTCGGGCGGCTATGTCTTTCGCTTTGACATCAGCGCTGAGCGGATCGGCATCTGGATCGATTTCTCGGATGGGGAGAACGGGTTGATCGCCACCTTGACCGGGCCGCGTGCGCCGCTGACGAATGGCCGTATCCTCTGGTCGCTGCTGCGCCGCCCCTTTGGGGCGCGACGGGTGCTGGCGCTGATCCATTGGCAGGCGCTGAAGCTCTGGCTCAAGGGGGCCGGGTTCCGCAACCGCCCCGAGGCGCCTGAGGTCGAGGTTTCCCGCGATGCGGCCCATGGCGCGGGCGGGCGATGAGGGCGCGCGCGGCCCGGCTGGCAGCCTACGCGCTTTTCGCCGCATTGCTCGCCGCGGCGGGGCTGCCAATCTACATTCACGCGCCGAAGTTCTATGTCGATGAATACGGGGTTTCGCTGACGGCGCTTGGCTCTGTGCTTTTTGGATTGCGGCTGTTGGACGTGGTGCAAGACCCGGCACTCGGGTGGCTGGCGCAAGCGCTGCGCCACAAACGCGGGCTGGCGGTGACGGTGGCGGGGGCGGTGATGGCGCTGGCGATGCTGGGGCTTTTCGCGGTGCCCGCGCCGATGGCGCCCGTGCTGTGGTTTGCCCTGATGCTGACGCTGGTCTTCTCGGCCTTCAGCTTTCTGACAATCTGTTTCTATGCCCAAGGGGTGGCCAAGGCCGACAGCCTGCCGGGGGCCGGGCATCTGACCCTCGCCCGCTGGCGCGAGACCGGGGCGCTTTTGGGCGTCTGTCTCGCCTCTGTTGCGCCCCTGCTGCTGGGCATGGCGCTGGACCGGCCCTTTGCCGGATTTGCGGTGGGCTTCGCGGTTCTGGCGCTCTGGGCCGTGGTCGCGATGCGCAAGGAGTGGCGGGCGACAGGGCTGCCGGGCGCGGGCGGTTTTGGCACCGTCTTGCGCGACGGGCAGGCGCGGCGGCTGTTGCTGATCGCTTTGGTCAATGCCGCCCCGGTGGCCGTGACCTCGACCCTGTTTCTCTTCTACGTCGAACTGGCGCTTGAGGCACCGGGATGGGAGGGGCCGCTCTTGCTGCTGTTTTTCATCGCGGCGGCGGCGGCAGCCCCGCTTTGGGGGATGCTGGCCGAACGCCACGGCCCGCGCCGGGTGCTCTTGGCGGCGATGGCCTTGGGCATCGCCGCTTTCGGCGGGGCGCTGTTTCTGGGTCCGGGGGATGTGGTGCTGTTCGCCTTGGTCTGCCTGGCTTCCGGCGCGGTCTTGGGGGCCGACCTCACCCTATTGCCTGCCATGTTCGCCAGCCGCATGGCGCAGATCTCTCCCTCGGCGGCCGAGGGCTTTGGCCTTTGGTCTTTCGTGTCCAAACTGACCTTGGCTTTCGCGGCGGCGGCCCTACTTCCCGCCCTAGAAGGTGCAGGGTTGCAGACCGCAACGGGAACCAGTTCCGACACATCCATCTCCCTGTTGATCTGGTTCTATGCCGGTGTACCTTGCGCCCTGAAATTGCTGGCGATCGCTCTTCTCGCCGGTGCAAAAGACGTGGAGACATCGTGACAGAGCCGCTAATCTTTATCGCTGTCGGGCTGGGCCTTGGTCTATTGCTCACCTTCCTGCGCCGCCGGTTGGGGGAGTTTCACGGCCAATCGCCCAGCGACTATGTGGATTCCTTCCCCGTCTTCGACCTGCGTTTGCATCTGCGCGATGAGATGATCTGCGAGGGCGTGATTTTCGGCCCCCTTGGTCGGGTCACCAGCAGTTTCACGGCCAAGTTCGACGTGTCTTGGGAGGGCGATGTCGCCACCGTGGCCGAGAGTTTTCGCTATAACGATGGCTCGCGTCAGCAGCGCGAATGGACTGTGACACTGGGCGAGAATGGCCGTTTCACCAGCACCGCGCCGGATGTGATCGGGGTGGGGCAGGGCGTTCAGGCTGGTCCGACATTGCAGTTGCGCTATCGTATCCAACTGCCCGAGGAACTGGGCAGCCATGTGCTGAAAACCGTCGATTGGATGTATCTCACCCCCGATGGCACCATCGTCAATCGCAGCCAGTTTCGGAAGTTCGGGATCAAAGTAGCAGAATTGGTCGCCACCCTGCGACCGACGGAGGAAAGATGAAAGACTGGCAAGGCAAGACCTATTGGCTGGTGGGCGCGAGCGACGGGCTTGGCGCGGCGCTGGCGCATCAGCTAAGCCGCACCGGGGCCGAGGTGATCCTCTCTGCCCGGTCCGAAGACAAGCTGACCGAACTCGCGCAGGCGCTGCCGGGGCGGGCACGGGTGCGGGTCATGGATGTGACCGATGACGAAGACGTTGCACAGGCCGCCAAGGATGTGGGGCCGATCGACGGGCTGGTCTATCTGGCGGGGGCCTATTGGCCCTTTGGCGCGCAGGAGTGGGACGCGAAACATGGGGTGACCATGGCCGATGTGAACTTCACCGGCTTGATGCGCGTCTTGGGGCAGGTGGTGCCGCGGATGGTCGCCCGCGATCATGGGCATATCGTCATCACCTCCAGCCTGACCGCCTATCGCGGGCTGCCCGGCTCCATCGGCTATACGGCCTCCAAGGCGGCGACGCTGTCGCTGGCGGAATGCATGCATGCCGATCTGCGCAAGACCGGCGTGCAGGTGCAGGCGATCAACCCGGGCTTCATCAAGACCCAGTTGACCGACAAGAACGATTTCAAAATGCCCTTTTTGATGGAGCCGCAAGACGCCGCGCGCCGTGTCTTCGAGCATATGAACAGGGACAGTTTCAAACTGGATTTCCCTTACGGCTTCTCACTGCTGTTCCGTTTGGGGCGCTTTCTGCCGGACTGGCTGTACTACCGGTTCTTTTCCTGAAGGTCAGACCTCGGCGACATGCTGATCGAACAGATCTCGCGCGCGTTGCCAGACGGCATGATCCGTCTCCGGCAGCGCCTGCAGGGTCGGCAGCAACTGGCCCGCGAAATCCTCTGAGCTTTCGCGCGGCAGCATGGATGGCAGGTTGTCGATGGCCATGACATCCAGCGGCGGCGCGTCATGTACGCGCAGCGCTGGCTCCGCCCAAGTGGTCGCGCGGTCATAGACCTGCACCGGGTTGAAAGCGCTGTCGGGGTCGCAGGCGATGTCGCCAATCACGCGCAGGGCGCGCTCGGCCTGAGGGGCATCGGGGCGAACGAAGGCGGGGGTGTCCGGCCCCGCAAGGATGCAGTTGAAAAAATAGGCGTGGTCGAGGATCTCGGGGAAGGGTCCGCCGTGGGCTGTCTCTGCCATGTCCCAGCCGGTGACGGGGATGCCAAGTGCCGCGCAAAGATCGCTCGCCCCGCGGCCCACCCGGCCCAAGGCCCCGATGACCAGCGCGCGGTCGCCGCTCGCGTCGACTTGGGCAAGTTCTTCGGTCAAGGCGGCTTTCAGCGCTTCGGCGTCAGAGTAGGGCGCAACCGGCCCGCAAATCTCCCCGCGCAGCTGCGCGACGCGGCATTTGACAGAAACGGCTGCCCCCGCGAAACCCGCCCAATAGCCAAAGGCGGCAACGCGGCGGCCAGTGTCATCGGTCAGGTACTCCAAATCCAGCAGCGTGCCGCCGCCCGCCTTGAACCGCTGCAACAGTTTGTGGCCCGAGGATTGGCCCTTGTAGGCATGGCCGAACATGATGTGCGTATGCGGCAGGGGCGTGCCGTCTTCGGGCAGTTCCTTCAGGCCAAAGATCACCGCATCGCGCGGGGCGTCGGGCCAGCTATGGGCCGGAACAATCTCACAGCCCGCCTGCGCATAGGCGGCGGTGGGGATCACGCGGCTGTCGCTGTCTTCGACGCTCACCTTCATGCCGGATGCGATCAGCGCGGCGGCCCCTTCGGGCGTCAGCCCGGTGCGGGTCTCATTGTCGCGCTGCTCGGCGCGGAGCCATAGGTGGGTCATGCCAAGAATCCTTTCGCGCGCATGGCCTTGACGCTGCCGCGGTCTTCCATCCGGGCGGCGAAGGCGTCGAGCCGTGGGTAGGCCGCACGGTCGACCCCGTCACCGGCCAGCCACCCCGAGACGACAAAGAGATAGGGATCGGCCAGCGTTAGGGCATCGCCCGCCACGAAGTCACCCCTAAAGGCGTGGTTCTCGATATAGGCGGCGCAATCGGCCATGGTTTGTGGCACCTTGGCTTTCATATCGTCAAAGCTGGATTGCTGATCGGCCCAGCGGTGGCCGCGCATTTTATGCGCGTGGGCCACATGCATGGTCGAGGCGAGGTAGTACATCACCCCGCGCATATGCGCCGCGCGTTCAGGGTCGGCAGGGACCAGCCCCGCATCGGGCGCGCGGGCGGCGACATAGTCCAAAAGCGCGCCGGTCTCGGTCAGGGCGGTGCCCGCATCGGTCACGAGGGTCGGCACCCGGCCCTTGGGGTTCAGCGCCAGATAGGGTGCGGCGGTCTGTTCGGCGCTGGCGAAATCGACCTTCACCGGCTCATAGGCCAGTCCCGCTTCTTCGAGGGCGATGGCAACGGCGACCGAGATCGTGCCGGGGGCGTAGTGAAGTTTCAGCATGGGTCAGCCTTTCGCGGGCGAGGGGTTACATATGCGTTTGTGCAAGGCGGCGGTCGGGCCGGTCAAGATGCGGCACCGCGTTGAACAGCACCGGCGACCAATGCCCGCCGATGGGAAAGAGCCGGTGCATCGAAGTATGCATGATCGCCAGCGCCAGCCGTGCCATCGCCGGAATCCCGACGCCCATCGCCTGCGCCATCGCCAGAGAGATCAGCCCGCCCGAGGTCACCACCAGCGCCGGGCCTTCGCCCTCGGCGATCTCGGCGAGGACGGATTGCACCCGCGTCTCGAAACTCTCATAGGTTTCAGGCGTATCGGCAAGTTTGCCCGCTTTCCAATAGTCAAAGACCTGCGGCAGGTGGTGTACGAACTCGCCCTCGCGGGGGAAGGGCACCTTGTGCTGCTGCTCCATCAGATTGGCGAGGGTGAAATACTCCAACTCGTTCAACCGCGCGTCGCGGATGGGCTCCAGCCCGGTGTTCATCCCCTCGGCAGTCTCGATATGGCGGGTCAACGTGCCGGTATAGAGCCTTGTGTGATAGGTCTCGCTCTGGCGCAGATGGTCGCCCAGCCACGCGGCTTGCTCATGGCCAAGCGGGCTGAGTTGATCATAGCTCAGCTCGTCCTTGGCGGTGGAATTGGCTTGGCCGTGGCGGATCAGCGTAATGTGGGACATCAAATGGCTTTCACTGTTCGCCCAAGTGATAGGGCAGCTTGTCGGGCCATACAATGCAATGCGCCGCAATGCACTGGCGCGGCGTTTATCCGTGACGGGGTGTCGGGATTGGCCCCTGACAAGCGCCGGATTTTGCCTATAGTTTGGGCAATAGCCAAGGGGAGGGGGCAGCCATGGCCGAGAGGATCACATTCACGCTTGATGGGCAGACCGTCGAGGCCGAGGCCGGCATGACCATTTGGGAAGTGGCCAACGGTCGGGGTTTGAAAATCCCGCATCTGTGCCACAAACCCGCCCCCGGCTACCGCCCCGATGGCAATTGCCGCGCCTGTATGGTTGAGATCGAGGGCGAGCGTGTGCTGGCGGCGTCGTGCATCCGCGAACCTGCCGAGGGGATGGTCGTCACCACCAACAACGCCCGGGCCGAGAATGCGCGCAAGATGGTGATGGAGCTGCTGCTGGCCGACCAGCCTGCGCAGGACGTGGCGCATGACAAGTCGAGCCACATGCGCGAGATGGCGGCGCTGAATGGCGTAGAGGAAAGCCGTTTTCCCAAGTTGGAGCGCGACCGCGTGCCGCTTTTGGACGACAGCCATGTCGCCATGCGCGTGAACCTCGACGCCTGTATCCAGTGCAACCTTTGCGTTCGCGCTTGCCGTGAGGTGCAGGTCAACGACGTGATCGGCATGGCGGGACGCGGCCATGACGCCTATCCGGTCTTCGACATCGACGATCCCATGGGTGCCTCGACCTGCGTGGCCTGCGGCGAATGCGTGCAGGCCTGTCCCACCGGCGCGCTGATGCCCGCCAGCGTGGTCGACGAGGCGCAGGTCGGTGACTCTGCCGACTTTGACAAGGAGGTCGCTAGCGTCTGCCCCTTCTGCGGTGTGGGCTGCCAGATCTCGCTGAAGGTGAAGGACAACAAGGTCAAATATGTCGAGGGGATCAATGGCCCGGCCAACGAGGGGCGGCTCTGCGTCAAGGGGCGCTTTGGCTTCGACTACATCCACCACGAGCACCGCCTGACCAAGCCGCTGATCCGCCGCGAAGATGCCCCCGCCAAGGGACTGAACGTCGATCCGGGCAACTGGGACGAGGTGTTCCGCGAGGTGACATGGGACGAGGCGCTGGATTTTGCCGCCAAGGGCCTGAAAGGGCGCGGGCGCGAAGTGGCGGGCTTCGGCAGTGCCAAATGCACCAATGAGGAAGCCTATCTGTTCCAGAAGATGATCCGGCAGGGGTTCGGGCACAACAACGTCGACCACTGCACGCGCCTGTGCCATGCCTCCTCGGTCGCGGCGCTGATGGAGAATGTCGGGAGCGGCGCGGTCACCGCCACCTTCAATGAGATCGAGAACGCCGATGTGGCCATCGTGATCGGTGCCAACCCGGTGGAGAACCACCCCGTCGCGGCGACCTATTTCAAACAGTTCACCAAGCGCGGCGGCAAGCTTATCATCATGGACCCGCGCGGGCAGGGGCTGCGGCGTTTCGCCAGTCATATGCTGCAATTCCGCCCCGGCACCGACGTAGCGATGCTGAACGCGATCATGCATGTGATCGTGGAGGAAGGTCTCTATGACGAACAATATATCAAAGCCTATACCGAGAATTGGGAGGCCGAGAAGGCGCATCTGAAGGACTTCCCCCCCGACGCCATGGCCGCCGTCTGCGGCATTGAGGTCGAGGTGTTGCGCGACGTCGCGCGGACCTTTGCCGGGGCCAAGGCGGGGATGATTTTCTGGGGCATGGGGGTGAGCCAACATATCCACGGCACCGACAATTCGCGCTGCCTGATTTCGCTGGCGCTGATGACCGGCCACGTCGGCCGCCCCGGCACCGGGCTGCATCCGCTGCGCGGACAGAACAACGTGCAGGGCGCCTCGGACGCGGGCCTCATCCCGATGTTCCTGCCCGATTACCAACCCGTGGACGACGACGGCGTGCGCTCGGCTTTTACGGAGGTTTGGGGCACAGGTGATTTCAGCGCCGAGAAGGGGCTGACGGTGACCGAGATCATGGATGCGGTGCACGAGGGCGACATCAAGGCGATGTATGTGCTGGGCGAGAACCCGGCGATGTCGGACCCGGATGTCGATCACGCGCGGGCGGCGCTCGCGAAGCTCGACCACCTCGTGGTGCAGGACATCTTCCTCACCGAGACGGCGAATTACGCCGACGTGATCCTCCCCGCCTCGGCCTTCGCCGAGAAGTCCGGCACGGTGACCAACACCAACCGGCAGGTGCAGATGGGCCGCCCGGCGGTGACGCCGCCCGGAGACGCGCGCGAGGATTGGTGGATCGAGGTGGAACTGGCCAAGCGGTTGGGGTTGGGTTGGGACTACGAAAGCCCGGTGGAGGTCTTTGCCGAGATGAAGCGCAACATGGCCTCACTCGACAATATCACATGGGACCGGCTGGCGAAGGAGAATGCGGTGACCTACCCGTCGCTCAGCGAAAACGATCCCGGGCAGGCCATTGTCTTTAGCGAGGGGTTTCCCCGGCCCGAAGGCCGCGCCAAATTCACCCTCGCCGCGATCGTGGCGCCGGATGACGCGCCGGATGACGCCTATCCGATGATCCTGACCACTGGGCGCCAGTTGGAACATTGGCACACCGGCTCGATGACCCGGCGCTCCAAGGTGCTAGATGGGCTGGAGCCCGAGGCGAATTGCTCGCTCCACCCGTCGACCCTGCGCCGCCTTGGTGTGACCCCGGGGGAGCATGTGCGGCTGTCGACCAAGCGCGGCAGTATCGAGATCATGGCCCGTGCGGATCGCGCCGTGGCGCCCGACATGGTTTTCCTGCCCTTCGCCTATGTCGAAGCGGCGGCGAATATCCTGACAAATCCAGCGGTTGACCCCTATGGCAAGATCCCGGAGTTTAAGTTCTCTGCCGTCAGGGTGGAGGCGGCGAAAGGGGCCGTCGCCGCCGAGTAAGGAAAGTTTGGAAGAATGAAGATTGATGCCGCCCGATTCTTGAAAGACCTGCACGATCTGCGCGCCATCGGCGCTGCGGGTGTCGGCAAGGGCGTGGTGCGCCCGGCCTATTCCGCCGCCGATGTGGAGGCGCGCGAATGGCTTGCCGGCCGGATGCGCGATGCGGGGCTGAAGGTCGAGGTCGACGCCATGGGCAACCTTTTTGGGCTTGCTGACGGCCCGTCGATCCTGCTGGGGTCGCATTCCGACAGCCAGCCCGAAGGCGGCTGGCTTGATGGGGCCTTGGGCGTGATCGCCGCGCTTGAAGTCGCCCGCGCGGCGGGTGAGGCCGGAGGGCCTGCGGTCTCGGTCGTGTCCTTTCAGGACGAAGAGGGGCGCTTTGGCGTGACCACCGGTTCGACGGTCTGGTCCGGCGCTTTGGATCAGGCCAAAGCCGATGGCTTTACGGATGACGCCGGGGTCAGCTTGGCCGAGGCGCGCCGCGCGATGGCGGATATGGTCACCGGCCCCGTCGATCCCGCGCAATTCACCGGCTATATCGAGTTGCACATCGAACAGGGGCCGACGCTGGATGACAGTGGTGAGCAGATCGGCGTGGTCAGCGACATCGTCGGCATCCGCGACATGAAGGTGACCTTTGAGGGCCAGCAGAACCACGCGGGCACCACCCCGATGGCGGTGCGGCGCGATGCTTTTCAGGCGGTGTCGGAGTTTAACAGTCTGCTGAACGACCGGCTGCGCAATGTGGTGACGCCGAGCACCGTCTGGACCATCGGCCATGTCAGCCTGCACCCCAATGCCTCGTCCATCGTGCCGGGCAAGGCCGTGTTCTCCATGCAATGGCGCGACGGCGATAGCGACCGTCTGGGGCGGATGGAGAAGATCATTCGCGAAACCGCCGAAGAGGTTGCCAAGGGCCGCGGGATGGATCTGTCCTTTGGCCCAATGCTAGGGCTGGAGCCTGTCGCAATGGACGCGCGGTTGCGCGATGCGCTGGCGGAGGCGGCTGAAGTGGTAGCCCCCGGTAAGTGGCGCAGGATGCCCTCTGGTGCTTTGCATGACGCGACCAATGTGGCGCGATTGATGCCGGTGGCGATGCTTTTTGCCCCTTCGATCAATGGCATCAGCCATGCCTTCGAGGAGGACACGGATGAGGCCGATCTGGTCGCAGCGGTTGAGGTGTTGGGGCGGGCCGTTTCGGCGCTCTAAACGCGCTCAGTCCCAGTCCACATCGCCGAGGAAGATATAGCCCGCGCCGTAGATCGTCTTGATCAACTGCGGGTTCTTCGGGTCTTCGCCAAGTTTCGTGCGCAGCCGCGAGATGCGCACGTCCATCGCCCGGTCGAAACTTTCAGAGGCGACGCCGCCGAGGCTTTCCTGCATCTGCGCGCGGCTAATCAGCCGTTTCGGGGCGTCGAGGAAAAGCCGCAGCACCTCGCCCTCAGCATGGGAAAAAGTCACCTCGGCGCCCGTGGCATCCTGCAGCACGTAGCGGTCGAAATGCGCGGTCCAGCCGTTGAACCGCGCCGTGGTTCCGGCCTGTGGCGTCGGCTTGGCGCTGCGCAGGCGGGCGCGGATGCGGGCCACGACCTCGGCCGGGTCGAAGGGTTTGATGATGTAGTCGTCGGCGCCAAGCTCCAGCCCCGTGACCCGATCCTGCACCTGCGCGCGGCCCGAGATGATGATCACGATGGCGCCCTGCTCAAGCGCCAGACGGTGCACCAGCGTCAGCCCGTCGGTGTCGGGCAGCGACAGATCGACGAGGCAGACATCGGGCGTATGGCTGGCCAATGCGGCCTCAAAGGCCCGCGCGCGGCCAAAGCTGAGCGTGTCAAAGCCCGCTTCCTCCAGCGTGTCCGACAGCATCTGCCGGATCTCGGGTTCGTCGTCGAGGATGGTGACCAGCGGGCGGGGGGCGGTATCACGGCTCATGGGGCGGAGGCTTTCAATGGGGCGATCAGCGCTTGCAGATCGTCTTTTTCAAAGGGTTTGCGCAGCACCGGCGCGAGGGTCTGGGCCTCAACGAAAAGCGGGTGATCGGGGGGCAGGGAGGTCATCAGCAAAAGCGGCAGGCTGCTGCCGACGCGGCGGGCAAGGTCGATCCCGGTGCCCTCGCCCGAAAGCTGAATGTCCGACAGCACCAGCGCGATGTCAGGCAGATCGGCGATGAGGGCGGTGGCCTCATCCGCGCTGGTCGCCTCGATCACCGAATGGCCCTGATCCATGAGCATGTCGCGCACCACGGCGCGGATATCGGTGGTGTCCTCGACCAGCAGCACCAGCCCGGTGGTGGCGGGCACGGCGGCGCGGTAGGGCAGGCGCAGGCTGATCTGCGCGCCGCCTTCGGGCGCATTGCTCAGCCGCAGATCGCCGCCTGAGGATTTGGTCATGTCATAGACCATCGACAGGCCCAGCCCTGACCCCTCGCTGCCCTTGGTGGTAAAGAACGGCTCGACCCCACGCTCCAGCGCCGAGGGCGCAAAGCCCGGCCCGGTGTCGTGGATCACCCATTCGATCCATGTGTCATGCACCAGCCGTTGGGTCAGCGTGATGGTGCCCCGCGCGCCGCAGGCGTCGCGGGCATTAAGGATGAGGTTCAACAGCGCATCCTGCACCCGGCCTTTGTCGAGCAGCACCGCGCCCTCGGGCACGTCATTGCGCACCTTTAGGGCGCAATTCGGCGGCAGGGTGGGGGCGGCGAGGGTCGAAAGTTCACTCAGCAAAGCGGCGGGGTCGGTGGCCACGGGGCGCAGGGCGCGGGGTTCGGTCACATCGGCGATAGAGCTCAGCAGCGTGCCGCCCCGCCGTGCGGCGGCCAAGGTGCCTTCGACCAATTCACCGGCTTGCGGCGGCATGTCGGGCAGCCGGGCGAGCTTCGATTGCATGCCGAGGATGATCGTCAAAAGGTTCGAGAAGTCATGCGCCAGCCCAGAGATCATCCGCGAGGCCAACTCGCGTTTCAGCGTCTGTTGCAGGGCGACACGGGTCTGGGTCTCTTCGGTGATGTCCATCGACAGGATATAGACCCCGCCGCGCCCATCGGGGGTAAAGGCACCGCGGATGCGGCGGGCGGATTCGTCATGGGTGAATTCGATCACCGCCGGGCTGCCGGCATAGGCTTGGGTCAGCGCAGGCTTGATCCGCGCATAGGCCGCCGCCCCAAGCGCATCACTGATATGCAGCCCGTAGATGTTGCTGGGCCGCCCCGGCATCACGCTGCTAAGGCGGCGGTTGGAGTAGATGTAATGTCCGCTCGCGTCGACATGGGCGATATGGGCGGGCATCATCTCGGTCGTCAGCCGGGTGCGTGCCTCGCTTTCGGTGACCTGTCGTTTGGCCTCCTCCAGCGCTGTGATCGTCGCCTCCAACTGGCGGTTCGTGGCGGCCAGTTGTTCGGCATGGGACAGCAGTTGATCGCTCAGCGCGTCTGAACGTGCGCGCAACAACGCCTCCTGCCGCTTGGTGTTGGTGATATCGGTATAGACGGTGACCCAGCCGCCCTGCGGCAGGGGCGAGCCTTCGACGCTGATGGTGCGCCCGTTCGAGCGGGTCCGCTCCATGTAATGCGGCACGAAGGCGCGGGCCTGTTCCACCCGTTCGGCCACGAAAGCGTCGACATCCCCCACCTCGCCATATTCGCCGGTGCCAGCCAGATGGCGGATCGTATCCTCGAAGGGCGCGCCGGGGGTCACCAGCCGGTCGGGCAGGTCGAACATGGATTGAAACGGGGCGTTGCAGACCGCGAGCCGAAGGTCGCTGTCATAGATGGTCAGCGCCTGAGCGATCAGGTTTAGACCGGCATTGGTCAGCGCTTTGGTTTGGTCGTCGGTGATCTGCATCGGCATCCTTTC
The DNA here is from genome assembly GCF_043556995.1 of Sulfitobacter sp. 1A15106. Classification (NCBI taxonomy): domain Bacteria; kingdom Pseudomonadati; phylum Pseudomonadota; class Alphaproteobacteria; order Rhodobacterales; family Roseobacteraceae; genus Sulfitobacter; species Sulfitobacter sp. 1A15106. The sequence goes on along the minus strand of NZ_JBIFFM010000003.1, from coordinate 23,813 downwards.
GCATAGGGCTAGCACCGCGCGGGCGAAAGGCAAAGAGCCGGGCGTAGATCGCGCTTGACCTTCTTGCGCTGGAGGCCCCGAGAAGCGCGCCGAATGGAAACCGGAAAGGCAGAGCGTGAACAAGAAAATCGGAGCAGGCGCAGCGGCGGCGCTGGTCTTGGCAGGCGGGTATATTTGGTGGCAGACCGAAGAAGCCCCGGCCCCCGCTGTCCGCGGCGCGGCCATGGTGAACGTCACCGTGCCTGAGAGCCTGAGCGGCCCCGCGCAGATCGGCGCACGGGCGTTCGAAGCGAAATGTGCCGCCTGCCACGGGGGCAACGCCGCCGGGCGCGAGGGGGTTGGTCCGCCGCTGATCCATAAGATCTATGAGCCCAGCCATCACGGCGACGCATCCTTCATGGTCGCCGCCACCAATGGCGTGCGCCAGCATCACTGGTCTTTCGGCAATATGCCCCCGGTCGAAGGGATTACCCCGGCAGAGGTGAAATCCATCGTGACCTATGTGCGCGAAGTGCAGCGCGCCAATGGGATCGACTAGCGGAAAATGGGCCGCGGGGGCGCTGTAACAATTCGTTAGAATTCGGAAAAGATCAGGAAAAAGTTGACCTCCACAAAAAAGAGAACGTCACTTGTGGGATCATAGAATCGCACAAGCGATCGAACCCGCCGGGGAGGGCGGGCATGGGAGGAAGACAATTTGGCCAAGCCGCTGACGCGTGCCGACGGACCTCAGTCCGTGCCGGCGCTGTTGCACCGCAACGCAAGTGAATTCGCAAACGCCCCCGCTTACCGGGAGAAGGAATACGGGATCTGGCAAAGCTGGACCTGGTCGCAGACCCGCGACGAGGTCGAGGCGCTGGCCCTCGGGTTTCTGGAACTGGGGCTGAACGAGGGCGATTTCGTCGCCATCATTGGGCGCAACCGTCCCTATCTCTACTGGGCGATGATGGCAGCCCAAATGGCCGGGGCCGTGCCGGTGCCGCTCTATCAGGACGCCAATGCCGAAGAGATGGCCTATGTCATGGGCCACTGCGGCGCGCGCCTTGCCGTGGTGGGCGATCAGGAGCAGGTCGACAAGATCATCGAAGTGCAGGACCAGCTGCCCGACTTCGAGCGGATGATCTACCTCGACCCGCGCGGCCTGCGCAAATACGACCATTCCAAGCTCGACCAATATACCGCCGTGCAGGAAATGGGCCGCGCCAACCGCGAGAAGCATATCGCCGAGTTGGAAGCCCGTCAGGCCAAGCTGGATTACGATTCCACCGGCGTGATGCTCTATACTTCGGGCACCACCGGCAAGCCCAAGGGCGTGGTGCTGAGCAACCGCAACGTGATCGAGACGGCGAAATCGTCGTCGGAGTTCGACAACCTTAAACGCAATGACGAGATCCTCGCCTATCTGCCGATGGCATGGGTGGGGGACTTCATCTTCTCCGTAGGGCAGGCGCTTTGGACCGGCTTCTGCACCAACTGCCCCGAAAGCGCCGACACGATGCATGTCGACCTGCGCGAGATTGGGCCGACCTATTACTTCGCCCCGCCGCGTGTCTTCGAGACGCAGCTGACCTCCGTCATGATCCGCATGGAAGACGCAAGCCGGTTCAAGAAATGGCTCTTCGACACCTTCATGGCCCATGCCCGCAAGGTCGGTCCCGCCATTCTGGACGGCAAGAAAGTGTCCGCTTGGGACCGCGCGAAATACGCACTGGGCGAGCTGATGATCTATGGCCCGCTGAAGAACACCCTCGGCTTTAGCCGCGTGCGCGTGGGCTATACCGCCGGTGAGGCGATCGGCCCGGAGATCTTTGATTTTTACCGCTCGCTCGGCATCAACCTGAAGCAGCTCTACGGCCAGACCGAGGCAACGGTCTTCATCACCGCGCAGCCCGATGGCGAGGTGCGCAGCGATACCGTGGGCGTCACCTGCCCGGGCGTGGAGTTGAAGATCGCCGACAATGGCGAGGTCTTCTACCGCTCGCCGGGTGTTTTCGTGGAATACTACAAGAACCCCGAAAGCACCGCCGACACCAAGGACCCGGAGGGCTGGGTCGCCACCGGCGACGCGGGCTTCATCGAGGAAAGCTCGGGCCATCTGCGCATCATCGACCGCGCCAAGGACGTGGGCCAGATGGCCGACGGCAGCCTGTTCGCGCCGAAATACGTGGAGAACAAGCTCAAGTTCTTCCCCAACATCCTCGAGGCCGTGGTCTTCGGCAATCAGCGCAGCGAATGCACCGCCTTTATCAACATCGACCTGACGGCGGTCGGCAACTGGGCCGAGCGCAACAACATCGGCTACGCCTCCTATCAGGAACTGGCGCGGCATCCGCAGGTGATGGACACGATCCAGTCCCATGTGGAGGAGGTGAACCGTTCGGTCGCCGAGGACGAGATGCTCTCGGGCTGTCAGGTGCACCGCTTCGTGGTGCTGCACAAGGAGCTCGACGCTGACGACGGTGAGTTGACCCGCACCCGCAAGGTGCGCCGCAAGATCATCGAGGAGAAATACGCCGACATCATCGCCGCTCTCTACGACGGCTCCGATAAGGTCAGCACCGAGACGGAAGTGACCTACGAGGACGGCCGCAAGGGCTCGATCAAGGCGACGCTCGAAATTCGCGACGCCGCGGTGCAGCCGGTCAGCCGCCGGATGGCAGCGGAATGAGCGCGGCAAGCGTCAGTGCCGGGCAGGCGGGAACTATGGAAAGGGACAGCGTGAAAGATCAGGCTGACAGCTATGTCACCGACGACGGCCGCACCATCGGCCCGACGGTGATGGAGATGAAGAACATCACCCTGCGTTTCGGCGGTGTGGAAGCGATCAAGGATATCTCCTTTGATATCCGCGAGGGCGAAATCCGCGCGATCATCGGGCCGAACGGGGCGGGCAAGTCCTCAATGCTCAATGTTATCAGTGGCTTCTACGTCCCGCAGGAGGGTGAGGTCTGGTATAAGGGCGCCAAGCGGCCCCCGATGAAACCCTATCAGGTGGCCCAGCAGGGCATCGCCCGGACCTTCCAGAACATCGCGCTTTTCGAGGGCATGTCGGTGCTCGACAACGTGATGACGGGGCGTCTGACACAGATGAAGACCGGGATGCTGGCGCAGTCCTTCTGGAAAGGCGCAGCCGAGCGCGAAGAGATCGAGAACCGTGAAATCGCCGAGAAGGTCATCGACTTTCTGGAAATTCAGGCGATCCGCAAGACACCGGTGGCGCGTCTGCCCTACGGTCTGAAGAAACGGGTCGAACTGGCCCGCGCGCTGGCCGCCGAGCCTACGATCCTGCTGCTGGACGAGCCGATGGCGGGCATGAACGTCGAAGAGAAGGAGGACATGAGCCGCTTCATCCTCGACGTGAACGACGAGTTCGGCACCACCATCGCGCTGATTGAACACGACATGGGCGTGGTCATGGACCTGTCCGACCGCGTGGTCGTGATGGATTATGGCCGCAAGATCGGCGACGGCTCGCCCGACGAGGTGCGCAATAACCAAGAGGTGATCGACGCCTATCTGGGGGTGGCCCATGACTGAGGCCCGTTTGATCACCCGCAATGACACTGCCGTTCTGACTTTGGGGAGGGCCACTGATGCCTGAGCAACTGGCGTTTACGATCGAGGTCTTTCTCAACGGGCTGATGGCCGGGGTGCTTTACGCGCTCGTGGCGCTTGGCTTCGTGTTGATCTACAAGGCTTCGGGCATCTTCAACTACGCCCAAGGTGTCATGGCGCTTTTCGCCGCGCTGACGCTGGTGGGGATCATGGAAGGGCAGGTGCCTTTCGGCCATCTGATCAACGCGATCCTTGGCACCGAGGTGCATCACTTCGGCTGGCACATTCCGGCGTTCCTTGCCATCGTGCTGACCATGGTCGTGATGATCGTGCTGGCCTATTGCGTGCAGCGCTTCGTCTTCCGCTACCTCGTGGGGCAGGAGCCGATCATCCTTTTCATGGCGACCATCGGTCTGGCCTATTTCCTCGAAGGGGTCGGCGACCTGATGTGGGGGTCCGAGATCAAGACGCTCGACGTCGGCCTGCCGCAGGGCATCAACGTCTGGATCGACGAATTCACCTTCAACGCCACCGGCTACGGCTTTTTCATCGACAACCTCGATATCGTGGCCTCCATCGTCGCAGCGGTGCTCGTGATCGGGCTGGTGATGTTCGCGCAATACACCAAGCAGGGCCGCGCCATGCGCGCCGTGGCGGACGACCATCAGGCCGCGCTTTCGGTCGGTGTCTCGCTGAACTTCATCTGGATCCTGGTCTGGTCGCTCGCGGGTTTCGTGGCGCTGGTCGCGGGGATCATGTGGGGTGCCAAGTCGGGCGTGCAGTTCTCGCTCTCGCTCATCGCGCTGAAGGCGCTGCCGGTGCTGATGCTGGGCGGCTTCACCTCGATCCCCGGCGCCATCGTCGGCGGGCTGATCATCGGCGTGGGCGAAAAGCTCTTCGAGTTCCTGATCGGTGCCCCCTTCCTTGGCGGCGCGACCGAGAACTGGTTCGCCTATATGCTGGCGCTGGTCTTCCTCGTCTTCCGCCCGCAGGGCCTGTTCGGGGAGAAGATCATTGAACGGGTTTGATACAGGCTACCCGGAAACTGTCCGGGGGACAGTTTCGCCTGTTCAAAGGGCGAAGCCCCGGATTGATAACGGCTTGGTGCGCGGCGCGCGCGCACCCTATGGCACGGCATTGCAGGCAAGTGCAGTGCAAATGACTACCGCAGAAGGGAAAGCAGTCTAATGTTCTATCGTGAAGCGGGCGATTTCAACACATCCTACGCCCAGGACCAACAGACCTTCCCGATCAAGTTCGACCGGTACCGCTACTATCTGGTGCTCTTCGTCGCGGTCTTCGTCGTGCCCTTCGTGGTCAATGACTACTGGGTGAACTCGCTGTTCCTGCCCTTCCTGATCTACGCCATCGCGGCGATCGGGCTGAACATCCTCGTGGGCTATTGCGGGCAGGTGAGCCTCGGCACCGGGGGCTTCATGGCGGTGGGGGCTTATGCCTGCTACAAGCTGATGACGGCCATGCCCGAGGTCAGCATGTTCATCCACATCCTGCTGGCGGGCGGCATCACCGCCGCGGTGGGCGCGCTCTTCGGTCTGCCGAGCTTGCGGATCAAGGGGTTCTACCTTGCCGTGGCCACGCTGGCGGCGCAGTTCTTCCTCGTGTGGCTCTTCAACCGGGTGCCGTGGTTCTACAACTACTCCGCCTCCGGCCAAATCAGCGCGCCCGAGCGGGACACCTTCGGCATCCTGATCACCGGCCCCAATACCGAGGCTTGGGCGACCTATATGTTCTGCCTGATCTTCACCGTGGGCTCGGCCTTGGTGGCGCGCAACCTGACGCGCGGCTCGGTAGGTCGCAAGTGGATGGCGATCCGCGACATGGACATCGCCGCCGAGATCATCGGGGTGAACCCGCTGCGTGCCAAGCTTACGGCCTTTGCGGTCAGCTCCTTCTTCATCGGCATCTCCGGTGCGCTTTTCTTCTCGATCTATCTGGGCGCGGTCGAAGTGGGCGAAGCCTTTGGCATCAACAAATCGTTCCTCGTGCTCTTCATGATCATCATCGGCGGCTTGGGCAGCATCTTTGGCAGCTTCGCCGGGGCGGCGTTCCTTGTACTGTTGCCTGTCTTGCTCAAGATCGTCGGCGTGGACTGGCTGGGCTGGCCCACGGATATCGTGGCGCACCTGCAGTTGGTGATCGTGGGCGGGCTGATCGTGGTCTTCCTGATCGCAGAGCCGCACGGGCTGGCGCAGCTGTGGCGCGTGGCCAAGGAGAAATTGAGATTGTGGCCCTTCCCGCACTAAGCGGGAGCCATGAAAAGCAAGGCCGGAGGGAGGAAACCCGGCCCAAACACCCAAGTCGGACAATCCAAGGGAGGAAACACCGATGAAATACAAACTGGGAACACTGGCCGTAGCTGGCCTGATGGCCGCAAGCCCCGTGATGGCGGACCTTGTCTTTCCGTCGCTGAGCTATCGCACCGGGCCCTATGCCGCGGGCGGCATCCCCTTCGCCGACGGCTATGCCGATTACTTCACCCTGCTCAATGAGCGTGACGGCGGCATCGGTGGCGAGCCTATCCGCGTCCCGGAATGCGAGACCGCCTATAACACCGAGAAGGGCGTGGAATGCTACGAATCCACCAAGGGTGAAGGCGCGTTGGTGTACCAGCCGCTCTCGACCGGCATCACCTACCAGTTGATCCCCAAGGTCACCGCCGATGACATCTCGATGCTGACCTCCGGTTTGGGCCGTACCTCGGCCAAGAACGGTGATGTCTTCAGCCATGTCTTCAACTTCCCGGCCAACTATTGGGATGGCGCCTCGGTCGCGGTGAAACACATCATGGATCAGGAGGGCGGCAGCCTTGAGGGCAAGAAGATCGCGCTGGTCTATCACAACTCCGCCTATGGCAAGGAGCCGATCCGCACCCTGCAGGAACTGAGCAAGAAACATGGTTTCGAGCTGAAGGAAGTGCCCGTCGACCACCCCGGTCAGGAGCAGAAGTCCCAGTGGCTGCAAATCCGCCGTGACAAGCCCGACTACGTGATCATGTACGGCTGGGGCGTGATGAACCAGGTTGCCGTTCAGGAAGCCGCCAACATCCGCTTCCCAATGGACAAGTTCATCGGCATCTGGTGGTCCGGCTCCGAGAACGACGTGCTGGCCGCGGGCGCCAAGGCCGATGGCTACAAGGCGCTGACCTTCCACAACGTCGGCTCCGATTATCCGCTTTATGACGATCTGCAGAAGCACGTCGTCGATGCAGGTAAGGCTGCCGGTGCGGGCGATCAGGTCGGCTCCGTCCTCTACAACCGTGGCATCTACGCCGCGATGCTGGTGGCCGAGGCCGCGCGCACCGCGCAGGAAATCCACGGCGTGACCGACATCACCAGCGGCCAGATGCGCGACGGGATGGAGCAGCTTGAGATTACCGAAGAGAAGATGGCGGCGCTTGGCCTGCCGGACTTCGGGCCCGAGTTCAGCGTCTCTTGCGAGAACCACGGCGGCGAAGGTTTCGTGGCCGTGACGCAGTGGGATGCCGAGGCCAAGGAATGGAACCTCGTCTCGGACTTCATGCAGTCCGACCAAGACGTGATCCAGCCGCTGATCGATGCCGACAGCTCGGCCTATGCCGAGGAAAACGCCATCGAGGGCAACTGCTAAGAACCCTGCTTCCGGCCACCTATCGGGTGGCCGGGGACACCTTCGAACCCCAAGAAAGGTCATGCCCATGCTGGATGCCGCCAACACCAATGACGTCGCAGTCGACAACCTGCTCGAGGTCAACAATATCGAGGTGATCTACAACCACGTTATCCTCGTGCTGAAGGGCGTCAGCCTGAACGTGCCCAAGGGCGGCATCACCGCGCTTCTGGGCGGCAATGGCGCGGGCAAGACGACGACGCTCAAGGCGATCTCGGGGCTGCTGGCCTCGGAACGTGGCGAGGTTACCAAGGGCTCGATCAAGTACCGCGGCGGCGCAATCCAGCATCAAGACCCCGCCGAGATCGTGAAACAGGGGGTCGTGCAGGTCATGGAAGGCCGGCACTGTTTTGAGCACCTCACCATCGAGGAAAACCTGCTCACCGGCGCTTACACGCGCAGCGACGGCAATGCCGCGATCCAGCAGGACCTTGAGATGGTCTATAATTATTTCCCCCGTCTGAAGGAACGCCGCCGTTCGCAGGCCGGCTATACCTCGGGTGGCGAGCAGCAGATGTGCGCCATCGGCCGCGCGCTCATGTCGCGCCCCGAGACGATCCTTCTCGACGAGCCGTCGATGGGTCTGGCCCCGCAGCTGGTGGAGCAGATCTTCGAGATCGTGAAATCGGTGAACGAACAGGAGGGCGTGACCTTCCTTCTGGCCGAGCAGAACACCAACGTGGCCCTGCGCTTTGCGCATTACGGCTACATCCTCGAATCCGGGCGCGTGGTGATGGACGGTCCCGCGAAGGACCTGCGCGAGAACCAGGATGTGAAGGAATTCTACCTCGGCATGTCCGATGAAGGCCGCAAGAGCTTTCGCGACGTGCGCAGCTACCGCCGCCGCAAGCGCTGGCTTAGCTAACCGGCTCGCCCGGACCCGAAGAGAAGACCAAGACGAGACCTGAGCGGGCCTATGCCCTCTCCAGTGATGCCATAGCAGGAAAGTGACAGGGATGCTGACCAAGCCCCATTTCGACGATCTGGAAACCCGCAGCGCCAACCAACGGGCGGCTGATCTGGCGCAGGCCTTGCCGCAGCAGATCGCCCGCGCGCAGAGCTTGCCGGGCTATGGTGACACGCTAAAGGGGATTGATGCCGCGCAGATCACCTCCGCCGAAGCGCTGGCCGATCTGCCGGTTTTGCGCAAATCTGAACTGGGCAAGGCGCAGGCGGGCCAGCCGCCCTTCGGTGGTTTCACCACCAAGCCGGTGCATGACTTCTCCCATGTCTTCCAATCCCCCGGTCCGATTTATGAACCGTCGAGCAACGATCCCGACTGGTGGCGCATGGGGCGGTTCCTGCATGCCGCCGGGATCGGCGCGGGTGACGTGGTGCACAATTGCTTTGGTTACCACCTGACCCCCGCGGGCATGATCTTTGAAAGCGGCGCACGCGCCGTTGGCGCCACGGTGCTGCCCGCCGGGACCGGCCAGACTGAGCTTCAGGTCACCGCCGCGCGCGACGTGGGCTCTACCGCCTATGCCGGGACACCGGATTACCTGAAGGTGATTCTCGAAAAGGCCGATGCCATGGGGGTGACGCTGAACATCACCAAGGCGGCGGTCGGCGGCGGGGCCCTGTTCCCCAGCCTGCGCGCCTTTTATCAAGAGCGCGGCATCACCTGCCTGCAATCCTATGCCACGGCGGATCTGGGCAATATCGCCTATGAAAGCCCGGCGATGGAGGGGCTTATCGTCGATGAACAGGTCATCGTCGAGATCGTCACCCCCGGCACCGGAATCCCGGTGGCCCCGGGCGAGGTGGGCGAGGTCGTGGTCACCACGCTGAACCCCGACTACCCACTAATCCGCTTCGCCACTGGCGACCTCAGCGCCGTGCTGGAGGGTGAAAGCCCCTGTGGGCGCACCAATATGCGCATCAAGGGCTGGATGGGCCGCGCCGATCAGACCACGAAGATCAAGGGTATGTTCGTGCGGCCCGAACAGGTCGCCGCATTGGTCGCCCAGCACGACGAGATCGAGAAGGCCCGCGTCATCGCCACCCGCGAAGGCGAGGCTGACGTGATGACGGTGCAGATCGAGACCGCCGGAGAGGACAAGGAACGCTATGCCCAATCCGTGGCCGATCTGCTCAAGCTCAAGGGGCGTGTCGAACTGGTTGCCCCCGGCAGCCTGCCGCGCGACGGGCTGGTGATCGAGGATACCCGCAGCTACGATTGAGGCGCGGCGTCGCGCCCTCTGGCATTTCCGAGTGAAATCGTCGAAATAGGGCGCATGACGCTGAACCCCGCCTCCACCGAGACGCCCCACCTGCGCCGCGCCCGCGACGGGCTGCGCGCGCTATCGGGCGTTGCCCTGACCGTGGCCCTCTTCTGCGCGCTGCCGATGCTGGCGGTGCTGATTGCCGCCCTCAGCGGCGGGACGGAGACGGTGCAGCACCTGATCGACACGGTGCTGGGGCGCTACACGGTGACGACATTGCTCTTGGTGCTGCTGGTCTCTCTGGGCACCTTCGCCATCGGTGTGGGGGCCGCGTGGCTGGTCACGATGACGCGTTTTCCGGGGGCGAAGTTTCTGGAGATTGCGCTGGTGCTGCCGCTGGCTTTCCCGGCCTATGTGCTGGCCTACGCCTATACCCATGTGCTCGACCATCCCGGCATCGTGCAGACAGTGTTGCGCGACGTCACCGGCTGGGGGCCGCGCGATTACTGGTTCCCCGAAATCCGCTCGCTCGGCGGGGCGGCGGCGATGCTGGTGCTGGTACTCTACCCTTACGTCTACCTTCTGGCACGTGCGGCCTTCCTGCAGCAAAGCGGGACGACCTTTCTCGCCGCCCGCGCGCTCGGCTCCAGCGCATGGGCCGCGTTTTTCAAGGTCAGCCTGCCGCTGGCCCGACCCGCTATCGCGGGCGGCGTGCTGCTGGCGGTGATGGAGACCATCGCCGATTTCGGCACCGTCGCTTATTTCGGCGTACAGACCTTTGCCACAGGCATCTACACCAGCTGGTTTTCGATGTTCGACCGCGCCGCGGCGGCGCAATTGGCGCTTTGCCTGCTGAGCTTCGCCCTGCTGCTGGCGATGCTGGAGCGCGCACAGCGGGGCAAGGCCAAGTATCACGACCCCGCGCGCCGGACCCAGTCCGCGCCGCCGGCCGAGTTGAAGGGCTGGCAGGCCGCGGCGGCGATCGTGCTTTGCGGGGTGCCGGTGCTCTTCGGGGCGGTGCTGCCGGTGGTGATCCTCGTGACCATGGGGCTCGACAGTGAGCAAAGCCTGTTCAGCCCGCGCTACCTCGGTTTCATGCGCAATTCGGTGACGCTTGCGGGGGTCGCGGCGGTGCTGACGGTGCTGGCGGCGATCAGCGTGGGGTTCTACCGGCGGCTGCGCCCGGGACGGGTCTCGCAGGGTGCGGCCTATGTGGCGCGGCTTGGCTACGCGGTGCCGGGCGGGGTGATCGCGGTGGGTCTGCTGGTGCCTTTCGCGGCCTTCGACAATGCGCTCGACGCCTGGATGCGCGAGACCTTCGACATTTCCACCGGGCTTCTGATCACCGGGTCGATCTGGCTGTTGGTGCTGGCCTATCTGGTGCGCTTCCTCGCTGCGGCGCTTGGCGCCTACGAGGGCGGGCAGTCCATGGTGCATGCCAATATGGATGCCGCTGCGCGCTCGCTGGGGCAGACGCCTCTGGGTACGTTGCGCCGGGTGCATCTGCCGATCCTCGCGCCGAGCCTGTTGACCGCGCTGTTGATCGTCTTCGTCGACGTGATGAAGGAACTGCCCGCGACGCTGATCATGCGGCCGTTCAACTATGACACGCTGGCGGTGCAGGCGTATCGCTTGGCCAGTGATGAGCGGCTCAATGGGGCCGCGGTGCCGAGCTTGGTGATCGTGGCGATGGGGTTGCTGCCGGTGATCCTGATCTGCCGACAGGTGGGGCGTCAGCGGTAGATAGCGAGGGCCAGCGCCTGCCCGTGGGGTGGCGATGCAGACGTGGCTTCGTGCCACTTTATGGCTCAACCGTGATGTGCGTTCGCGAGGTTGCACTTAGCCTCACCAAATCGCCTCCCCGTCGCACCAGAGGTGCGCCGTTATTGATCGGCACGCCTTTGGCGTGACGGGACGGGCAGGCGATGGCCCGGCGCCTGCGGCTTGATTCCGGGCCGTCTGGCGATGAGGGCAGCGCCCTCCCTGGGGGGCGATGATCGGCCTGCTTTCTGCATTGTCATTGCCAAGGGCGCAGGCGCTGCGTCATGGGCCAGCGTTGCAAAATCGCCCTCCGGGGGGAGGGAGGGCGATGCCCGGCGTGCCGCCGGGCGGGGCGTTCGATGCAGGCTTTGTCCAACAAAAAAAGGCGGGCCCGAAAGCCCGCCTCCTGCGCGATGTCGTGCTGATTATTCCCAGCCGACCGAGTTAAAGATCTTCTGCGCGGTGCCGATGTTCTCGGCCACGTCCGACAGGTTCACGTCGTCGGCCTTGAACTCACCCAACTGCTTCACGCTATCGGCCAGTTCCACGCCTTCCACGGTGGGGAACTCGTCGTTGCCCGCCGAGAAGTAGACCTGCGCCTGATCCGAGGCGAGATACTCAAGGAATTTCACTGCGTTCTCACGGTTCGGCGCGTTCTTGGCCACACCGCCGCCCGAGAGGTTCATATGCGCGCCGTTGCCTTCCTGATCCGGCCAGATCACGCCGATCTTGCCGATATCGGCGCTGACGCCATCGACATCGGTGCGGATCGCACGGGCGAAGTAGTAGCTGTTGGAGACCGCGATGTCGCACTCACCAGAAACGATGCCGCGCAGCTGGTCGGTGTCGCCGCCCTGCGGTGCACGCGCCATGTTGTCGACCACGCCCTGCGCCCATTCGGTCGCGGCTTCTTCGCCCTCATGGGTCACGATGGAGGCCAGCAGGGTCTGGTTGTAGGTGTTGGTCGAGGACCGGATGCAGACCTGACCTTTGTACGCCGGATCGGCAAGGTCCATGTAGGTCTCGGGCGGGTTGTCCATCGTCTCTTTGTTGAAGAAGATGATCCGCGCGCGCTGCGACAGGCCGAACCACTGGTTGTCGTCGTCTTGCAGGTTCGAGGGGATGCGCTCTTCCAGCGTCTCGCTCTCAACAGCTTGCAGCAGGCCCAAGTCCTTGGCGCGCTTGAGGCGGCTTGTGTCCACGGTCAGCAGGACGTCGGCGGGGGAATTCGCGCCTTCGGCTTCCATGCGGGCCAGCAGTTCGTCGGCCTTGCCTTCGATGCGGTTGATGGTGATGCCGGTCGCTTCGGTAAAGTCGGAGTAGAGCCGCTCATCGGTGTCGTAGTGACGCGAAGAGTAGAGGTTCAACTCGCCATCGGCCAGCGCAGGAAGGGCCAGCGCCATCAGCGCGGCGGCGGCAGTCGATGTTTTGCAGAAGGTCATATCAGGGTCCTGTTCCATTGGGATAACTTGACTGAAACAGTAAGAAACAGATTTCACCTCTTCCTGCAACCAATTCCGAGAGATTTGGTCGGAAAGCCCCCGGCCAAGCCGGGCCGGGGGCTGCGCGGTCAGTCTTTGCTGCCGATCTTGTCTTGGGTCTTGGTGTCGAAATCGCTGGCGTCGTGACGCTCATGCAATTGCAACGACAGGTCATCGCCGAAGGCGCGGTTGACCATACGGCCTCGGGTCACGGCAGGGCGCGCGTCGATGGCCTCAGCCCAACGCATCACGTTCTTGTAAGAGGTCACATCGAGGAATTCCGCCGCGGAGTAGAGCCTGCCGAGAACCAACTGCCCATACCAGCTCCAGATCGCCATATCGGCGATGGAGTATTCATCTGCGAAATATTCGTGCTCGGCCAGATGTTTGTCCATCACGTCAAGTTGGCGCTTGGTCTCCATCGCGAAACGGTTGATGGGGTATTCGAACTTCTCGGGCGCATAGGCATAGAAATGGCCGAAGCCGCCGCCGAGGTAGGGCGCGCTGCCCATCTGCCAGAAGAGCCACGACAGCGCCTCGGTCCGGCGGGCGGGGTCTTGGGGCAGGAAGGCGCCGAACTTCTCGGCAAGATAAAGCAGGATCGCGCCCGATTCGAAGACCCGCTGTGGCGTGTCGCCGGAACGGTCCATCAACGCGGGGATTTTCGAATTGGGGTTCACCTCGACAAAGCCGGAGCCGAACTGATCGCCCTCGGAAATATCGATCAACCACGCGTCATATTCCGCCGCTTTGTGGCCCGCCGCCAGCAGCTCTTCGAACATCACCGTGACTTTGACCCCGTTGGGCGTGGCGAGGGAGTAAAGCTGAAAGGGATGCTCTCCAACGGGCAGTTCCTTGTCATGGGTCGCACCAGCGATGGGCCGGTTGGTGCTGGCGAATTTGCCGCCGCTCTCTGATTCCCATTTCCAAACCTTGGGGGGCGTATATTCGGGGGTGTCCGACATGATGGTCTTCCTTGTTATTCAAGCCTGCCTTGAAGGTGGGGTTTTGCGCCGGGGTTGCAAGCAGATAGGCGCAACGAAAAAAGCCGCCCCCGAAGGAGCGGCCTTTAAATCGAATAGCTGCGAAGCTCAGCCCTGACGGGCTTTGAACCGGCGCTGCGTCTTGTTGATGACGTAAACGCGGCCTTTGCGACGCACAACACGGCAATCGCGATGCCGATTCTTGAGCGAGCGGAGCGAATTGCGAACCTTCATGGTCGTCTCCTCATGTCGTGGCGCGGGCCAGCGCCTGGGTTGCGGGCAACCCGCCAAGGGCGGGTCGATGAATAAATGGTGGGCGATACTGGGATCGAACCAGTGACCCCTTCGATGTCAACGAAGTGCTCTACCGCTGAGCTAATCACCCACTTTTCAGCGTTTCCGTATCGGCCCCAAAACTAAATGGGGCGCGAAATTTCGCGCCGTTGGGGTCCTATAAAAGGAGTCGGCGGCGGGATCAAGGGCTTTTGGCGCGGAATAAACACGCTATGTTCGACTTAGAGGAATTTATTATGCCGATGACCGCTTACGAAGTACTGCATCCGGACCGAAACCGCTCTTGCGTGGTTTTTGCATCGCCCCATTCGGGGCGGGATTATGCGGCGTCTTTCCTGCGGCGGTCGGTTTTGGACGAACATGCGATCCGTTCGTCCGAAGATGCCTTTGTTGATCTCTTGTTCGACTGCGCACCGCTGCATGGCGCTTCTTTTATCAAAGCCGGGGCCCCGCGGGCCTATATCGACCTCAATCGCGCGCCGGAGGAGTTGGATCCGTCGGTCATCGAAGGCATTCCGCGGCAGGGGCATAACCCGCGCGTGGCCTCGGGGCTGGGGGTGATTCCCCGCGTGGTGGCCAATGGCCGGGCGATTTATCGCGGCAAACTGACCCAAGAAGAGGCGCAGTTGCGAATCGACAGCTACTGGCGGCCCTATCACGCGAAATTGCAGGAGTTGCTGAGCGGGGCGCATCGCCGCCATGGCCAAGCGGTGCTGGTCGATTGCCATTCCATGCCGCATGAGGCGATGGACGGCGTGGCGCGCGGTGGGATGCGTCGGCCAGATGTCGTGCTGGGGGATCGTTTTGGCGCGGCAGCGGGGGGCGAGGTGGTCGACCGGATCGAAGCGGCCTTCGTCGACGCGGGGTTCGTGGTGACGCGCAATTCGCCCTTCGCGGGGGCCTATATCACTCAAGCCTATGGCCGCCCGTCCCGGGGGCAGCATGCGGTGCAGGTGGAAATCGACCGCGCGCTTTACATGAACGAGCGGTTGATTCGCCCCAATGGCGCTTTCGAGGCGGTACAGGCGGCGTTGCAACGCGTCGTGGCCGAGGTGGCGCAGATCGGGCAGGAGCGGCTTCCGCTCGCCGCGGAGTAGGCTCAGCGCAGCGCGCGGCCTTTGACGATGGCCTTTTCACCAAAACGGCTGCGGATGCTATCGGCGGCGCGTTCCGCGCGGCTGCGTTGTGCCGCGCCGGGGTCGAGCAGATCGCCCGCCATATCCGCCCCCTCGGCGCCCGACAGTTCGGAGAGGCCCACGCCAATCAGCCGGTAGGCGCTTTGGTGATCGACCTGATCAAAGAGGGCGCGGGCGGTGCGGTAAATCCGGTCGGCCAATTGGGTCGGATCATGCAGCGACAGGCGGCGTGACAGCACAGTGTGATCGGCGCGTTTGAGCTTGAGCGTCACCACCCGGCCCGCCATCTCTTTCGCCTTGGCGCGGTCCGCCACCTTTTCCGCCAAGCGCCAGATATGGCCGTCCAGTATCTCCGCGTCGCCCGTATCGTCAGAGAATGTCGTCTCGTTGCTGATCGACTTCACCGGGCGGTGGCGCGAGACGCGGCGGGTGTCTTGGCCCCGCGCCAGATGCCACAGCCGATCCCCCATACTGCCAAAGCGCGCGATGAGGTCGGTCTGCTCCCACCGCAAGAGATCAGAAAAGCTGCGGATGCCGGCCTTTTCCAGCGCGGTCTGGGTGGCGGCACCGACGCCCCAGATCATGCCCACGGGTTTGTCGCGCAGAAAGTCCGCCGTTTCCCCCGCGCCGATGACGGAAAACCCATGCGGTTTGTCGAGGTCCGAGGCGACTTTGGCCAGAAACTTGTTGTGGCTCAGCCCGATGGAGCCGGTCAGCCCCAGTTCGGTTTTCATCCGCCGCACCAGCCGCGCCAGCATCATCGCCGGGGGCTGGCCGTGCAGCCGCGCGGTGCCGGTCATGTCCAGAAAGGCTTCGTCCAGCGAC
Source organism: Sulfitobacter sp. 1A15106 (assembly GCF_043556995.1). NCBI lineage: Bacteria > Pseudomonadati > Pseudomonadota > Alphaproteobacteria > Rhodobacterales > Roseobacteraceae > Sulfitobacter > Sulfitobacter sp. 1A15106. Next base: position 7,947 of record NZ_JBIFFM010000003.1, on the reverse strand, counting down.
AGCGGCTCGATGGCCGGGGTTATCTCTTCCATCATGGCACGGATCGCACGGGAGGCTTCGACATAGACCTCCATCCGCGGCTTGATGATCACCGCCTCGGGGCAGAGCTTGAGCGCCTGAAACATCGGCATGGCCGAGCGCACGCCGCGAATGCGCGCGACATAGCAAGCGGTCGACACGACCCCGCGCCGTCCCCCGCCGATGATGACGGGTTTGCCCGCGAGTTCGGGATTGTCCCGTTTTTCGACCGAGGCATAGAAGGCGTCGCAATCCATATGGGCGATGGAAAGGTCAAAGAGTTCCGGGTGGGACAGCACGCGCGGGCTGCCGCAGCGCGGACAGCGCCGCGCCGGCGGGATTTCAGTCAGACAATCGCGACAGAGGGTAGCCATGGGTACACCGGGAGGGCAGGGTTCGGGCGACGATTCTAAACAGATCGCGAGGGATTGAACATGGTCTTTGATGGCGCAAAGCTCGCGCTCTACCTTGGGGAGAAGCTGGCCGTGATCCTGCGCGACGATCTGCCGGGCCTGCTCTTTGCCGATCACTGGGATTTGCCCGGCGGGGGCCGCGAGGGGGATGAGACCCCGCTGGCCTGCGCGCTGCGCGAATGCCGCGAAGAACTGGGGATCGTGGTACCTGAAGATGCCGTGATCTGGGAGGGCAGCTTTGACGAGAGCGGGCGGATCAAATGGTTCTTCGTCGCGCGCTTGCCTGCGGAGGCAGAGGCCCAGATTGTCTTTGGCGACGAGGGGCAGCGCTGGCGCTTGATGACCGTGGCGGAGTTTCTCAACCATCCCCGCGCGGTGCCCGCCTTTCAGGACCGCTTGCGGGTCTATCTTGCGGACACGAAGGTTTCGGGCAAATAAAGGCCCCCCGCCTGCGTGAGCGGGGGGAGGTGACGAACATCAGGAAGAACCAGTTCGTCGGGGAGTATCACCTGGGTTCAACATAACATATGGGGCCGTTTTCGCCTAACGTTGATGAAAGCGCTCGCGCGCATGTTAGCGCGCTGTGGTCGATTTGCTACAGGCGGGGGCGAGCCCGTTGTTAACCTTCGGAAATTTCTTGGAGCACGGCGCGGGCGGCGGCGGCGGGGTCTTCAGCCTGCCAGATCGGGCGGCCTACCACGATGTGATCGGCCCCGTCCGTGATGGCCTGCCACGGAGTGGCGACGCGTTTCTGGTCGCCCAATGCGGCCCCTTGGGGGCGCACGCCGGGGGTGACGATCAGTTTGCCGCCCGCTTCGGGCAGGGCGCGGATCGCGGCGGCTTCTTGGGGGGAGGCGATGACCCCATCCGCGCCCGCGTCCAGCGCCCGGCCCGCCCGGGTCAGCACCAGATCACCCAGATCGCCCGGCTGGATGAGCGCGGCGTCAAGATCGGCACGGTCCAGTGAGGTGAGGATGGTGACGGCGAGGATTTTCATATCGGTGCCCGCGGCCCCCTGTTTGGCCGCGGCCACCACATGCGGGTCGCCGTGGACGGTCAGGAAATCCAGATCGAACTGCGCAAGGCCCCGCACCGCCGCCTCGACGGTGGCGCCGATGTCGAAAAGTTTCATATCAAGGAAGATGCGCTTGCCATGCTCTTTCTTCAGCTCATTGGCCAAGGCCAAGCCGCCGCCGGTCAGCATCCCCAGACCGATTTTGTAAAAGCCCACGGCATCACCGAGCTTTTCGGCCAGTTCCAGCCCCGCGACCGCATGGGGAACATCAAGGGCGACAATCAGACGGTCATCAGACATGCGAGGGCTCCTGCCAAATTTCAAACCGCTTTGACCTACGCCGCGGCGCGGGGCAAGTCCATCATTCATGCGGGGAGGGCGCAAAAAAGAGGCCCGAACGCCGCTGAGCGGGTCCGGGCCAAGTGATCAGAGACTTAGCAGGCAGGCACTGGTCTCTGGTTTGCGGAACGCCACATCGGGACAGATGAGGTGGCGGCAGGTCCGCGGGCAGCCGCGCGGCAGGCAGGCGCCGCGCGGAAGGGGGTCAAGCCGCGTCGCGACCGGGGAGGTGCATGACCTCTTCCAGCCAACGCAGTGGGTCGAAGCTGCGGCGTCCGGCCCGCTGTGCGGGGACGTGGCGCAGAACTTCGGAACTCAGGCCACGCTTTTGTGCGTGGCGACGAAGCGCCTGACGGGACAGCCCGTCGGCGGCATCGTGGTATGACATGGTGATCGGGGCATCAATGGCGCAGGCGTAACGGCGCAGCTGCTCCCCGTCTTGGACGGTCACCAGCGCTTCGAAACACTGAGTGGCCGCATTATAGGTGACATCTGTCAACTGGATCGGGCGCGTCTGCATCGTTTCACCTCTTGCGTTCTTCTGAACCTTGGCAGGCTGCTTTGTCCTGCTCTCCTCTGCTGGGTAAACGCGAGAGGTGGCAAAATGGTTTCATTATGGTTACAGCTTCTGTGGATAAAGGTTAACAATGTATTTATATCAGTAACATAGGGATGTATTTTATGTCTCAAAGTTGCCGTATTTTTGCCTTATTGGCTGATTTTTTCCTATTGGCGGCGCCGCTCTCGGCGGTATTTTGCATCTGGATGGTCTTGAACCGGCAACACCGCTTCCCAAATTGATACCGAGGCTCAGACCGCCGCGTGCCACATATCGGGCGCGGCATTTTGGAGCGCTTGTAGAAAAGGAGAGACCCATGGACTTGAGCAAGTTCACGGAAAGATCGCGCGGCTTCATTCAGGCGGCGCAAACCATTGCAACACGGGAAAGCCACCAACGGTTGGCCCCGGAACATGTCCTCAAGGCACTGTTGGACGACGACCAAGGACTTGCGCGGAATCTGATCGCCGCGTCGGGCGGCGACGGTGCGCGCGTGGTGCAGGCGCTTGACCTGGCGCTTGGCAAGATCCCTAAAGTCACCGGCGATGCAGGGCAGGTCTATCTGGACGGCACCACCGCCAAGGTGCTGGCCGAGGCTGAAGCGATTGCCAAGAAAGCAGGCGATAGTTTCGTCACTGTCGAGCGCATTCTGACCGCGCTGTGCATGGTGAAATCCGGCGCGAAGACGGCGCTGGAAGCGGGGCAGGTGACCGCCCAAAGGCTGAACGCCGCCATCAATGATGTGCGCAAGGGCCGCAAGGCCGACAGCGCCACTGCCGAAGACAACTATGAGGCGCTGGAGAAGTACAGCCTCGACCTGACCGCGCGGGCCGAAGAGGGCAAGATCGACCCGATCATTGGCCGGGACGAAGAGATCCGCCGCGCCATGCAGGTGCTGAGCCGCCGCACCAAGAACAACCCGGTGCTCATTGGTGAGCCGGGGGTTGGTAAGACCGCCATCGCCGAAGGTTTGGCGTTGCGCATCGTGCATGGTGACGTGCCTGAATCCCTGCGCAACAAGCGTCTGCTCGCGCTCGACATGGGGGCGCTGATCGCTGGCGCGAAATACCGGGGTGAGTTCGAAGAGCGTTTGAAAGCCGTGCTGACCGAGGTGACCGAAGCCGCGGGCGAGGTGATCCTCTTCATCGACGAGATGCACACGCTGGTCGGTGCCGGTAAGGCCGATGGCGCGATGGATGCGTCGAACCTGCTGAAGCCTGCGCTGGCGCGGGGTGAGCTGCACTGTGTCGGTGCCACCACGCTCGAAGAGTACCGCAAATATGTCGAGAAGGACGCGGCGCTTGCGCGGCGGTTCCAGCCGGTGATCGTACAGGAGCCGACGGTCGAAGATACCGTGTCGATCCTGCGCGGCATTAAAGAGAAGTATGAGCTGCATCACGGCGTGCGCATCAGCGACACCGCGCTGGTCGCGGCGGCGACGCTCAGCCATCGCTACATCACCGACCGTTTCCTGCCCGACAAGGCGATCGACCTGATGGATGAGGCGGCGAGCCGTCTGCGGATGGAGGTCGACAGCAAGCCTGAAGAACTGGATGCGCTGGACCGTCAGATCCTTCAGCTTCAGATCGAGGCGGAGGCGCTGAAGAAGGAAGACGATGCCGCGTCCAAGGATCGGCTGGAGGCTTTGCAAAAAGACCTCAGCGATCTGCAGGACCGCAGCGCCGAGATGACGGCGCAGTGGCAGGCCGAGCGTGACAAGCTGGCCGGGGCGCGTGATATCAAGGAGAAGCTCGACCAAGCGCGGGCCGAACTCGATATCGCGAAACGCGAAGGCAATCTCGCGCGCGCGGGCGAGCTATCCTATGGCGTGATCCCGCAGTTGGAACGCGACCTTGAAGCCGCCGAAGGCCGTGAGGATGACATGATGGTCGAAGAGGCCGTGCGCCCCGACCAGATCGCCTCCGTCGTCGAGCGTTGGACAGGCATCCCGGCGGGCAAGATGCTTGAGGGTGAGCGCGACAAGCTGCTGCGGATGGAAGGGCAGTTGCATGACCGCGTGATCGGGCAGAACGCTGCCGTGAAGGCCGTGGCCAATGCCGTGCGCCGGGCGCGTGCGGGGCTCAACGATGAGAACCGACCCTTGGGCAGCTTCCTCTTCCTCGGGCCGACCGGTGTGGGCAAGACCGAGCTGACCAAGGCTGTGGCCGAGTTCCTCTTTGACGATGACAATGCGATGGTGCGCATCGACATGTCCGAGTTCATGGAGAAACACGCCGTGGCCCGTCTGATCGGTGCCCCTCCGGGCTATGTCGGTTACGACGAGGGCGGTGTGCTGACCGAAGCGGTGCGGCGTCGGCCCTATCAGGTCGTGCTCTTCGATGAGGTCGAAAAGGCGCATCCCGATGTCTTCAACGTGCTTTTGCAGGTGCTCGACGATGGTGTGCTGACAGATGGTCAGGGCCGCACGGTTGACTTTAAACAGACGCTGATCGTGCTGACTTCCAACCTCGGGGCGCAGGCGCTGAGCCAACTGCCCGAGGGCGGCGATATGGCGGCGGCCAAGCGTGACGTGATGGATGCGGTCCGGGCGCATTTCCGGCCCGAGTTCCTGAACCGTCTAGACGAGACGATCATCTTTGACCGTCTGGGCCGCAAGGACATGGACGGGATCGTCGATATTCAGATGGCGCGGCTGCTCAAGCGACTTGCGGGGCGGAAGATCACGCTCGATCTGGATGAGGCCGCGCGCAAGTGGTTGGCGGATGAGGGCTATGACCCGGTCTTCGGGGCGCGCCCCTTGAAGCGGGTGATCCAGCGTACCGTGCAGGACCCACTGGCCGAGATGCTCTTGGCCGGGGATGTGAGGGACGGCGACACCGTGACCGTCCGCGCCGGGGCCGATGGCTTGATCATCGGCGATCAGGTGGCCGCGTCGAACCGGCCCAAGCCGGATGACGCTACGGTGCACTAAACCTTAAGAGATGAAGAGAAGGGCCGGGTTTTCCGGCCCTTCTTGCGACCGGAGACAGAAACCTTTCGCCCGTTGGCAGGCCGGGCATCGCCCTCTCTCCCGCCCGAGGGCGATGCCCTTTTCACTCTTCCCCAATCGCTTCCTTCACAATCTCATCGAGCAGGCTCTGCACCCCCTGCATCGCGCCATCGGGAAAGGCGCGGTAGCCGATGGTCACCTCTTCACTCTCGGGCAGTTGCATGACGAATATGTCGTAGGGGCAAAAGCCGATGTTCATAACGTCCGCCTCCATCACCTTGCGCGACAGCGCGGCCGAGCAAAAGCTGAACACCTCCGCCGCCTCGAACAGCACCACGTCAGAGCCGACATCGGCGCGGGTGCGGTCGAGCATCTCACCGACGTGGCTGACGTTCTCGGGGATGAGCCCTTGGTTCAGGATCGCGTTCTCCACCCCGAAAGTCACATCGCCAAAGCTCTGGTCGGTGGTATAGGTGACCATCTCACCCGCTTGGGCGGCGCTGGCCCAGATCAGACCGGCGGCGAAAAGAAAACGGATCATGGCGGCACTCCTTTGAATAACGGCGCCTGACATTCCGGTGTGCTGGCTGAAATCCGGGCGAAAGGATTTGGTATGGCTTCCGGCGGGCGCTAACTTTGCATGAGTATAGTAGGGAGCGCTGAAATGGCCAATCGCTGGATCAATCGACTGACGGACCGTGACGTGACCGATGAGGCGCAATACCTCAACCGGCGGCAGATCATGGGCGGTGCGATGGCGGGGCTGGGTCTTGCCGGGCTGGGGCAGGGGGCCGCGGCCCAAGAGGGGCTGACCCCGAATGACTACGAAGACATCACCCAATACAACAATTACTACGAGTTCGGCACCGGCAAGGACGATCCCGCGAAATACGCAGGCGCGCTGACGACCGCCCCTTGGACCGTGACCATCGCGGGCATGGTCGACAAGCCCGGCGACTACGCTTTCGAGGATATCATGAAGGCGATGACCATCGAAGAGCGCATTTACCGGCTGCGCTGTGTCGAGGCGTGGTCGATGGTGGTGCCGTGGAATGGGTTCGAACTGGCCGATCTGCTCAATATGGCCGGGGTGCAATCCGGCGCGAAATACGTGGCCTTCGAGACCGCCTACCGCCCCGAAGAGATGCCGGGCCTGCGTTTCCCCGTGCTCGACTGGCCCTATGTCGAAGGGCTGCGGCTGGATGAGGCGATGCACCCGCTGACGATCATGGCCATCGGCATCTATGGCAAGGACATCCCAAACCAGAACGGCGCACCGCTGCGGTTGGTCGTGCCGTGGAAATACGGGTATAAATCCATCAAATCCGTGGTGCGGATCACCCTGATAGACAAGCAGCCGCCCACCAGTTGGAACAAGGCCGCGCCGCGAGAATATGGTTTTTACAGCAACGTGAACCCCAAGGTCAGCCATCCGCGTTGGTCGCAGGCCGATGAGCGCCCCATCGGCGGCGGGCTCTTCGCACGGCGCCAGCCGACGCTGATGTTCAACGGCTACGAAGAAGAGGTGGCGTCGCTTTACGAGGGTATGGACCTGACGGCGAACTTCTGATGTCTGCCGCGATATATATGCCCCGTCCTTTGGCTCAAGCACCGTTCTCTGGCGTGGCCGCAACATGGCGCGCCTGACCGATGCCCTGAACAGGGCCGCCCGCCGCACCCCGGTCTGGGCAGTTTATCTCCTGCTGGCCCTGGCCATCCCGTGGTTCTTTTACCAAGGACTCACCGGCGGGCTGGGGCGCGATCCGGTAAAGGGGCTCGAACACCTCTATGGTCTCTGGGCGCTGCGCCTGCTGATCGCCGGTCTGGCGATCACCCCGCTGCGCCGGGTATTTGGGGTGAACCTGCTGCGCTTTCGCCGGGCGATCGGTGTGATGACCTTCGTCTATGCGCTGGCGCATCTGGCGGTCTGGGCGCTGCTCGACGTGCAAGGGCTGTCGCGTATCTGGGCGGATGTTCTCAAACGGCCCTATATCACCATCGGCATGGCTGGGTTCCTCTGCCTTGTGCCGCTGGCGGCCACATCCAACAATTGGTCGCTGCGGAAGCTGGGGGCGCGTTGGCGCAAGCTCCACCGGCTGACCTATGTGGCAGCGCTCTTGGCAGCCCTACATTTCCTATGGCTGGCGAAAGGGTTTCAGCTGGAGCCGTTGGTCTATGCCGGCCTTGTCGCGGGGCTTTTGATCTATCGGCTGCCGTTAAGGGGCCTTTGGCAGAAAGGCCCGCGGGGATGGGCGACTCGGAAGGGGCAACAGGGGTCATGATTCACGCGTCTGAAACGCGCGATTCCGGGCTGTGGCATGTGGATAACTGATGGCGTTAACATAACGGCGGCAGATCACGGGGGTTTAGGTTAACCTCTGCAGTGTCTCGCATGCCATAAATCACTGTTTTGAAGGGCTTTTATAAGGCTTTCACAAAAACTGCACAAAACTTCAAAAAACGGCTTGCGGCTTTGCCCCACTAACCTTAGAACCCCCTCTACCGGCGGCGCTGAGACGCACCGCTGGGGCGCCAGACGGGGCGGACGGCAGCGGATACGCGGTGGTTCGGATCACGAGGCGGATAAGAATTCGAGGTATTAGAGGCGGGGCGCGCCAAGAAGTTAGGGCGCATCTCAGTTTCTTTTGTCTCA